>CAYXAZ010000203.1:0-1531 GCA_964463085.1 uncultured Flavobacteriaceae bacterium | reverse complement strand
ATCATATTCTTTTTTCATTGCGCTTTACCTTTATAGAGCTTGCGCTCTTTTGCTGGTTTTTTAGCAAAACAAGTGCCGCTTTGAATTGTCCAGTGGAGCTATTTGTTAGAGGATTTATTGTTACCATCACCCATAATATGCTCAGCCAGTTTAGCAAAAGATGATTGGCTATTAGTATTTGAATTTGTAGAAAAAGTAGTAAGCTCATCTGATGAACACTTTGTTAACGATTCAAAAACCACGCGAGTAGCTTCATTTCTGCTTTTGATATTTTTATTTATATTAAAACGCCCAAGGAAACGCTTTACATCTTTTAGTTGTGGAAGAAATTGTTTATTCTGATACAGAGTGGCCAATTTTATTAACTGATGCTCGTTGCTTGATCCAGTTATAACTTCTTTAGCAATATCTAGGGGTTGTTTTTGTTGCCTAGGGCTTTTTGGTGCCTTTAATTTCTTCTCTTTTAACGTGCGTATTTTTTTATTCAGCTCATCCTCAGTTGTTACGACAGCAGATGAAAGTGCCTTAATAACTGCTGCTTCACCATATTTCAGTAAAAGCAAATCTATTTCAATTTGTAATAAATCATTTTTCATTTATTCATCCTCGGAAAGCCCTATGGCAGAAAAGAACTCTGAGCTAAAATTACTGAATTCTTTTGTGACTTCCCAACGAACATAACTTGTATTACCAATAGGAGTTCCTTCTCGTGCTGATTTAGGATATGAGGCAGAATAATGAACATGAGTATTAAAAACATGCCACCCACGTCTGCCTGCAGCCGTTTTTACATCTTTAACTGATTGCCTTCCCTCTGGCCCTTCGGAGTAGCTAGATGAGTGATTAAATACTATACCGCAAATATCTAGATTATGATCTTCGTTCTCCATATTGAATTCTTCAATAGAGCGTGCAAGTAGAGGCAAACCAATTGTAGCCATAAACTCAGGCTTTACTGGCACTAACACATATCGACTAGCAAAATATGCCGCTTCAGTGAGTATTGACTCTGTAGGTGCACAATCAATAATGATTAAATTATAATCATCTGAAACTTTTGCAAGAGCTTTAGCGAGCCTTCTTTCCTTGCCTGTTGGGTTTTTTAATGAATGTGAAAGTTCTAAACGGCTTGGAATGAGATCAAGTGAACTATTGTGCCAATAGCCAGCTTTTTTTATTATTACATCTTGAATATCAACTTTTCTCGGTGATTCATGTTCACTTGTTGCAGGTAAATAACGATCAAATATTTGAACTACTGTCGGTTTACGTTCTTCAAGATGCGCTACATATCTTTCTGGCGTTAAAAGTGACTGACTTAGATTTGATTGAGGATCAAGATCAATAACAAGTGTTTTATAACCAGCTCTATCAGCAGCATGGGCAACTTGAACCGCCAGCGTTGTTTTTCCTACGCCGCCCTTCATATTAATAAAGCTTACTGAAATAGCCATTGTTTATTTCCTCATTTTTCCTCTAACTATAATTCGATACCCCAAAAGCCACCTTTACAAGGTGACTTTTGGGAGTC
>CAYXAZ010000202.1:0-1665 GCA_964463085.1 uncultured Flavobacteriaceae bacterium | reverse complement strand
GGTGCATGACTACATGCTTCTACCCCTAAACTTTTAAAACGAATCAGGTTTTGCTGCTGACCTAACTAATGCCATAATACCCGTTTAATTGAATTTAACTAACTTCGACCTCATATTTAGTATGTTACTGTAAACTTTAAAAATGGCGGAATTCACTAACAATTTGGTGCTGTGCCGTTCCTAGTTTTGTGCCTGTTCGCCGTTGGGCGCAAGGGTACGGTCTCGGGCTTACTGTTTCCTGTTAGCTTCATCCATAAACTATTTAATCTTTAATATATTTATTTGCTAATTCTTCAACCTCATTAATACTAATCATCAAATTATCTAGCGTTAAGCTTTTTAGTAATGAAATTACTTTTATTAAATCCTTCCTTTGCCGTTCATTTTCAACTAATAATGATCTAATGGCATTAGCACAATCTACATGTATCTCATCACCATAATTACCAACGTAACTAATTAAATTATTCATTAGAACATCAATATCTTCTTTATTCCAATACCTGCTTAATTTAAACGCTGTCATATTTGGTTGTCCTTAGTTGAAAAATAAACTTCTGCTTCACGCCATGCTGTATTTAATTTATAAAACTCATCAGCACTACCACCATCTCTATCTGGATGCGCGTTACTTCGAAGCTGTTTATATTTCTTGTCAACATCAATCCATGTATCGCCAACGCAGTAATTTAAGACGGATTTCCAATTATCACCCTCTGGGAGAGCAACAAATCCAGAAAAAGCCTGTTCAACCATATCACCCGTACCCCATCTAGCTATTCCACGAAGTGCATTAATTGTTTTACAAATAGCATGAACATTATCCATAATTCGATCCCATGAATCACAAGCGAAGCACATTTGATTCTTTTTATAGATAAAATATACAGCAACTCCTTTATCATTTGGCTCACGCCTAGCAGCGTATGGCAAACCATCTTGTCGTAAAGGAATATCTGTTGATAATATGATGCTGGAACCACCAAGCATTTCAATTTCTTTGTGTAGTTGATCGCGAGCCTTGGAAAATGTAGTGCTAAATCTTGCTCGTTCAAGACATTTAGTACGTATTTTATCTACAGGCCATTGCAACGGAAATGCTTCAATTGTCATATTTAGTTATCTCCTTAAAGTGTGACAGGGTGGTTATTAGTACGACTAAAACCGATACAACAAGGTCAATCATCAGAAGACACGCCTGTAGTTCTGTCTAATAAGTTACTTATTTTAATTAAATCCTCCCTCTGCTCTTTAATCATGCCATCACGGTCATTAATTATTTTAGCTTGGTATTCGTTTTCTTTTTCAAGAGAAGCTAACCGAATAGCTGAACCGCTCATTACTAAGTCTAGACAATGATCATGCTCAGCTGGAATTCTCATAGAGAATATTCTGATTGGGTCGTTTTTTGGTAATCTAACTAGTTTAGCTAATTCATGTAATCTTTTAATAAATGACTCAGTTGGGACTTCTTTGCTTGTTTTGTATTTAGTGCTCATCACTCACCCCTTTTATGTACTTAACTTCTGCTTTGCTATTAGTTCATCTTTACTCATTACTCACCCCAACAATTCTATACCCGGTAACTTTTTGACCTAAATGATCACTAAAGCCCCAATTTTTATAACAAGCCTTACAATCATTTCCAACAGCTATACCAGGGTA
>CAYXAZ010000201.1:0-1673 GCA_964463085.1 uncultured Flavobacteriaceae bacterium | reverse complement strand
GGTGCTGCGATGCACCTGCGTCGGCGTGCCGGGTTTTGCCGAATGGCAGACTTCGCAGTTCTCGATGGACCACGCGATGTCGCCGTTGTGGCAGGCGCCGCAGTATTCACCGTTGATAATTTTTGCCATGTTGATGTCGTTACCGCCAGCCTTGAATTTGAAGCCGAGGTCGGAGTGGCAGATCTTGCAGCGGAAGCGAATGCGGTGGAACCAGTGGGGGAAGATGGGCGGCCGCATGCCGGCCTCGTCGGAATAGTTGTTGATAACGATGTCACCGTATTCGGCGCTGGCGGGGGGGGCGTAGATGGTTAGCATCAATGTTGTCAGCGCTGCTGCCAGCAGCGTCGATGTCGTACCGGCACGGATGTGTTTCCGCGCGGCCCCATGACTCGGTTTCCCAATGTTCACGTTCTACCTCCTTCACGATGGCAAGCTGTTTTCTGTTGGGTGGCATCACCCGTAACGAATCCTGCGGGCGAGGGGCGGGGAAGTGGTGCGGATGCAGCCTGTTGGTATGGTGGCCCGGCACGCTCCTGCGTCTCCCTTGTTGTTATGTAAAAGCGCCCTTAATGGGAAACATAGCGCAATCCGCGCAAAAAACCGCACAGAAAGTATTTATATAATATAAGGAAATACTAATGGAGAGGCTTTCAGGCTGTCAGGAAAGGGTTTTGTAGACAGAAAATAAAGTTGGGGCGGAGGAAGGAATAAAATCGATGGGCTTTGATTGCGTAGGAGCGGCCCCGCAGGCCGCGAAAGGATTTTTTACCACAGAGGACACGGAGGTTCACAGAAAAAATATTCAGTCACTCTGTACTCCTCCGTGGTGAATATTCGAGGCCTATCGTGGTACAGAGATCGCGGCCTGCGGGGCCGCCCCTACAGCGGTGTTTATTTGCCGAGCTGGCCCATGCCGGTGATGTTGTAACCACCGTCGACATAGGTGATCTCGCCGGTGATGCCGGAGGCGAGGTCGGAGCAGAGGAAGGCGGCGGCGTTGCCGACTTCGTCGATGGTGACGTTGCGACGCAGCGGGGTGTTCTGTTCGCTGTAGTCCAGCATGGCGCGAAAGCCCTTGATGCCGGAGGCAGCCAGGGTGCGGATCGGACCGGCGGAGATGGCGTTGACGCGGGTGCCTTCCGGGCCGAGGCTGTCGGCCATGTAGCGTACGTTGGCTTCCAGGCTGGCCTTGGCCAGGCCCATCACGTTGTAGTTGGGCAGCACGCGCTCGGCGCCCAGATAGCTCAGGGTCAGAAGCGCACCGTTGCGGCCCTTCATCATTTCACGCCCGCCCTTGGCCAGTGCGGTGAAGCTGTAGGAGCTGATGTCGTGAGCGGTCTTGAAGCCCTCGCGGGTGACGCTGTCGAGGTAGGAGCCTTCCAGCTCTTCGCGCGGCGCGAAGCCTACGGAATGGATGATTACGTCGAGGTGATCCCAGGATTTCGCTAAGTCCGCGAACACCGCATCGATCTGCTCATCGCTGCCCACGTCGCAGGGCAGGGTGATATCGGAATTGAGTTCGGCGGCAAACTTTTCCACGCGGCCCTGCAGTTTTTCGTTCTGATAGGTGAAGGCCAGATTGGCGCCTTCGCGGTGCATGGCCTTGGCGATGCCCCAGGCGATGGAGCGGTTGCTGGCGAGTCCGACGATCAATACGTTTTTGCCTTCGAGAA
>CAYXAZ010000200.1:0-1685 GCA_964463085.1 uncultured Flavobacteriaceae bacterium | reverse complement strand
TAGGCCGTAAGCCATATTCATCATTTTTTTCTTTCTAAGTGATTGTGCCATAATTTTTAATTTTTAATTTAACTTTAAGTTTTTGGGTTAATTATAATTTCGAGTTAGTTAAACTTCTATTTTTATAGATTATTGTATTTTGGTTATTATTTTTTTCCTTTCATTTTAGTTCCCATGTAGTCTTGTACTGTTCTAAAACCTACATAGCTTCTCGCTGAATCTCCATATTCATAGTCTCTGGTACTTACTTCTAAGAAGTATGCTACGTCTTTCCAAGAACCTCCACGAATTACTTTTCTATGATTATTTTCATCATCAACATTCGGATTCATAGTAGAACCTAAATAATATGATGCAGGGTTATAAGCTGTAGCCGTCCATTCTGAAACGTTACCGGACATATTATATAAACCATAGTCGTTAGGACTGAAAGATTTAGCTTCCATAGTATATAATGCTCCATCTGCAGCGTAATCACCTCTTTCAGGTTTAAAGTTTGCTAAGAAACATCCTCTATCACTAACAGTATAAGGTCCACCCCAAGGGTATTTAGCATATTCCAATCCACCACGAGCAGCATATTCCCACTCAGCTTCAGTTGGTAATCTAAAGCTTGGTACTCTACCAGATGCTTTCTTTTTATTAGTTGAAGTTAAAAATCTATTTTTCTTTTGTGTTCTAAAGTCACAAAAAGCTTTTGCTTGTTGCCAAGAAACACCTACAACAGGATAATCATTATATGCCTGATGCCAAAAATAATCTTGGTGCATCGGGTCATTATATGAATAATTAAAATCTTTTACCCATACTGTAGTATCAGGATATACTTCTATAATATTCTTTTTAATAAAATCTTTTCTATTACCACTATTACGCGCTGCAGCTTCTCTATCAAAAGTGAAATATAAGTATTGTAATTTTTTTGTATCAATAATTCTTCTACCATCAAAAGTTTCATTAATTGGTACGTATAGACTGTCCATAGCTTCTGCATAATATGCGTCCGGGTATTCGCCAGCACTCCATACCAATTCAGGCTCCCAATTCAAAGCTTTACCTTCTGTAGGAGAATTTAAATCTCCCAGACTACCATAATTGTCCATCATATATTTATAATACACATTGGCAGTAGTATCTGGTTCAGCAAATTTATATTTTTGAATTCCTGAAGCGTCTCCGCTATCTCCTCCGGTTTGAGCTCCGGCATCAAGATCAGCACTTGCTGCTCCAAAACCAGCTTCGTCAGCAAGGATAGCTAATTGAGTTCTTACTATAGAATCTCTAACTCTAACAACAAACTCTCTATATTCACTATTAGTAATTTCTGTTTCATCCATATAAAATGGTCTAACAGTAACAGTTCTTGATGGTGTATTTAATGCACCAGCAACATCTTCATCTGTTTTACCCATAGTAAAAGCACCACCTGGAATTAATGTCATTCCTAATGGTTTTTCTGGAAAAAATTTCTTTTTAGATCTAACTCCTGTTAGTTCTCCTCTATCACTAGAACCACAACTGGTTGCCAATACTAGAACTGCAAGTAAAAAATATACGGTTACTTTTTTCATAAATGTAAATTTATTATCCCGTAAAAGGGAGCAATACTATTCGTTTTTATTAAAACAATTTTAATTTAAAATGATTGTTTGATTTCGTAGAATCACTTTAAGAACGTCAAAAAA
>CAYXAZ010000199.1:0-1778 GCA_964463085.1 uncultured Flavobacteriaceae bacterium | reverse complement strand
TAGCACCCATTAAAACCAGCGCACTTATATGGGAAATGGATATTCAAAGTCGTCCCTCACTTTCAGGCAGGGTCAACCATCTGGCTATCTTAAGAATTGAAAATTCACATACCAGTAAGATCGAATTCTCACTTCCTCAATTGGCGCACTTAAACGCTGTCTATGTCGACCAACGTAAGATCGACATTCAACCGAGTGAAAAAAAGACCAATGCTGAAACGAATCAAACAATCACCATCGAGTTACCGAATCAGAAACGATACCCTATTGTCCGTATCGAATATTCCACCTCCGATTCTCCGTTAGGAATCTTTAGTTCAATCCGCTCGGTTGCGCCCCAAGTTAACCTGCCAATTCTCTCTCAAACTTGTAAGGTATGGATTCCACCGGGCTATGAGATTCTTGGTAATCATCAAAAAATGCTCAATCAACCTAGAGCTCGATTCAATTTTTCAGAAAGGATCTTCGGACCACTTGGTGAGGGAAATAATCATGAGTTCTCGACTGACGATGATTCTCAAAAATCTCAGCACCAAAAGCAAGCACTCTCTTTATTTTTGAGCATCATCGGAACAGCTAATGCCGATCGTCACTCAACAGCAACTGAAGATTGGGGAACTTTATTACGTCGCGCCGGTGAAGTTGTAAAACAAAACATCACCGACAATCCGCCGACAATCCTGATTGATCAGAGTGCTTTATCAAGAATCGGAATTACATCAACGGCAATCCCTGCGGTTGGTGATGCTACAGATGATTTTTCACGCGGTGTAAATCGACTTCAACGATACAATTTGGTGCTGTTAATCACACCCGACAAATGGCTCCTCACTTCGACTGAAAAGCTGTTGCAACTACAGCAACCAACGAAAAAAATAATCGCCGATACCGTCTATCGTTTATCACAGCCGATCAGTTCGACGGATAGCGACATAGATTCGATCTTCAATGAAGGTTCATTTGCCAGAATCGCTGATTTTGAGATCGCTTCTGCTTGCTCGCCGATGTTTTGGATCAGCAACATCGATCAGCAATTTAAATCGATCGATTCTCGCGGTTGGAACTCTTATATTCTTGATATGAATGATTCCGACGAGATGGTTCTCTGGACTGTCCGAAGCGAAAGCATCGCAGCTATAAGCTGGGCAGGATTTTTATTCGCCTTCTTTTTTTCTTGGTGGAAATTTTCAACTCGCCCTTGGACCGTTACCATCGTCGCATTGACCACAAGTATAGTCGCGCTAATTTTGCCCGATTCCTACGATGTTCTCACGCCACTTCTTTCGTTCATGTTAATAGGGATTCTCGCAGGCTACAGCCTAAATTGGTTGATTTCAATCGATATGCTCAAAGTCAAGATCCCCGAGGCGAAGACACAAAAAAGCACTTCACAACTCTCTACTACCCGATATGTCCACCTGCTTTTGATAACCGCACTGATCATCGGAATTTCCACGGCGCATGCGGACGACAATGATAGCAATCTGGTCGCTAAAAGATCAGCAAAAAGTTCTCCAATCTATCGTGTGATTATTCCGACCAATGAAAAAAATGAACCTGTCGGAGAGACAGTTTATATCCCTCGAGAATTATGGCAAAAAAGAATCCGAACCTTGAAAGTTGTAAAAGGGACACCGCGAGGTTGGATTTTAGAATCAAGTCGATATCGTGGTCAAATCATCTTTCAGGAAAAAGATCAACTCCGATTAAAACAATTCACGGCGACCTATCGAATTACCACGTTCGATCTCATGAGTAAGGTCCAAATACCACTGCAG
>CAYXAZ010000198.1:0-1819 GCA_964463085.1 uncultured Flavobacteriaceae bacterium | reverse complement strand
TATTGAAAAATCTTGCTGCAAAGCTGGAAACAAAAATTCTTTCAAGAGCCAAAAGGCTCATTGGGTATTTGTAAGATGCTAGCTTAGTTTGCAGAACGATTGGTTTTTTGACTCTAGCCGTGAGTGGCCGCCCCGAAGAAACATATCAATATACCTTGCGCATTCTCGCCCTTCGGAGATGCAACTTACGATAAGCGATTGGCCCGTGCGCATATCGCCTGCGGCAAAAATACCTATCATTGATGTTTGATAGTCGGGGCCTGTCATTACATTTCCCCTATTATCCAGCTCTAGCCCTAAATCTTTAATGATGCCATTGGCATCAGGATACATAAAGCCCATAGCAAGCATTACTAAGTCTACCTTGTATTCACCTTCGGTACCTTCTAGCTCCTCAAACGCTGTTTTACTCTGCCATTCTATCTTTTTATACTTTACGGCGGCAACATTGCCGTCATTGTCGGTTACAAACTCTTTCGAAAGTACCGACCATTCGCGGCGGCATCCTTCTTCTTGTGAAGTTGATGTGCTGAACATTCTTGGGCCCGGGTGTTGCGGCCATGCTGTTTCCGGGGTTCTCCCTTCTGGAGGTTTTGGGAGTAGCTCGATTTGCGTTACCGACTTCGCTCCCTGCCTTATCGAGGTTCCCACACAGTCGGAACCGGTATCGCCGCCGCCGATTACGAGCACGTTTTTGCCTGTTGCCAGTATCTCTTCGCCTTCGGGGATTTTATCACCAGCGACCCGTTTGTTATTCTGCACTAGGAACTCCATGGCAAAATGGACCCCCTTCGCCATCTCCCTTCCAGGTATCGGCAAGTCTCTAGGTATTGTGGAGCCTCCGGCAAGCACTATGGCATCAAACTCGTCCTGTAGTCTGGAAGCGGGGATATCTATTCCGATATTTGAGCCTGTTTTAAATATAATTCCCTCAGCTTCCATTATTATTATGCGTCGTTTTATTATTTTCTTATCGAGCTTGAAATTCGGTATGCCGTACTGGAGCAATCCTCCCACCCTGTCCGATTTTTCAAACACCGTTACTTCGTGGCCGGCATTGTTTAGCTGGTCGGCAACTGTAAGCCCTGTAGGGCCGGAACCGACTACCGCCACTTTTTTTCCGGTTCTCTTTTTTGGCGGATTCGGCCTTACCCATCCTTCGTTGTACGCATGCTCCACAATAGCAAGCTCTATGCTCTTGATGGCAACCGGATTTTTTATAAGGCCGAGTACGCAACCCGATTCGCACGGTGCCGGACAAAGTTTTCCGGTGAATTCAGGGAAGTTGTTGGTGCTCCTTAAGATTTTATATGCTTCGTCCCACTTTCCTTCGTAGACCATGTCGTTAAAGTCTGGTATCTGGTTATGCAGTGGACAGCTTGGATGGCAGAAAGGGGTTCCGCAGTTCATGCATCGCGCTCCCTGCGTTTCTATCTCGGCTTTCGATAACGGCACCATAAACTCGAAGAAGCTTTTAATTCTTTCTTCTACAGGCTTGTACTGATGAGTGCTTCTTTCAAATTCTCTAAATCCTGTATCTTTCCCCATTATTCTTTCCTCAACCTAGCGGTCATCCCGCTATCGTCTCCATTTTAGATTCTTCGGCAAGTTCAGCCAGTGCGCGTTTGTAATCCCTCGGCATTATCTTTATAAACCCATGCAAAGTTTTATGCCAGTTTTCAAGTACTTTCCGCGCTGTTCCACTTTCCGTATATTCAAGATGTTTTTCTATCATCTCTTTAACTTCGGCTATCTCTTTGGGGTCTTCAAGCTTTTCGATATCGACTTTGACTGCATTGATATCAGCCTGAACTTCGGC
>CAYXAZ010000197.1:0-1848 GCA_964463085.1 uncultured Flavobacteriaceae bacterium | reverse complement strand
CGTATTCAAGGCGTTAACTTTGACGTACTCGCTACAGAATGTATGCGCCGCCATGATATCGGTTATCCTGAAAACCAGAATGAGCAAAGCAATACCTTGCCCAATAATGGCGAATTCCACTGGCGTGCCGGTGGAGAACGTCACATGTGGGATCCGCAGGCTATTTCCGATATTCAGTTAGCAACACGAACTAACAACTACGAGACATATCAGCAATTCTCCAAACATATGAACAACGATGCCAAAACCCGTTGTTCAATCAAAGGCCTGTTAGGTTTTAATAACAACCTGACCTCAGTCCCACTGGAACAGGTTGAACCGGCATCAGAAATCGTCAAACGCTTCTGTACCGGCGCAATGAGTTTTGGCTCTATCTCCGCCGAAGCTCATGAATCGTTGGCAATCGCAATGAATCGCCTGGGCGGTAAAAGTAACACCGGCGAAGGCGGCGAAGATCCAGCCCGCTTTAAACCAATGCCGAACGGAGACAGCAAACGCTCGGCGATAAAACAAATTGCTTCTGGTCGTTTTGGTGTAACCATTGACTATCTGGCAAATGCCGATGAATTACAGATTAAAATATCACAAGGTGCCAAGCCCGGCGAAGGTGGTGAATTACCGGGTACAAAAGTAGATAGCTATATCGCCCGCCTGCGTCACTCAACTCCGGGGGTCGGACTGATTAGTCCACCACCACACCATGATATTTATTCGATCGAGGATCTCGCACAATTAATCTCCGACCTGAAGAACTCGAATCCATCGGCACGTATTAGTGTCAAACTGGTTTCAGAAGTTGGTGTGGGTACAATTGCATCGGGTGTTGCCAAAGCCCACGCTGACCATATCCTGATCTCGGGTGATGGTGGAGGTACCGGTGCATCACCTTTGACCAGCATCAAACACGCGGGATTGCCCTGGGAACTGGGTATAGCCGAAACGCATCAGACTCTGGTAATGAATGACTTGAGATCTCGCGTCACCTTACAAACTGACGGCGGATTGAAAACGGGTAAAGATGTTGTGATTGCTGCATTACTCGGTGCCGAAGAGTTTGGCTTCAGTACCGCCCCGTTAATTTCTCTGGGCTGCATCATGATGCGAAAATGTCATTTAAACACCTGCCCAGTCGGTATTGCAACTCAAGATAAAGAACTCCGTAAAAAATTTAGCGGTGATCCGGAATATATCGTCAACTACCTGTTCATGGTTGCAGAAGAAGCTCGAGAATTAATGGCCAACCTCGGTTTCCGCAAAATCAACGAAATGATTGGGCGCACTGATGTACTGGAAACTAACAAGGCAATTCAGCACTGGAAATCAGACGGATTGGATCTTACTTCCTTATTGACCGTAGCACCCAAACCACACGACAAAGTTGAAGTCTACAAAACCATACCGCAAGATCACGGTCTTGATGACGTTATTGATCACAAACTGATCGAACTTTCCCGTGACGCCTTAGAAAATGGTAACAAGGTCAACTTTGAATTACCGATCATCAACACTGATCGTACTGTCGGCACAATACTTAGCCACACTCTGGTAAAAAAATGGGGTGCGCAAATGCTTCCAAACGATACCATTAATATCAAATTCAATGGTTCTGCCGGACAGAGCTTTGGAGCCTTCCTTGCACGCGGTATTACCATGGAAATTGAGGGTGATGCCAACGACTATGTCGGCAAAGGTTTATCGGGTGGTAACATTACAGTTTACCCGCCAAAAAACAGCACCTTTGAAGCCAGCGAAAACATCATCGTCGGCAACGTGGTTCTGTATGGAGCCACTGCCGGCCAGGCATTCTTTCGGGGCCGTGCTGCTGAACGTTTCTGTGTCCGCAACTCG
>CAYXAZ010000196.1:0-1881 GCA_964463085.1 uncultured Flavobacteriaceae bacterium | reverse complement strand
GTGCGTGCGGCTTTACGGGAGGATCAGGAAGACCTGAATGCCTTTTCCCAAAGAGTGAATGAGCCGACTTTAAGCTACGAAGAGTTGCTGGACGATCTAAAAGCGAATGACAAGTTATAGCCTTGTTTTCAAAAAGTCTGTCGCCAAAGACCTGCGAAACATCCCCAATAAAGACGTTAAGCGCATACTGAAATGCATTGAGTTGTTGCGCGAAGACCCGAGGGCGGAAGGTTGTATCAAACTTTCGAATCAGGAGCGTTACAGGGTTTGGCAGGGCGTTTATCGCATTGTTTACGAAATCAAAGATCTGGAATTGATTGTGCTGGTGGTCAAAGTGGCGCACCGCAGTGAAGTCTATAAAACTCGTTAACATGCTCCGTGCATTGCCGGAGTTTATTTTTTTCCGGCCCATTTCCATTCGTCATTTCGAGTAAACCGTGCTGCTAATTTATAGGATTGACCCACCTTTATGAGTTTATTGTCCTGGATTATTGTTTTCAGCCTGCTGGGTGGAATACTCAGCGTGCTGGTAGCCGCCAGCTTTTTGCTGCTGCCGGAGCAGCTGCGCAAAACATTGGTGCCGCATCTGGTAAGTTTTGCCATTGGCTCGCTGCTGGGCGCGGCTTTTTTGGGTTTGCTACCACATGCGTTAGCGGGGCCGGGCGTTGAAGATTTCCACAATATTTTTCTCGCAGTGCTGATTGGCCTGCTGAGTTTTTTCCTGCTGGAAAAACTGGTGTTGTGGCGTCACTGCCACGCGGATCATTGCGAGGCGCACGCCCCGCACGATCGTCATGAAAATAAAGAGGCCGCCGGTTGGATGATTCTCATCGGTGACGGCATGCACAACCTGGTGGATGGTGTATTGATCGCCGCAGCCTTTATGACCGACATCCACCTTGGTATCGTCACGGCGCTGGCCATCGCCGCCCATGAAATTCCGCAGGAAGTGGGTGATTTTGTGGTGCTGCTGCACAGTGGTTTCAGTCGCCAAAAAGCGCTGCTGTTTAATATGTTGTCGAGTCTGGCGACGATTGTTGGCGCTTTGTTGGCTTACTGGAGCTTGAGCGACATGCAGCATTTGTTGCCTTACGTGTTGGCGGTTGCTGCGTCGAGTTTTATTTATATTGCCGTGGCGGATTTGATTCCCGGTCTGCACAAACGCGCGGAAGCCAGCGCCACGGTGCAACAGATGTTGTTGATTGCTGCGGGCGTATCGCTAATTTATGTTACCCATTCGACGTTGCATTAACGCGAGTGTGTCGGTTGGGGTGAGTATCCAACCCCAACGGCGATAACTATCGAAGCCATGAATGTTGGGGTTCGCAAACTCACCCCAACCTACAGAGTAAGGAAGACGCTATGAACAATCACTGGTACATGCTGACCCTGGTGGGGCGTGATCGTAGCGGCATCGTCGCCCACGTGACCCACGCCCTGTACGAAGGCGGTTGCAATCTGGGTGAAACCTCCATGCTGCGTCTCGGCACCAGCTTCACCATCATGATGATGGTGCAGCACGACGGCACAGCAAACGCGTTGCAAAAGCTGCTGCAAACCGAGGCCGAGTCGTTGGGCCTGCGCCTGCATATCGACAGGATCGAAGGCGGCCTGCATCATCACCACGAGCCGGATGTGCGCATCACCGTGTATGGCGCCGACCGCGCCGGCATTGTTGCGCACGTCACCGGCGCGTTGGCGGAAGCGGGACTGGATATCCTGGATTTGGCATCGGATGTGGGCGGCAGCGAAGAAAGCCCGATTTATATCCTGCACATTGAAGGGCGTGCGCAGGAGGGCATTGAGGCCCTGCAATCAGCGCTGGACATTGTGCGCAAGGAAGGCGTGGACACCCGTCTTGCCGCTATCGACACGTTGATC
>CAYXAZ010000195.1:0-1914 GCA_964463085.1 uncultured Flavobacteriaceae bacterium | reverse complement strand
TTTTTTTGCAAAAGCCGCGACAGGTTTAAAAGTCCCGCTGGATGAGTTTGTTATAACCTTTTTTCACTTCTAACTTATTGCGTCGCCAATTATTCTGAACCATTCTTCTATCTCACCATCGGGGTCTCTTTCTTTAATCATTTCTGCTGTCATTTTCGAAAATGCTTGGTCAGATAATTTCATCTTAGCTTTACTATCCCCCATTATCCCGTCAAAACCTTTCACGGCAGAATATGCTTTTGCAAATACCTTTGGCGTTGCCTCACCTTCTTCGTTGGGATGGTCAGTCACTTCTATTTCAATACCAAAAGCAATATTTATTGCATCAGTATGTAGGTAACTTTCTATTTCATGCTTTCGAGTAATAAAACCTCTTGAGCCATCACCACGTAGATTAACTTCATTAGCAGAATCAGAATAGCTTGGAACATCTGCATCATATATATGAAATTCTGGTTTCCCAAGCCCCTTTAAGTAATTGTTATTTACCCAATGTTTCAAATTTCCTCCCCCCAATACAATAAAAGCAACACGATCATCCGTTGATAAATCAGGTAGGTTATTATTTTCAAAGTGAAGAACCTGACTTAATGCCTTAAGTGCGTTCACATCTGTTGGCCCCTCAACACAGACTAATGCTTTTACCCTGCTGTCTGGTGTTATGCCTAATGCATCTGCAACCTCAGTTAAAACATCCACACCAGATTGAATCTCATGTTCGGCATTTTCATTTATAGTTACATATCTAATACCGTCCATAGGAAGATCACTTGCGAATCCTGGACTATGAGTTGTCAATATAACTTGGCAATTTGATTCATTCGATAATTCTGTAAAGGCTTGCTGTAGGATTTTTTGATTATTTGGGTGCTGCGATGTTTCCGGTTCTTCAATAGCGTAAATTATGCTTTTTTTGTTGCCTTTAGATAGCAACCTCTCCGCCTCCGCTTTAAAAAAACTAACCAAAATTAGTCTGCGTACTCCGCTGCCACGTTTATTAAGTGGGATACCATCAGTTGTTAAATTTACAGAAAATAATCCAATCCATTTGGCCGGGGTTGGTGGTGTGAACTCTGGCTTCAAATCTTTAGCTAAGTTTGAATCAATTTTTTTCAGTGCTTCATGAGTATTATTGGCGATTTCTTCAGTTCGAGATTGAACTCGTTTTTGAATAGAATTAATATCATCTTGTACCTCAGAAATTGCGACTGCAATTGCTGATTTCATAGGATCTTGTACTTCTCCATCGGAATCCTTACTACTTCTGTCACTTTGAAAAAGTGCGTATAGTGGTAAGTATTTATCAATTTGCTCCCAAATTCTTTTACTGTCTTCTTTAGGTTTTGTAACTGGTAACTCGACTACACCTAAGTCTAACTCCATATTTGACGACCAGATAGCCTTTCGCATAATCGGGTTACCTTTCAAAGGACATTCAATTCCTTCCTTTTTGACAATAGCTTGCAAGTCCTTTTCTTTTAGTTCTAAAAGATTGTTAATTCCACTTGCACGCGGGTGTTCTGCAATAATGAATACTTCACATGTTGGTGTTTTCTTTCCACAATCGAATATTTTCTTCACCTTTAGTGTTCCGTCTTTAGTCAACAGATACTCTTCGTTTAAAGAGGTTTCGGAACCACTGTCTAAAACAAGTTTTTGGGGAAGATTGGAAAACTCACAGGTGATTGATACAAGCGAAGAACCACTATGAATATTTGCATCTCCCTGAGTGATTTTAACAGTATCGTTGTTAAAAAATATCTCTAATGCTTCTAACACCGTAGATTTTCCGATGTCATTTTTACCAATAAATGTTGTTAATCTATCTATTTTCGCTTTAATTGGCTCTTGGTAACAACGCAGATTTTCAATCTCAACAGATACTAATTTCATGCCTATGTCCCTTTAGGGTTA
>CAYXAZ010000194.1:0-1971 GCA_964463085.1 uncultured Flavobacteriaceae bacterium | reverse complement strand
TCCATGCATGCCTGGTTCAGGCTTTCTACCCGAGTCGGGCTGTCTGCTTCGTTGTAACAGCGAAATTCTGGTGCATTGCCTGATGGGCGCAGGTGAATAATTTCACCATTCTGGAAGGTAATACGCAAGCCGTCGGTTAAATCCGTGTTTTTGACTTTTCCACAGAGTTGCCCAAAAGCCGCTTCGATGGCTTGATAAGGTGGCGCCTCATTTTCTTCGGTCAGCCGTGCAATGCAGGCTTTTGCGCTATCGGTCGGGAATTCTTTCAAGCGATCGCTGGCGGTGAATCGGGCCGGCAGGGTGTTTGTCAGCTCGGATATTTTTTTGCCTTCCCGTTTTGCCATGGACAGAATACTCAGAATAACGATGACTGCGTCACGGGTGGGCAATGCGGGCAATGTTCTACCATTACGTTCGACGGTTGTTTCCAGCAGAAATCCGCCATTGGCTTCGTAGCCTGCGATGTAGCTTGTTGTTATACGTGGCTGTAGGTGCGGCTTTAGCCGGACATGTTCGCCTGAAGGCGAACCTACATGATTGATGCCGGATTTGTCGGTATTAGAGAGATTCATTTGTTGCATGGCGGCAATGACATAGGGGGAGCCGATCCGGGTACGATGGACAGACTTGAATAAGCTGCTGCGTTCTACGACGGTATTGCTGCTGACCGGGGTGGCGATGTGCGTAATGCCGAGATAACGGGCACAGAGTATTCCGGCGATGTCGCCGCGCAGCCAGTTGCCGTTTTCATCCCCAACCAGGGGCCGATCTGCATCGCCATCGGTTGAGACTATTGCATCAAGCTTATGTTCCTGTGACCATTTTTGAGCCAGCTTGATATCTTCTTCTCGTATGGCCTCGGTATCGACTGGGATGAATTTATCCGAGCGGCCAAGGCATATTATGTTCGCTCCCAGAGCGGTAAGGAGATCGGCGAGTATGTCGCGGCCTACCCCTGAATGTTCGTAGAGACCGATTTTTAGATCGGTGAGACAGTTGGCGGGGAAGAAATCCAGATACCGCTGACGATAGTGGCGGCCTGCTTCGGGATCTGTCTCAGGTAAATAGTCGACCGATTTAGTGAAACTGCCATCTGCTGAAAACAGGCCGGATGGTATCTCTACTGTTTGTCGGCGAATGCCTTCTTCATCCTGTTTGAGGATTTCCCCGGATGCGGTATTGAACTTGATGCCGTTACGATCATCGGGAATGTGGCTACCGGTGACCATGATGGTAGGGATTTGCTGTTGCAGACCGTAGCAGGCCACTGCCGGTGATGGGATGGTTCCGCAATTAACGGGCTTGTAGCCTTTATTTGTGATCGCGGCGGCAACCGCATTCATGATGCGTGAGGTACTGTTGCGGAGATCCCCGGCAATGCCGATTTTCGCGGGTTGTTGTAGGTGCGGCTTCAGCCGCACATGTTCGCCTGAAGGCGAACCTACAGATTCCAGATGTTGCAAAAAGGCGATGGTGTAGGCGTAGCAGACCTGGTCGGTCATATCGTTTACCAGACCGCGGGCGCCGCTGGTGCCGAAACCGACGCCGCTTTTTTGCATCAGGGTGGCGATGTGTATTTTGTTGGGCATAGTTTGTGTACTCACACTTTTTTCATTATTTTGTATTCCGCATGGGTACAAAATCGTACCCAGCCTACGTCCTTCGACAGGCTTCCTTCGACAGGGCTCTCCTGAGCTTGACGAAGGACTCAGGCGAACAGTGATTCTTTTATCATTTGACTTAAATACCAATGAGCCTCTGTAACTTGTGGATAATCAGCTTTATTTCATCAGGATCGAGTTGCGCCAGTCTTTCTGGCTGCATGCGGCGGATGGAGATCGAACGGCAATGTTCGGCTAAGGCGAAACTTTCTGCATGCAGATTGTCGCGAGCGGAAAGTTTCACATGCAAGGCCTGGTAGGCCTGTTCTGATCGGCTGCTTAAGGGGCAGATGAAAACATGAGGTGGTTT
>CAYXAZ010000193.1:0-1979 GCA_964463085.1 uncultured Flavobacteriaceae bacterium | reverse complement strand
TTATTGACAATAGCCAACATATAAGCTATAATAGATAAAAAACTACACTAAGAGATAATATGTTAGATATAAATATATATACACCATTTTTTGTAATGGAGCAACTAAAGAGAAAGTTCAAACAAAAAAGATTGTTTTTAAACCTTACTCAAGAGGGTCTTTCAAAGCGAAGTGGAGTGAGCCTTGGTAGCTTAAAGAGATTTGAGTCAAGTGGTCATATATCTTTAGAATCATTGTTGAAGTTGTCATCTATCTTAGAGTGCTTGGGTGATTTCTTGCATATTGCAAATCCTGTTGAAACAATCACTTCTATAGGTGAATTGTTAAATGAAAAAAAAGAAAAAATTAAAAAGCGAGGTAGTGTTACATGATAAATTCTATCGATGTTTTTTTAACTCTATATGCAAAAGAGTTTTTAGTTGGAAAGCTGGCATATAAAGAGAAGATAATCTATTTTGAATATGATGAACAGTTTTTACAAAGTGGAATAGAACTTTCTCCATATAAACTACCTCTAAAGAGAGGTGTTTTTATCTGCAATGATAATATTTTTGATGGCTTATTTGGTCTGTTTGGAGATAGTCTACCTGATGGTTGGGGAAAATTGCTACTTGATAGGCATTTTTTAAAGAAAGGGATAAAATACAGAGATATTAACCCACTAGATAGGTTAGGTTATATCGGCAAGTATGGCATAGGAGCTTTAAACTATAGGCCTTCTGTAGATAATCTTCGTTTTGTTAAACAAGATATAGTTCTAGATACTCTTGCTAAAGACTCTATAAAAATTCTAAAAGAAGATTCTCAAGATAATATAGACAGATTCTTAGAATTAGGTGGTTCATCATCAGGAGCTAGACCTAAAGCTATGATACAGTTAGATAAAAATCAAAATATAATTTCAGGTACGCAAAAACTTCGTGATGGATATACTCACTATATGGTTAAGTTTGCTTCTTCTGCTGATACTAAAGATATAGGAAAGATAGAATATATCTACTCTTTAATGGCAAAAGATGCCAAGATAGAGATGCCCGATACACAACTACTACATGGGAGAGATGGGGCTTACTTTGCTATAGAAAGGTTTGATAGAGTTAAAGATGAGCGAGTTCATACACATTCAGTAGCAGGAGTTACACATAGTGATTTTAGAGTGCCTGTTTTGGATTATGATGATTTACTTACTTTAACTTTTCATCTCTGTCGGAATATTGAAGAGGTTTTTAAAATCTATCGCTTAGCATGCTTCAATTTATTTTCACACAATCGTGATGACCATGCAAAAAACTTCTCTTTTTTACTAGATAATAGGTATAATTGGAGATTAGCTCCTGCTTATGATTTGACTTTTTCTTATGGACCTAGTGGAGAGCATAGTACAACTTATCTAGGAGAGGGAAAAACACCAGATGAGAAGCACTTACTAGAGTTAGCAAGAAAGCATCATGTTAAAAATGCCAAAGAGATTATAGATGAAGTAAAAAAAGGATTAAGAAACTTCACTATATATGCAAAAGAGTTCGATTTAAGCAAACAGACTACTAGTATGATAACGCAAGAATTAAAGGAAATTTTAGATGACAGATAAACCTCTAGTATCAATCATTACTGTTGTTTACAATGGAGAACAATATTTAGAAGAGACAATCAAAAGTATAATCAATCAAACATATGACAATATTGAGTATATCATCATCGATGGCGGTTCTACTGATGGGACTGTGGATATAATTAAAAAATATGAAGATAAGATTAGTTATTGGGCAAGTGAGCAAGATGAAGGCATTTATGATGCAATGAATAAGGGGATAGATAGAGTAAATGGGGATTGGATTAACTTTATGAATGCTGGGGATAGTTTTTATGCGAAAAACACCATAGAGAAAGTTTTCGCAAGAAACTCAGAATCCTATAAAAATATTGATATTATATATGGTGATTTAGAGATAGACTATGGTGATTTTAAGCGAATAGAG
>CAYXAZ010000192.1:0-2139 GCA_964463085.1 uncultured Flavobacteriaceae bacterium | reverse complement strand
CGAGTTAACCATGCCACAAGAACACAACATATGAACAAGCTGATCCAAAATGTCGTCATCGGGTACTCAGGTATCATCGGCAACCTCCGTCTGTTCAGCCCAATCTAGGAACGCTTCGATCTTGTCATCAGACCAATCGACATCGACCCAGTTCTGACCAGCAGGCTTTTTGCTGGCCCATTCCGTAATCCCGCCATCTCTGTCAAGATCAGCTCTACGACCGTTCCAGATGAACAACAAATCGCACAGTGCCCGGTATCCATCAGGAAACATATTGCGGCATTCTTTGCAGCCGATGTCGTAACCATCGAGACCCTTGAATCGTTCAACCAAGCGGGAGAAGCGATCTTTCAGTGAATCATTCATTTTAACCTTTCCGGGAACGAAGCCTTTGCCAATCAGTAACTCAAGATGATCGTTACACGGAAGAAACCGATCGCCATCGAAGTGGTATTCGCACCCGCATTTCCATAAACGAATCATGGGGTTGGATTCTTCCGGCATCATTGGTTCCAATATCCGCGAAATGAAGCCCGAAGCATTGACGGAAGTTCCCAATCTGCGCATTCGTCACAGTAGCCAACACCGTCAGAATACTGGACATAGCCCCTGTCTTCGCATTTGGGGCACTTCTTGAGCTTATCCGGGAGGGTTCGCTTCGCTTTGGTGATTGCTTTCTTTTCAGCCTTCGTTCTTATTAGGTTCGCATTCATTTGGGCTCTCCGTCAATTCGTTCACAGTGCTGTACTGCGTCAACTTGATGAACATTCGCCACCACCTCCCATCATCCGAGAATCGAACCAAACCACGAATCGCCTCAAATTATTTTTTAGCTTCGAGTTCATTGGATTCCTTTCGGTTGATAATCGTATCGGGGACTTGCATCGGGTTCAAGACTGATTTGGATGAAGTGATGAGTGGGGCTCACGAAGCTTGCCATCCCAACGAATCGTAGGGTCAAACCCAGATGCCGACACTCCAGCGTAGTGTTTTGTAACGCCTAACCTCCTCTGAATCCCGTCAGTAAGCGCACCAATAGAGTCCTCGCGCATGTCGGTATCCTCGCGAAGACAAATGTTCATACTCGATATCAACTCCATGATTATTTGGTCGCGACTGAAATGGTCAAGCATTCTCTTAACGCGAGACCCAGTAAGGCGAGCATCTGGCTCTTGTGGGGTGGTGGGCATTTCAAATCCTTTTTACTTGAAGTGATGTGTCGGGGACTATTATAGAGACCAGCGGTACCATGCGGTTTGGGGTAGGGGGTGGGTATGAGCATCTAAGGTCCGATAATGGCTATTCTGTTGCGTTGGTATCGTTGATTGCAGGCTGTGAGAGCGGTTTAACCCTTATCGCGCTCGATGTTAGGGGCGGATACATTGGTTATCGCGGTACCGATCGTGACCTTGGTTGGTGCGGTTGCGCCTGCAAGCTTATGCTCTGTCTCGGCCATAGAAGCTATAGCCCGCAGGCGTGTGCTACCTGCATCAATTAGCTTAATCGCTACGTTAGCAGTCTGTAGGCGTGCGTGAAGCGGGTTCGAGTCGCGCAACCCATCACGAAGCATATCTTCCAATCCATCGGGCTTATACGCGATTATGGCATCCGTTGCTTCATCGGATCGGTTCATAGCGCCCGCAATGCGATTCATCACATATCTATTATCACGCACCGTGGACGATTCCCGTACCCGACTGATTTCTTGCGTAGTCTCGACTACCGATGGGGCATCTACTATCGATGATTCCCGCGACGGCATCGAACCATTAGCTATCGCATCCGTCGATCCAACCACCACTCCGTCGTCCATCGTCCCCTTACCCAATGCTACACTTGGATCGCATCGATTGCAATTGTCATCATCGGATCGCGAGTTTTGCATCGGCTCAACCATCGGTGTCGGCTTGAATTCAGACTTGGTATCGGTCGGAGGATTGTCTGCGTTATAAGTAACGTGTCTACATGCCATTGGACGATATCCTTTTACTAACGGGTATGGGCTTAGTTTACAGCGCCGCCGCCTTCCCCATTATGGGATGCGTTTGGGTTGTTTGTCAAGGCGCGTTGGTTGTTGGGTGTTTGCGGGGCGATTCGGCGATGAAGAATTATTATAGATTGGTGCTTGCTTTATCCGTA
>CAYXAZ010000191.1:0-2157 GCA_964463085.1 uncultured Flavobacteriaceae bacterium | reverse complement strand
TTGGCAAACCGAAGACCATAGATTTTGATTTTGACGCCATCCGGCGCTTTGCCGAAAGAAACAGTAAAGAGAGTTTTCAGAATTTACCGGATAAAGTTTGTAATGATTTGAATTTTAATGACCTGTTTGACTATGTGGATCGTACATCTTCGTTTGTGGGGCAACAATATATGTACGACCGAATGCGCCGGATTCCCCATGACCGGAAATCATTGGGTATTTTGGAAAAATGGATTGGTCGTTTTGAAAAAGATGAACAACTCCTCACCGAAATTCAGTATCATTTGCAGAATCTTGCTGGTCGTGATGCCTGTTATTTGTGCGACCTTTTGCGCTGCCGCAATTACATCTGTGGTCAGCCATTTTGATGAATGATGCCAAACACTTCTATTTGTTTCGGATGGTAACCGGATGTTTTGGACAACCCGTTCAAAAATCTTTACACAGCGTCAGAAACTATCCCGCAGTTTTTTTGTTTCCCGCAACTGCCGGTATAGTTTTTCCGCCTGCGGATAATACAAACTTTGCAGTCCGTCGGAAAAGGCTTTCTCCGGTGTTTCGTGAATTTCCATTATGACGCCATCGGCACCACTCATAATGCCGGCCAGCGCCATGGTGGGTACGTATTTCCGGATGCCTACTCCGTGCGAAGGATCCACAATAACGGGCAAATGGGTTTTGTCTTTTAAAATGGGTACTGCGCTTAAATCCAGTGTGTTGCGGGTAGCGCGCTCAAAAGTCCGGATGCCACGTTCACAGAGTATGATTTTTTCGTTGCCACTGGAGAAAACATATTCTGCCGAATAGAGCAACTCATCGATGGTGCCGGAAATTCCACGCTTAATCATCACCGGCTTGTCCACTTTTCCCAGTACATCCAACAGATTGAAATTTTGTGAATTGCGGGCGCCGACCTGAAAAATATCCACATAATCCAGCATGGGTTCCACTTGCGAAACCTGCATCACTTCCGTAATAACTTTGATGCCGTTGGCGGAACAGTGTTTATGAAACAATTTCAGCCCTTCAATACCCAGTCCGCGAAAAGAGTAGGGTGAGCTGCGCGGTTTATACACGCCGCCACGCATGATGCGAATATTGTTTTTTCTCAGGTGGTTGACGATACTCACAATTTGCTCTTCGCTTTCGATGGCACACGGGCCGGCCATGATAGCCAGGTCTCCATTGCCAATGGTTATGCCGTCGCCCAAATCAATAACAGAATTGCATAGCTTCCATTTTCGCGATACCATTTTGTAGTTGTCCGACACGCGATGAATGTCGGCAATCCCTTTCATACTACCGATTTCACGCAGATCAAATTCCCCGGAAAGGATACCTACTATATATTCTCTGAAATTAGTTTTTACCGGCCTGGCACCGATTTTCAACACCTCCAGTTTGTGTAGCAGCGTTTCTCTTTCAGCTTTACTGATATTCTTTTCCAATTGTATGATCATGAACGAATTTTTTTAATAAAATCGTGAATGTTGTTTTTGAGGACTCCCGGTTTTTCCAGCGTCCGGATGAAAGCGCTACCGATGATGGCGCCTGAGGCATAACGGCAAGCTGTTTCAAAGCTTTCCCGGTCGTGAATGCCAAAACCGATGAGTGTGGGATTTTTGATTTTCATGTTTTTAATACGTTCGAAATAGGCTTTCTGTGCCTGTTGCAGGTCAGCTTTCCTGCCGGTGATGGAAGAGGAAGAAACCACATACAGAAACCCCCGGCTTTCGGTATCGAGTAATTTGATACGTTCCAATTCGGTTTGCGGAGTGATGAGGAAAATCATGTCCAGGCCAAGACTTTCAGTTTTCTGCCGATAATGTTTCTGATAAAATTCCACCGGTAAGTCGGGAATGATGAGTCCGTCAGCTCCACAACGAACCGCTTCTTCCAAAAAAGCTTCTTCACCGAAAGCCATCATTTGGTTCAGGTAGCCCATCAAAATAATGGGGATTTGAGAATGTTTCCTGATTTCACGGATTTGATTGAAAATCTTTTGCAGGGTGATACCGTTTTTTATGGCAATGGTGCTGCTGTGCTGGATGACCGGACCGTCCGCCAGGGGATCAGAAAAAGGCATCCCGATTTCTACCATGTCCACACCGGCTTTTTCCAGTTCCAGGACGATTTCCACCGTGTCGTTCAAATGCG
>CAYXAZ010000190.1:0-2161 GCA_964463085.1 uncultured Flavobacteriaceae bacterium | reverse complement strand
AACACGGTTTTCGACGGTGATCTTCCTACAGAGGACTTTCACCTCATTAGTTCATACCCATGCTGGGCGTACACAATGCGCTCCAGCCGACCCATTTCCGCGGCGTTCGTTTGTGGCGAATGCCACAAGCCTCACGCAGCTCCAATGGTCGGCTGAGCTTAAACGTTAGGTGTAATCGTTAGCTTGACGAACCAGCTCCAGTTGAGTGCTAGATTTTTGTTTTCTCTTCGGTATATCTGCGCTTAAGGGGAGTTGTAAACTTTCACCTTTATACTTTGAATATAAAGTAGATAGGGCTAAAACATTTTCTTTCATTGTTGAGAAGTATATGTCGTCAACCTCTATGCCTATCGATTGGTAGTTAATAGCTTTGCAGGCTGCAATGGTAGACCCTGATCCGCAGAATGGATCTAGGATACGGCCCTCACCTAGAGGGAGTAACGAGCGACACAGAATGCGTAGCAAATGCTGTGGTTTAAGTGTTGGATGAGAAGATATTGTTTCTTCAAATTTTGGCGTTTTTCCGCTTTGTATTGTGTCTGGTAAAGGCTGGTCAATATTAACTCTACGTAACGCGCCTGTACCCCACTTTCTCAAATTCATAGCGACTGTTCGCTCACCGATGGGCTTTCTAAAAATCATCCAAGGTTCATAAGTTCCCCTTGCTGTAACACACACCTCTGGGAACTCTTTTTCAGCTAGCTTGGGTCTGTCTCCGCCTCTAAACCCACGATAAAGTCTCATGATTGCTCCCCGGACCTCAAAACCAGCGTCAAACATCCCTCTTTGAACAAAATGTTGCAACATTGGGGTGCCAGCCAAAAATACATGAGCCCCAGGGGTTAGCACTGGAAGTAACGCTTCACCGAACTCTTTAAAGTATGCATGTACATGCATCAGTTCTTTTTCATTCAGTGTTGTAAACCTCGGTAACGGGGCTCGTTTACTTCCACCTATGGTTGGTGGTAAACGCCAGACGCCACCTTTCCCTTTCCTCAATTTATCCATTTCATGAGGGAGAAATTCGACGATACCAAACGGAGGATCTGTGCATACGCCTTCTATTGAATTAGCAGGTTGATCCCGTAGCCAGTCGAAGCAGCTCTGATGATGTAGTTCAAATTTAGCCATTGCTCAATTTTCGCCTATAGTTGAAAGACTGTCAACTGTTCCGTGAGTAGACTACTGCTCATGAAAAATATACAACAAATATTAGGTGCTTGCGTTCGTGTTCTTCGTCAGCAGCAAAAAATATCACTGGAAACATTAGCTGCCAAGGCTGGTGTTAGCTACCAGTACTTGTCGGGCGTAGAAACAGGTAAAGAGAATTTTACGGTTCAAGTACTTGAATCTCTTGCTAAATCACTGTCAGTCCCTGTTAGAACTTTAGTAGTTGCTGCATATGATGGTGCGTCTGGTATAAGTTCCCCCAAAGTAAACCCTAAATATTTTCGTTCTCAAGTCCCTTTGCCTGAAGGGCTTAATGTCGCTCATATTGAGGCAGCAGCAAATCTAACGCAGTCTATAATTCATAGAATCAACCATAATATGTCGCTTGAGATTGGTCAAAGCCTTCAATCATTGATCCAGGGTAATAATTTTTCAGGCCTTGTATCAAATATTTTCAGTAATGCAATGGATGAGTGTTCCCCGTATAAGCATAATCACGATCAAAAATATCCCGACCTTATTTATAGTGATGGAGCCGGAGGCACTGGTGTTGGCTTAGAGGTGAAAACCACTATCAACATTGGAAAAGGTGGTGAAAGCCACAATGGACATAGTGGCTGGCATATTATCGCTTGTTACAATTTTATTGAATCTGGCGATATACAGTTTGTGCATATGATGTTTGGGGATATTAATGGTCACCAAACCGAGTCACCTGATTGGAACTATGTTGGAAGTAAGGTGAATTCGCCTACTGGCAGCAGGCGAACAGAAACCTATAACACAAATCTGAAAGGCACCACAAAACTTAGGGATGGTTCTATATACTTGGATAGCAGCAAAGTTAATTTCAAACGCTGGAGGCAAGATAGAGATGGTTCGATCCCTCCGTGGTCCATTTTTGCTAAGCCAGTTTCCCCATAAAATCACACCTAACGAATTAGGCTCTCCATTACCCACAACTCATAATTCAGTTTTAACAAGTTCAAGA
>CAYXAZ010000189.1:0-2190 GCA_964463085.1 uncultured Flavobacteriaceae bacterium | reverse complement strand
AATCATATAAAGCACTGCCTTGAAAGAGAAAACCTATTTCAGTACGTAAATTATCTAGCTCTTTCTTTTGTAAAGTTGCAATATCTTTATCCATAATTTCAATGTTGCCGCTATCAGCCTCCATTAATCCGACCAAACATTTTATCATTACCGATTTTCCGGAACCAGATTTGCCCATGATCACCAAATTTTCTCCTTCATATAATTCCATTGTAAAGCCATTAAGAACATGATTATTACCAAAACTTTTTTTCAAGTCTTTAATTTTTAATATGGGTGCTATGTTAGTTTTGTTTTTCATGACTAGATTTC
This sequence comes from uncultured Flavobacteriaceae bacterium, assembly GCA_964463085.1. GTDB lineage: Bacteria > Bacteroidota > Bacteroidia > Flavobacteriales > Flavobacteriaceae > Aureibaculum. The sequence goes on along the minus strand of CAYXAZ010000189.1, from coordinate 1,878 downwards.
GAAAAAGATGTCAGCAATAAAAACAGCAATAAAATCTATTATAAATAACAGCATTGATGTGTATACAACGGCAGAGTTTGAGGCTTCACCAACACCAACAGTCCCTTTTTTACAATTATAACCTTTAAATGCTCCAACTAATCCTATGGCAAATCCAAAGAAAACTGATTTAATAGTAGCCGGAATTAAATCTGAAAATTTTAAGGCATTAAATACTTTATTGAAATAGAGTAGATAAGAAACATCGCCTTTTAAATTCTCTATAATAGCAGAGCCATATAAAGCAATAGCATCACCAAAAATAATAAGCAAGGGCACCATGAGTGTTGTTGCCATAATACGTGTTACGACCAAGTATTTAAACGGATTTGTGCCCGAAACCTCCATGGCATCAATCTGTTCTGTCACTCTCATGGAACCCAGCTCAGCACCTATACCAGAGCTAATACGACCTGCACAAATTAGCGCAATTATCATTGGACCAATTTCTCGTACGATGGAAATACTCACCATAGATGGCATCCATGATTCTGCACCAAATTCCATTAAGGTTGGCCTGGATTGTAGTGTAAATACCAAACCAAGAATGAAACCCGTGACACCCACTAACAATAAGGAACGGTTGCCTATATTATAACATTGACGTACTAATTCTTTAAGCTCAAAAGGTTTTGTAACAGCTTCTTTAAAAAAGCGACCGGCAAAATAAGATAACTCACCTATTTCAATTAAAAAGGTTTTCATCTTATTAGGTATTTGTAGTGATCTTATCATCCTGATATCAAGAGATGGTTATTTAACCCTCATTACGAATCTCTATTGCATAATACGAGTTTAAAGCTACACTAAACTTGGGTGTTTTACTTATATCTCAGTATTATAAGCTTCTTCTATTTTTTTATTGATAAGCTGTTGTTCTTCAAGTACAAATAAGACCAAGTTAATATAATCATCAATAGTTCCTTTAACAGAACCAGGGTCAATAATATCTATATAACCTTTCCATATCAATTCTCTTTCTTTTTCAGAACATACACAATACAATGAGGTTTCGGTATGATAGACTTTATATTTTTCATAATATTTACGATTGTAATAAATATCTTGATTCATATAATAATCATCTCTAAACCGTCTATGTGTATTTTCAAAGTCGCCATATTCTTCAGAAAATATTATTTTATCTTCTACACCTATTACTTTGGTAAATAAAATGCTATTAAACCCATCATTTATAAGTTTATTTTCCATTTCTTTTAACGCTGCTTCTGTTTTTTCGCCTTCAGTAAATGACTTACCAAACATTTCTAGGCTAGTTACAGCTTCTATTCCTCTTGATAGGTATTCTTCTTTAAATTGTTTTTCAAATTTTTTCCTTGCACTCTTATTAGAAGTCATTCCAACAATTAAAATTTTAGTTGGCTCAAAAGTATCTATATCAGGGTTTTTCCAATTATTAACTAATTGCGTAGAGGAACAACTTACTAATACAAAAACCAAAAGTAGAGAGGTTAAATTTTTCACAATAGTATTTTTTAATGCTATAAAATTAACTGTAAAATTAGAGTTGTGAAATGATATCTATCAGTTAGCAATAATTTATCAAACCATTACTTTAATGACATCATATAATTTGGGTATAGATACATTCCATTTATAGGTGTCTTTAATTTTAACCCTCAATGTATCTGTAGCAATAGGTTCTCCATGAATTAGGTAGACATTTTCCGGAATATTTTTAATAACACTCATCCAATTTAATAGATCATGTTGATCTGCGTGAGCTGAAAAGCTTTCAATACTTCTTACCGTTGCTTTTACAAGATAGTATTTACCAAAGAATTTTATTTCATGTGCTCCTTCCTGTAATTGCCGTCC
>CAYXAZ010000188.1:0-2248 GCA_964463085.1 uncultured Flavobacteriaceae bacterium | reverse complement strand
ACGGCGCTGCATCGGCATCCACATTAGCACCGCATATAGAAAGGCAGGGGTAACCGGCTTACCCGCCGCAATACGAATATCAGTATTTTCCATCGCACGCAGAATCAGCGCGTGATAATAACCATTCTGGTCACTCTCCAAAGCATCTGTCGTCTGTGGAAAAAGGTATTGCAGCAAATTATAGTGACAGAGCAATTCATAGGTTTGCACGGCACTACCACCCATAAAGAGTTTCAGGACCTCTTCAAAAAGACGCGCAGCAGCGATATCTTTCAGTAGATGCCCCAACTCAAATATCGGTGCCTCAGCGTCCGGGTGAATGCGAAAACCGAGCTTCGCCGCAAAACGCACCGCACGTAACATGCGTACCGCATCTTCTCGGTAACGCACTTCAGGATCACCAATCAGGCGTAACATGCCCGCCTCAAGGTCTTCCATACCGCCAGCGTAGTCAACCACCGAAAAATCTTTAATGTTGTAATAGAGCGCATTAACGGTAAAATCACGACGAACGGCATCATCCTCGACCGTGCCATAGACGTTATCGCGAATGATCCGCCCCTCATCCGTCATCTCACCATCCTCCGCCTCGGTGTGCTGCGCACGAAAAGTGGCAACCTCGATAATCTCACGACCAAAGTGGACATGGGCCAGACGAAAACGTCGTCCAATCAGGCGACAGTTACGGAACACCTCTTTGATCTGTTCTGGATGCGCGTCTGTCGCCACATCAAAGTCTTTCGGTTCGCGGCCAAGCAACAGATCGCGCACGCCGCCACCCACGAGGTAAGCCTCATAACCGGCGTCTTTTAGACGGTAAAGCACTTTTAGTGCATTTTCAGAGATGCCTGCACGCGATAACACATGATCAGGGCGAGGGATAATTCTGGAGTTAATAGCAGTCAGTCCTAAGTCTTTGAAATATTTTAATGCCGTCCATAATTTCGGCTTGTAGATCGCTTAATGGTGCGTATAATACCGCAAAACCGAGCGGTATCTTATTAATTCTATTAGATTCATCTCAAATTAGCACTGGTTTTTTGATAATGCTCCCTTCGTCTAGTGGTCCAGGACACCGCCCTCTCACGGCGGGAACAGGGGTTCGAGTCCCCTAGGGAGCACCATTATAACCTGATGATAAGCCAATGGTTTATCATAAAACTACCAGAACAACTATAACCACTTGATTTATCGGAAATTATCACCATCCAGGCATTACAGGGCTCGTTGGCGCACCGCCTCAAACAGACAGACACCCGTCGCTACCGACACATTGAGGCTCGACACAGAGCCCGCCATCGGCACTGAAATCAACACATCACACTGCTCACGGGTAAGGCGGCGTAAACCCTGCCCTTCAGCACCCAACACCAGCGCCAACGGGCCTTTAAGATCCGCATCAAAGAGCGAGGTCTCACCGCGCTCATCTGCACCCAACAACCACACCCCTTCGTCCTGTAGTTGCCGCAGTGCGCGCGCAAGGTTGGTCACCTGAATCAATGGCACATGCTCCGCCGCACCACACGCCACTTTACTCACCACCGGGGTAATACCAACCGCACGATCTTTCGGTACGATCACCGCATGCACACCCGCCGCATCGGCACTACGTAGGCAAGCACCCAGATTATGCGGATCTTGCACCCCATCCAGCACCAACAGAAAAGGCGCGCCGTCAATCCCCGATAACAGCTCAGGAATATTCAACGCCAGCTGAGGTGATGCCGCAACATTACATTCAGCCACCACACCTTGATGACGTTCACCACCCACCAGCACATCAAGTTTTGCATGGGTTGATGCCTGCAGTGAGACACCCGTCTTATCCGCTAGACTTTGCAGACGCTTGATGCGTTGATTTTTCTGCGCCTCACGCGCGATCCACAACGTGCGCACACGTGCGGCATCCTTCTCCAGCACTGAAGTCACGGCGTGGATGCCAAACAGGTAATCGTAATCAGGGGATTTATTCATCACACTGCTAAACGGATTAAATCAAAAGGGCCTGTCTCAACGACGGCGACGAGATTTCTTTTTCGCCGGAGCGCCAGCCTGCTCACCAGTGGTGCCCTCAGGCTTCTTCCCTTTACCACGCGCGCCTCTTTTTTTACCCGAGCGTTTTTTAGATGGTTTTTTCTTTTCCGCATTATCATCGTCATCAGATGAACCCAACAAAGCAAAATCAATCTTACTTTCATCCAGATCAACTCGCGCCACGCGGATATTAATCCAGTCGCCCAGGCGATAG
>CAYXAZ010000187.1:0-2281 GCA_964463085.1 uncultured Flavobacteriaceae bacterium | reverse complement strand
ATGTGAAATCTGATTTTGAATACTTATACAAGTCCATACAAGAAACTCACTACAATCTTTTTGCATACACATCAAAAAAAGATTATGACAGTGTTTATTTTGCACTAAAAGCCAGTATTACTAAAGACTCATTATCATTAATTGAAACTACTTCACTTTTTCAAAAATTAGTTAGTTTTTCTAATACAGGTCATTGCGAAATAGATTATCCAATATCTTCCTATATTAGGTATGCCCAAAACAACGGAACAGTTTTCCCGTTAGAACTTGCATTTGAAAACAACAAAGTTTTTATTCGCAAGAATATATCATCAGACAAATCAATTATAATAGGTGATGAAATATTAGCAATTGACGGAAAACCAATAACTGAAATTCAGAAAGAATTATACCCATTTGTTTCAGCTGAAAGAGAGTATTTTAAAAACGCAAAAATTGAGTTTTACTCTTTTCCGAGACTTTTTTATCAGTTAAATGGGAAAAAAGATAATTGGCTCATTCAAATTAAGAATACCGAGAATGAAACAATAAGCATTAATCTAAGTGCAATAACTGTTATGGACTATGAATCCAACCGAAATGGAGAAGTCGTTAATTCACAGAAATTATTTAAATATTTTGATGATGTAGCCTATATCAATCCAGGACCTTTTGGTAGTGCAGAAATAAATGGCGAAAAACTATTTAAGCAATTTGTAGATTCTGTTTTTGTAGATATTAGAACAAAAAGAATAAAGAATTTAATTATTGATTTGAGAAATAACCCAGGTGGGCATAATGTTTACAGCGATTATTTGATTTCATATATTGCTAATAAACCTTTCAAATGGTATTCCGACTTTTCAATTAAAACGAGTAAATTATTAAAAGACCATACTCGATTAAAAGCTGACACTACTGATGACTATTCCAAATCAATACTTACAAATCCTAATGGCCATATTTTTAAATATGATTTCCCAATTTATCAACCTATCAAAGAATCCAATAGATTCAAGGGCAAAGTATATGTACTTATAAATAGACAAACTTATTCGATGGCTGCTGAAAGTGCAGCAATAATACAAGATTATAAATTCGGTGAAATTGTTGGAGAAGAAACAGGAGATGTTCCGACCCTCTACGCTTCCCAATTCTCTTTTCAGCTTCCAAAAACCAATATAATAGTAAAAGTGCCAAAAAGTTTCATTATTCGCCCCAATGGAGACAAAAGTTTGAAAGGTGTAATACCAGACATTGAAATTAAAGACCACTTATTAGATGAAAATGATGAGATTTTGAATGAATTATTAAAAAGAATATAATATAAACTGAAAAACAACGAACCGCTAACAAAGTATAAAAATAATAGCCGAAATAGTAGTAAATATGAGCATTGTAGCCCATATAAAATTTATTAGCAACTTGAAAAATTCGAGTTCCATAATCGGCTACTATTCTTATACCAACCGTTAGCTGCAAGTGTGAGACAAAAACCAAATCGCTGTAAAATTAAAAAGAATGAAATTTTAAGTTTCAGAACAGAATTATATCAGTAGAAAATTGCATTTATATGAAAACAATTGGAATTTGGATAGTGAAAACCTTGAAAACTAAAATCGAAATCTGAATTTAGACTTTTTGAAAATAAGAATCGGAATTATAGTTTATTGAAAGCATTGCCGTAGCATAGACCAAGAATTAATAAAAAGGAAAGAAAAAAAATCAAAACCAATTATCCTAGAAAATTTTATGAATTCGGAAATCTACTAGAATTTATGAAACAAGAAAACAAAGATTGGAGATTGGAGATTGAAATTTGAAAATGTCGTTCATTGAAAAAAAATTCCACTTTTTTTAACTCATTACGCTTTCCTGCAACCAGTTGACTTCTAAATGACTTCTTCCTAATGAAATTTTGCAAAAACAGAATAGAGAAATATATGAAATCGAAGACAGACTTTAGAGCTGAAATTATTCAAGTCCAGAATGAAATCTATAAACACAACTTTTAAGAATTCATGTTACCTTGTTCTTAACATTCTGAATTTTCATTGACTTGTTCCTTTGAAAAACTACGAGAAATCAGAATTTAAAATTGTCAGAAAAAACAATTGAAAATATCAAATTTTGTATAAACAGAAATTAAACTTACGTAAAAATTTATTTTGACTCAAAACACCAGCAGCTAACAAAAGCTATAACCCATGGCGCAGAAAGAAGTAAATTCAAAATTATTGTTACGTCTCAAAATTTTTCTCACAGAAAAATTATATATTCGCTAACGCCACGGTCCATAGCT
>CAYXAZ010000186.1:0-2339 GCA_964463085.1 uncultured Flavobacteriaceae bacterium | reverse complement strand
TCGGCGTTAAACCAATACATGCCGAAACGTCTTTTCCCTTTGCAAAAACCCCTAAGGAACGCTCGAACAATAGTTGTCGATTTTTGATTGAGTGCAAGGTAATTTAAGCTTTCTCGATGTGGAGATTGCAAATGTCAATTGACAGTTATTGTTCGAGCGATCCTTACGCAAAAACGCGCCCCTTTAGCCTGCCGCTGAGCTTGGCGTTATGTTTCAAAGTCGGAAACTTCAATCGGAGACTACCATAGTCAAGGCTTTCAAAATCAACCTCAAGATCTGAGATATTTTGGTCTCTAAAGTAAACAGGGCAGCATGCTTGCCGCCCTGTTTGTAACTTAGTGCAGCGAGGCAAGTTTAACGTCTTTATAGCCTAGTGCTTGAGCAACATCGTACATTGCTTGGTTTAGGATTTTATGGGTCGCCATGTTTCCTGCGTGTCCATATTTCGCATCAATATCCTTCATTACTAGAATGTGTATTTGATTAGATAATGCTTTATCAAATAAATAACCCGACCACCACGTTCCATCAGGTGCAGTACCTGCAACAACAAGTGTTTTAGCCAATTCTGCGCCTTTAAGGTTCTCCGGTGCAGCAGGCAATTTAATTCCAGCTTCAGTGGCATGCTTTAGCGCACTATTGACCGCAAAGGTCATACCATTAATAAAGGCATTTACATTCTCTTTTCCATATTGCTTGTTTAGTTTTTCAACTTCAGCATTCACTGTTTCTTCACCTAGCATCGATACCAGTGCAGTAGCAAAATTGAAGTTACTTGTACCTCCACCAGCTTTGACTAAGGCTGCGGTTACCTCTAGGGCCGGATCGCCATTATGAACTTCCCCACCGAACCAATTGGTTTCGGCGATTGCAATTGAAGAACTAACCAACATGACAAATGAGGTTGTTACTGTGGCAAAAAGTTTTAATAAATTCATTGTGATACCTCTTAAATATTCTCAAAGTTAAAATGGAGCAAGAAGTATATGATTGAAACAACACTTATACAAGTTATATATGTAAAAAGAGCTATATATTGCTTAAGTGATTAATTTCTATTAAAATATTTATTATGCCTTCCTTACTTAATGCCATTGGCGAACGGCAGCAATCGTTGCTCAAGCTCTTGTTAGTTAACCAAGCGGGCATGACAGTTGACGAATTGGTTCAAGCCCTTGATATTTCGAGAAATGCTGTAACCCAACACTTAGCAAATTTAGAAGGTTTAGGGTTTGTCCAAAATACTATTCAGTCCAGTACCGGTGGACGCCCTAGCAGGCGATATACGCTCACATCAAGCGGTAAAGAGGTATTTCCACGACATTATGGTTTGTTTGCTAATACGCTTATTCACTTATTGCGCAATAAGGTCGGCGAACAAGAGTTGAGTCTTTATATGGTAGAACTCGGGGAAATAATTGCTAGGCAATATCAAGGACAGTTAAAAGAAAGTGAGACCCTAAAAGAAAAATTAACAGAGCTCGTACAAATTATGACTGAGTTAGGGTATGAAGCTCGTGCATACACCAACGCTGAAGGCGCTCCTGAAATAATCGCAGATAATTGCGTATTTCATCAACTAGCTGAGGAATGTAAAACAGTGTGTGAGCTTGATATTGCATTTATCACTTCTGCGCTGAATGGGGTATCTGTTGACCATCGAGAGTGCATGGTTCGAGGCGGTAGTTGTTGCCGGTTTACTATCACTCAATAACGTTCTGCGAAAAAAACATAATCGGGTAGCCAACGGTTTCTCTCCGCCATCTCCCACAACACCTTTCTATTACCCATAAGTTATATACTCTGCGCGAGAATAAAATAAAAAGGACACCCACTTTAATAAAAACACAGCCGATTATCTGAAGCTGTCCACTGCGATGAGAGTATTTTGAATATGCCTCTGAACCATTTTCAGTCTTATCTGCCCAACTGTTTAGGATCAACAAGACGGTAGATTGGATCATGAAAGCGCCAAAAACGAATCTGTTGGACTGGCAGAAACGGTATGGAACGGAAGAAGCCTGTAATCAGGCGCTAGCGCAGCAACGCTGGCCGGAAGGGTTCCGTTGCCCGCGCTGCGGGCATGATCATGGATATGCCATCACCACGCGCCATTCCTACGAATGTGCCCTGTGCCATTACCAAGCTTCACTCACGGCGGGAACATTGTTTCACTCTACCAACCTGCCCCTGAATAAGTGGTTCTGGGCGATTTACCTGATAGCCTCGGACAAGGGTGGAATTTCTGCCATGCGCCTTTCCAAACACATCGAGGTTTCCTGGATCACGGCCAGCCGGATGCTGCGCAAGATCCGCATTGCCATGGGACATCGGGACAG
>CAYXAZ010000185.1:0-2380 GCA_964463085.1 uncultured Flavobacteriaceae bacterium | reverse complement strand
CTAGAAAAGCAGTAAGACAGCGTTATAAAAATGGTGCAGACATGATTAAAATTACAGCTACAGGTGGTGTATTGAGTGTTGCTAAAAGTGGGCAGAATCCACAATTTACCATTGAAGAAATAAAAGCAATTACACAAACTGCAAAAGATTACGGAATGCATGTAGCTGCTCATGCTCATGGTGATGAAGGCATGCAAAGAGCAATTTTAGGTGGTGTAAAAACTATAGAACATGGCACATTGATGAGTGAAGAAACTATGGAATTAATGAAAAAGCATAATGTCTATTATGTACCCACTATTACTGCAGGAAAATCTGTTGAAGCTAAAGCAAAAATCAAAGGTTTTTTTCCTGAAATAATTGTCCCTAAAGCATTGGCTATTGGTCCTAAAATCCAAGAAACTTTTGGTAAAGCTTATAAAAAAGGTGTAAAAATTGCTTTTGGTACTGATGCAGGTGTTTTTGATCATGGAGAAAATGGTAAAGAATTTGGTTATATGACTGAAGTAGGTATGCCAGCTATAGAAACTATTCAGTCTGCTACAGTTACTAATGCTATAGTATTAGAAATGAGTGATAAAATTGGCAGTATTGAAGTGGGTATGTTAGCTGATATTATTGCTGTTGATGAAGATCCAACAAAAAATATCCATACGATGGAGAAAGTGAGTTTTGTGATGAAGGGTGGGAAAATTTATAAGAAGTAATCTTTAAAAACACGAACTTTTTAATCCTCACAGGTTTTAATCCCGAAATTTCGGGACTGTGAGGATTTATTTTTCTAGCTTAATTCTCTTCTTCAAATGTAATATGTTGGTAAGCACCAATATCAGGTAAAGTAGTCCTATTAACATTTAATATATCAAAAGATACTTGCAATGCTCCATTATTATCAGCGTTACCATTGGCTTCTGAATCTTGTCCAATAATATATTGATTGGTAGTCACATCTTTAAACTGAGCTACACCGTTTAAAATAATATTTTGATACACATTTGTATCTGTAAAATCAAATAAAGGGTTATTTAATAAATCGGCATTGGTTGTATTAAACTTGAGCATACTATTCTTGACATTATAATTAAATAATGATCCATCAACTTTATCTAATACAAACTCTACATTTTGATTACCATCAATAATACAATTGGTAAAATTAGCAGCTAATAGGTCTTTGGTCTCAATTACTTCTGAACCATTATCCACGAAAGTGAAAAAATTATTAATTAATACTGTCGGAAAGTCTCTAAAACTACTATTCCAATAGTTAGCAAAAGTACAATGGGTAAAATTGTATGTGCCACCAATAGTACATGCTAAAGATGACAATCCGTTATTAGCGATCACTACATTTTCTCCCAACATATTAGTTTGCCTTCCTAATATACCATAGTTCGATGTATTGTATATTTGTATGTTCTTTATAGTAAGTGTTGGGTTTGCATTGGCAGTAGCATCTACTAAAAGACCAATAATATTATTTTTAATAGTTGCATAGTTTATACTATTATTCTTACTGCCTTCTCGCAACCAAATAGTTGCCCATTGTCCTGCAACATCTTCAAAAGCAGGTTCTAGTCGATCATCTTCAAACAGTACTTCATTTTCGAACTCCCCATTAACTATCAAGGTCGCATCTTTTTCAACAATAAGTCCTGAATTATTATGAAAATACAAAGTTGTACCTGCCTCTATAGTAAGTGTTGCATTTTCAGGAACGCCTACAAAATCGTAAATAAGATATGGTTTTTCATTAGTAAATGTAGTATTACCATCTAATAAGGTACCTCGGACGGTTATAGGGTTTCCTTCATCATCTAAACCTAACACAATTTCCTCATACGTAAAACTATTATCGGGGTTCAATGTCCTATCTGGTCTGATTAAATGAACATCAAGTACCAATGCTTCTAATTTTACGTCCTGTTCGTTTACCCCCGAATCAAAAACCACTGAATCTCTATAAAAAAATTCTGTATCCGTTATCTGGTCAAAATCAACCGTAGCTTCCACAAAAACAAAAATGCTGTCTTTGGCTAGAATATCAATATTTTCAAATGATCTTCCGGGAATGCCATCAACATTTAATCGGTAAAAGGAAGCTTCACCTCTACCTAGTTTAATATTTGGTATCGTAATAGGGTCATTACCTCTATTGTACACTTTAAAACTTTGAGTACTAGAACTGATATTATCAAACACTCGATTCAACAAAACAGTATCTACAGAAAATTCGAGCTCACCTGTACTTAGTATGGTACCAAAATCTTTACGACATGAGCTTAAAAAAATGATCAGAAAAATTGTAATGAAAGAATAAAGTATTCGCATTTAGCTATTTTGTATAAAAGTATAAATTTACAGTTATTTTTTATGACTT
>CAYXAZ010000184.1:0-2396 GCA_964463085.1 uncultured Flavobacteriaceae bacterium | reverse complement strand
TTTAACGCAATCGAGGTGCATGGCAAAAACAAAGAAGAATTCAATCAATTGATCGAAGGAATAATCAATGAAAATTAGGAGAGCTATTTCATTTATTTTTGATAGCACATATTTTTTGTTTACAGCAGGTAGCTGTATATTTTTGTTCTTTTTGATAAGTGATAAATTGGCTCCTGAAACATCTTCGCCAAATATACTTGCAGCATTAGCAGTTTTGGCATACTTAGTGCCCATTTATTTTTTGTATTCTGTTGTATCTAGGAAACTTGAGTAAAAATAGCTTCTAACACATATGAGCCGTTCTCGAGTCAATAGGCATTAGAAATTATTTTCAGTTACTTTGTAACTAAAAAACAAAGCGATTAACAAAATTGAATACTTCATCAGTCCTAGGTGGCTGTTAAGCAAGTCGCTTACAGCAAACACATATTGAGGGTCTCTTATTGCGGTCTCACCGCTGCCTGATATTTTCTCCATCCATGGAGATTTTCAGGGCCACTAGACATTCATCGGTTAACCTCATTCTGGCACTATTCAAGGTGGCAGGTTTACTCATACGAGTACCCAGTTAGTAGCAGGCTCAGATAAGGTGTAAGCAACTTTGTTAATCGCATTAATGCACGCCAATGGGGCGTCTAATCAAGGCCTCTGGTTTTGGTGTTGTTGATGTATAAATCAGAAATAATAGGTTCCAGAGCACAATTAATTCTAATATTAGAAACAATTGTGCTCTGGAACCCATTCTTTTCTATTCGTCTTGGGAAAGAGGAATTAATGAAAATACAAATGGATTGATTCGTCAGTTTTTTCCAAAAGGGGTCGATTTTAATCTTGTTGACTCAAGGGAAGTCAAAGCAGTGTTAGCACATCTCAATAATCGACCGAGAAAAACAAGGAAATATAAATCACCAAATGAAATATTTAATCATCAATTTGTACCGCTTTTAATTTAAAATAATTGCACTTAAGACTTGAATTCGTGTACCGCCATGCTGTTGGATAACACCCAGCGTCAACCGGAATTACAGAATCGATCTCGTTTTTTCATTAAAGCATTGAATAATCGGCACCCCCTAATCCTAATATTTAGCTACCCGCATAGTACGATTCCATAGTTGGACAATCCCATTTTTTATCGGAGTTGTCTTGTGCAACTTGCTTGAATAGTTGGTACCTATCTTTTTTGCGTGCATTAGAAATATGTTTATAATCATTTATTATATTTGGTAACTCCGTTTCTATTTGTGTTACAAGTTCGTTTATTTTTGTAGCAGGTATAGTCGCCACGTTGTATATTCCAACATTGTCTTTGTATATTTTACATAGCTTGTCAAAATCTGAAACAGATTGCTCTGCGGATAAAACACTACAGACGCTTAAGGAAATTATAATACTGGTTACCCAGACGACCCGAAATATAAAATTTATTATTACCATGAAAATTGCCCTACCAATGTGTTGTATTTCCGAGGTTTTATTTAGAATTAATTTTAATTTGTAAAATAGGTTATTCTAGGGTTATATCGTTTCGATCTTCATGAATTAACCAACCTTTTCGTGGCGCTTGACGCCGATATGGATCTACAAGAAAATATGACAATACATGAACGGCTTTATAACCACCGGAACCAAAAGCTCCACCGTCCAATACTTTTCCGATTTCTTCTATTTGCCATATTTCATCCCCTGGTCGCGCAAGTACTCTTTGGCTGGTTTGAGATAGACTTAGCCCGGTTGCAGCAACAGTAAAAATAAGGCCCGCACCGAATGAAGCAATACCTGCAGCAGTTCCGAGGGTTGCGGTTAATACTGGATAACTTTCTCCACCCAATAATGAAGTATTGAGATTAGTGAGTAAATTAGTCTCCATATTACCTGGCAAAATTAAAATTTTTCCTGTGTATTGCCTATTTGTTGATTGCATTAGTGAAGCGGAACCTTTAATAACTATATATGTCCAGTTAGCATTTGCTATCCTTTTTGGGCTGCAAAGCCACGTTCCATCTGTATTAAAGCTAGCGATTGTATGTTGAGGCAGGTGTTTTCCAGAAATATTTTTAATTCATCAAGTTGATTTATAATGGCTCCTGACATATGGTTTATCCTTTAAAATTTGATCGTACTCACGAAGGCGGCATCAAATACGTTATGTAACAATTTTAGTTTATTTAATATTACAGCTTTTGATGAGTAACTAAAAGGTAAAATTACCGCATAGAACATTTAGGGGATACCCACAACAATAAAATAAATTTATTTGATTGAATCAAATGCTTGCGAAGAGTGTTGATAAAATCTCACAGCAAATTAGCTGATGGCGATTGATGGCTGATGAGATGGACGCCTCCTTAAAAAGGTATCAAAATGAGCCTTTGGAAAAAAATGGGTTCCAGAGC
>CAYXAZ010000183.1:0-2434 GCA_964463085.1 uncultured Flavobacteriaceae bacterium | reverse complement strand
TTTTATCAAGTTACCCTGAGAAAGAATATCTACTCTGATCTTGAATCGCTGCAAATTGAACTTGACGAATGGCTGGTCTACTATAATACTGAGCGCACCTATCAGGGCAAGATGTGCTGCGGCAGAACACCATTAGAAACCTTGCAAGAGGGTAAAAAGATTTGGCAGGAGAAGTTATTAAACTGAACTTAACCTGACAATACAAGCTTCCACTAAAACCGGTAACTGTCAGGTCAAGTTTGAACCACTACACATATGCAGGTTAACATTAAACAGTTTCAAGTAATGCAAGAGTATCATCTAAAAGCTCTTTATCACTAAAATCTGACTGAGACAATAATGCTCGCTCAGAAACAGCATCACCTATGCAAATTTGTTTTGCTTTATTCATAAAATATTTTTTATTAACATCGCTCACGCTAAATAAATTATTTGGCGAGGTTGCGTCCTCGGTGCTTTTGTATTCTGCAACCGTGAATATAATTTGGCTATTTGCCCTTGATTCTGATGAAATAAATTTAAAAATCTCATCTCGATTCTTTGTGTCAATATCTTCTTTAAATATGGCATCGAGTAAAAACGGAAACTTATGCACACTTGAGTTATTCCAGACCAATTCATTAAAAGAAAAGTGATATGCCATAACAATCTTGTGAAGCTCAACACCTTGAAAAGGAAACGATGAAATTGAATATAAATCTCTATATCTTTTATTAATGGGGATTCTCACATTCAATGCCTTAGCTTTTTTGGTAAATATCCCTAAAAAAAACCTTTCTTTATCAGATCTTTGTTTTTCAATGTCAGCATCTACGCCTAACATTTTAATTTTTTCGTTTATCTTGGTTATTCTCTCTTCGCACTGGTTCTTTTGAAGTGAGACATTATCTAATAATTTTAAATTTGCTTGATGATCAACCCAAGACTCAAACTTCGTTCCTTCCGTGCTAAATTGCCTGAAAACACCATATTCTTCTTTTACCTTAATTCTAATAGAGATAATTTTATTTCCAACAGAATTAAGTTTGGATGAGATGTTTTTTATTTTGTCTGCGACATTTTGTTTTTCTTTTATGGCGTCATTAATATCTTGATTGTAAGTATAATATTCCTTAAGGTCGCCCGGGAGTTTTTGATCACACGTGGGGCACTGGTCAATTTTTGGCTTTTGATTTTTTATGTTCTTAATCACCTGAGATAGAACTTTATGTCTTCCTCTAAGCATGGATAAATTGTTACAAAGCTTGCTATGACTAGCTTCTTCAGTTGATAGCTCATTATTCAACATGCTGTAGTTCTCTAGGTATTCTAAAGATTTACTTTTAAACCTTTCATTTACAGCCTCAGCTATCCTTAAGTCTTTGTTTTTAGCTTTGTAGTTATTTAATTGTTTAAGTTCGAATTGAATATCTTTTTTTTCATTTTGCAGATCATACTTCTTTAGTCTGTCTTTTCCTGATATTAAACCAGTGTAATAATCTAAGTAATCAAACTTAAAATCTTTGTAAAAACGATAATCTCCAATCGATTCTCTAATATATACCCATCCTACAGATTGCGAAATATAGAAAGGAAGAAAGGCAGTCTCTAATGGGGCCTTCACGAGTTCTGCTTGTTTCTGAACTTTTAGGTCAAAATCGAATAATTCACCAAAGAGGACTTTGTATCTTTCATATTCGTAAGAATTATTGCTATTAATACCGTCAAATCTAACAGGTGAAGCAGCGGCATTCCGAACAACTAATGTGTCATCTGAACGAACAAAAACCAGATCAGTTTCTGAACCGTTCATTTCCACCTTGCAATCCAGTCGGAATATTACATTTTCGTTGAGAATTTCACTCATGTTATCCTTAGAGTCATTTATTCCCATTGCAAATAAAACAGACTGTATAAGTGTACTTTTGCCCGAGGTATTTCGTCCGTGAATAATATTAATGTTATTGCCGAATTCAGTAAAAAAATACTTTTCCGTATCAAATGAATATACTAATATTTTATTAAAGGTTAGTTTAGACATGCATCCCTCTTGTTTCGACATAGGCTGCAATCACGGCAAATGCAACCATATAACTCTCCAGTCTTGGATTATAATTAGCCATATATGTTTTATAAAGATCAACGATACAATCGCTCTCGCTTTCGTGCTTCTCATCGAAATTAGTACTACTTTCTACAAACTTATATATTTTTTTGTACTCAATCTGTTGGATATCCTTAAAGTAGTCAAAACAATTTTCTAATAGTTCTCTGGCGCGCCTTTTAATTGGTAGTTTAATTGCCAAGCTCTTAGACAACTCATCAGAGTAGGATCGCCAGAATTCGAAAGATTTATTGCACTCCACAAACATATTAAATGTGCTATCGATTTTTGATTTTGATAACTGCTTGTCTTTGTCTGAAAGTAAAACAAGCTCATTGTTATTATAAGTTA
>CAYXAZ010000182.1:0-2441 GCA_964463085.1 uncultured Flavobacteriaceae bacterium | reverse complement strand
GCTAAAAAGATTATAGATAAAAGAGAACCTGTAGTTTGGGATATTTTAGAAAATGTATTGAAAGGACATCCTGTATTATTGAATCGTGCTCCAACGCTTCACCGTTTAGGTATTCAAGCATTTCAACCTAAACTAATTGAAGGTAAAGCGATACAGTTACATCCATTAGTGTGTACGGCTTTTAATGCCGATTTTGATGGAGATCAAATGGCAGTACATTTACCTTTGGGACCTGAAGCTATTTTAGAATCACAATTATTAATGTTGGCTTCTCATAGTATTTTAAATCCGGCAAACGGTTCACCAATTACAGTACCATCTCAAGATATGGTTCTTGGTTTATATTATATGACCAAAGAACGTAAATCTACTAAAGGTCATAAGATAAAAGGAGAAGGAACTACTTTTTACTCAGCTGAAGAAGTAACTATTGCATTTAATGAGAAAAAAGTTGACTTGAATGCAGGTATTAAAGTAAGAACAAAAGACTTTAATGAAGAAGGAGAATTGACATGCCAAATTATTGAAACTACGGTTGGTAGAGTATTATTTAATGAAGTTGTACCTGAAGAAGCAGGATATATTAATGAGGTTCTAAACAAAAAATCTTTAAGAGATATTATTGGTAACATATTAAAAGTTACTAATGTACCAACTACTGGTGAATTCTTAGACGCCATTAAAGAAATGGGCTATAAATTTGCTTTCCAAGGTGGACTATCATTTAGTTTAGGTGATATTATTATTCCTGATGAAAAAGCAGATATGATAGCAGCTGCCAATGAGCAGGTTGATACTATTACTGCTAGTTATAACATGGGTATGTTAACTAATAAAGAACGCTATAATCAAGTAATTGATATTTGGGGTTCTACTAATAATAGATTAACTGAATTGTCTATGAAACGTCTTAGAGAAGACCAACAAGGATTCAATTCAGTATATATGATGCTTGATTCTGGCGCAAGGGGTTCTAAAGAGCAAATCCGTCAGTTAACTGGTATGCGTGGTTTGATGGCGAAGCCTAAAAAATCTACTGCTGGTGGTGGTGAAATTATTGAAAATCCGATTTTATCTAACTTTAAAGAAGGATTATCAATTCTTGAATACTTTATTTCTACGCACGGTGCTCGTAAAGGTCTTGCCGATACAGCATTAAAAACAGCAGATGCGGGTTATTTAACACGTCGTTTGGTTGATGTATCTCAAGATGTTATCATTAATGAAAAAGATTGTGGGACATTAAGAGGATTAGATATTCATCCGTTAAAGAAAAATGAAGAAATTGTTGAAACTTTAGGCGAAAGAATTTTAGGAAGAGTTTCATTAAATGATGTGCATCATCCATTAACAGATGAAATTTTAGTTAAATCAGGTGAAGAAATTAGTGAAGATATTGTTGCTAAAATTGAAGATTCACCTATAGAAAGTATAGAAGTACGTTCTGCTTTAACTTGTGAATCTAAAAGAGGAATCTGTGCTAACTGTTATGGTCATAGTTTATCAACGTTAAAAATGGTTCAGATTGGAGAAGCTGTTGGTGTAATTGCAGCACAATCTATTGGTGAACCGGGTACACAGTTGACATTACGTACATTCCACGTTGGTGGTATTGCAGGAAACATTTCTGAAGACAATAAACTAATCGCAAAATTTGACGGTAAAATAGAAATTGAAGAATTAAATACTGTTGAGGGTGTTGATAATGATGGAAAAAAAGTAAATATTGTTATTTCTAGAACTTCTGAGATTAAGATTGTAGATAAAAATACAGGTATAACATTGAGTACAAATAACTTACCTTATGGTTCTCATCTATTAATTAAAGAAAAAGGAGCTATTAAGAAAGGTGATGTTATTTGTCAATGGGATCCTTATAATGGTGTAATTGTATCAGAATTTAAAGGTAAAATTGTCTTTGAAGATATAGAACAAGGAGTCAACTACCAAGTTGAGATCGATGAACAAACCGGTTTCCAAGAGATGGTAATTACTGATTCTAAGAACAAGAAAATTGTACCTACCTTACTTATTGAAGGTGCTAAAGGAGAAGTATTACGTTCATACAGTTTACCGGTTGGTGCTCACTTAATTGTTCAAGAAGGTGAAAAAATTGAAGCTGGTAAAGTATTAGTAAAAATACCTAGAAAATCTGGTAAAGCAGGAGATATTACAGGTGGTTTACCTAGAGTTACCGAGTTATTTGAAGCTCGTGATCCATCGAACCCAGCAGTAGTTTCTGCTGTTGATGGTGTTGTTTCTTTTGGAAAAATTAAACGAGGTAACCGTGAAATAATTGTAGAAGCTAAATCGGGAGAGATTAGAAAGTATTTAGTAAAACTTTCAAATCAGATCTTAGTTCAGGAAAACGATTATATAAAAGCAGGTATGCCTTTATCTGATGGAGCTGTAACACCTTCTGATATTTTGAAAATTAAAGG
>CAYXAZ010000181.1:0-2513 GCA_964463085.1 uncultured Flavobacteriaceae bacterium | reverse complement strand
GATAACTGCTTGTCTTTGTCTGAAAGTAAAACAAGCTCATTGTTATTATAAGTTAACTCAACATCTTGCAGCAATTTCATTAGGGTGGTAATAATTGCCTCATGATCATTAATATCTGTCCCCAAAACTTCTGTTGACAACCCTGTCAAGATCCTCTGCCAACACTTGTTACTCTGAGGCAAGTCTATAAACTTAAAGCTAACATTTTCTAACTGATTAAAATCTGAATTATTACCATCTATAATTTTTGATTGAATAGCGGATTTTATTTCTTCATGAAGGGATTGGTAATCTACAGTTTTATTGGTTGATTGAACCTTTTCTGATGTTTGTTTTTTGTCTGGTATCTTTTTGCTTTTTAATAATATATTTTTGTTTGTTAGAAAATTAAGTGTGTGATTATAACCACTAGACTTTGGGTGCTTATCATTAACTAATTCTTTTCCAACTAATGTAATTTTTCCAATTATTTCACAAAGTTCTTGATCTGTTTTCCAATCATCTCTTGATTTTTTCGCTTGATATGTATCTATTTTATTTAGACTACCTTTTTCATCCAAAAAAGCGAATAAAAAGTCTTCATGATGCTCTATGCATATAAAGTAATTAACCAACTTAAGATTTTCAAAGCCTTCAAACATCAGGTAAACTACACAACACTTCTGAAAGGTATACCCAGAAGCCCCTTCAACCCCAGAATTGCTATTTTTTCCCATTTTTCAGTTCCATACTTAAGTTAATTACCGTTCCTATAGTTATATCTACTTTAACAACCATTCCGTCAATTGTTCTTCTATTATGGTGTCTATAAGAAGCTAACGCCCTCATCAGGGGATTTTAAAGTTGGCGTGACTTTTGCGGTTTTTTTGCAAAAGCCGCGAGGTTTAAAAGTTCCGCTGGATGAGTTTGTTATGCGCTCCTGATTCTATCTAAAGAAAAGATTATGTTTCTATGAACATCATTTATCAAATTCATGTTATCTTCAAATATTATACCCATATACTCTTTAAACTCAGAAACTGTACTAATTCTATTAACTAAAGCCGTCTGAACTGCTGTTTGACATCTTGACGCACTAAAGATCATGACTTGATTGTATAGATCTAAGTCGTGTTTAGTGAAATCAACACTTCTGAACCCTGAATGCACTGAGTCATTTCTAAAAATCCTAATCTTATCAACTATTGTAATTAGCTCCTTGTTCCAATAATCATATCTAGGATTTTGGCTAAGATTACCAAGAACTAAAGTTGAAACATCGTTTCTTTTTCTACCATTTGGAAAACCCAAAAACCAACGAATTACCCCACTTATATTATCATTTTCAGATTCTTTTATAAGCGCTTCTATAGAAAACCAATAAAACAAAATTTTAAGTTGACGATTGTTTTCATGTTTACTATTTCTTGCCCAATGCAAAGAACGTAGATAACGACTGCTTAATTCATTATTAAGGGAAAGAATATAATTAACTAGATCGAAGCACTGAACACTACCTTGCTGTACAACAAAGGACATCGAAAACTCATGTTCTCTCTTATTTAGTGGCTGAATCTTTCCAGATTCTAGATTTTTAACAAATCCTATACCAGATGTTTTAAAATTTGAAATTGAAAATTCATTCGACTTTAAATCAAGAATCTCAGAGAATTTGTTATCTGCAATATCAACAGCTTCCAGTGGGTCATCACAGTTAACAATAGTTGCAATTCTTGCGCAATACATGTACTTACCGAAGTCAAGGTGAAGGTTACTTGCAGATTTCCTTAGAGCATCGATTTCATGCTCGAAATCGGCCTTGTATGACCTAAATTCTACAGAGCCATACAGCAATGTTGAAGGCAGCGAAACACTTTGAATGTCAAGTACCTTTAAGATGAGATAACTAAGCATTCTTAACCTTATAAATGCTTTCTGTTAATTTTTGAATGATTGTATTTCTGATCCTCTTACTTCCTGAATCGCTAAGACGAAGGTTCTCCCGATTAAGGTATTTAATAAGATCAGCAGAGATTTCGTAACTTTTTTTAGTTAAACAAATTTCAATTACAGTGTCTAATTGCTTGTCGTTCAATCTATTAGCTAGCAATAATTCACAACATTCTTCAATGTTTTTGCGATCATTTACGGAGTAGTAATACTTGAGACGAAACCAAGTCAATTCATTTTCTGATGGCTTAGAATCATAGAGTAGCTTGTCAAATTTTCTAACACCTTCTTTATCAAACAAAGATATTGACAACGCATATCCCAAGCGTATTGTTTTGGCGTGGTTTGGCTTTACTTTATAAAGGTGATCAAAGAGGTGCATGGCTTCAAGAAATCTTTCCTTTAGAACAAGGGAGCTAAGGTAATCAGTTAATCGCTTCGCATACTTCTTGTGACCTTCTGGTGTATCACGATATTTTTTCTCTACTAATTCCAAAAATTGACTCCATAGTTCGAATAACGTGAATGCATAACAGTATATTTAGACAGAATGTGCATATATACAATATGTCCATGCATGGACA
>CAYXAZ010000180.1:0-2588 GCA_964463085.1 uncultured Flavobacteriaceae bacterium | reverse complement strand
ACAGGTCTGAAAAAATAGGCAAAGCTAAAAGAGCATCACCACCAGCTAAGCAGGAGGTTTTCAAGATAAAATAAAAACGAAAAATTTGAAACATAACTTATTAAAATATATTGATCTGGCATCAAAAAAAATAGGCGGAAAAGTACTGTACGCCACTGATGATTTTTTTGCTGAGAAAGAAAATCTGATAAAAGAAGGCAGAGGCATATTTATTCCCGATAAATATACAGATCATGGTAAATGGATGGATGGATGGGAATCTCGCAGAAAGCGGACTCCCGGACATGATTGGGCAATCATAAAATTGGGGGCTCAAGGCAGTATTAAAGGTTTTGATATTGATACCAATCATTTTTTAGGCAATCATCCTCCTTTTGCATCAGTAGAAGCAATTCATTTAAAAGAGGAGTTTTTTGATTGGAGTAAAGCTGATGATTTAGAATGGGAAGAAATTTTAGAAAGATCACCTCTAGAACCGGGAAGTCAACATTTTTTTGAAATAGCATCTGACACAATCTATACGCATCTACGATTACATATTTATCCTGATGGTGGTGTTGCTAGATTTAGAGTATATGGCGAAGTTTTTAAAGATTGGAAATCGGTCAGTGAAGATGAATTGATAGACTTAGCATTAGCAACCAATTGCGGTAAAGCATTGAGTTGTAATGATATGTTTTTTAGTGCTATGGATAATTTGATCTCTCCCACAAAAGGTAAAGATATGGGAGATGGTTGGGAAACCAAACGAAACAGAACGCCTAATAATGAAGATTGGGTGATTCTACGATTGGGGCATCAAGGTAATGTCAAAAAAATAATTATTGATACTCATCATTTTAAAGGAAACTACCCAGATAGTTGTGCTATTGATGCTTGTAATTGCATAAATGACGATGTTATAAATGCTGATTGGAAGCCATTACTTCAACAACAAAAATTAGAAGCGCATCAAGAACATCTTTTTGAAGATAATCTTATTGAGAATCATCAACCAATAACACATATCAAGTTAAAAATTTATCCTGATGGGGGGATTAGTAGATTACGAATATTAGGCACTATAAAACATTAATATGACAGGAATAATTGTATTAATTAGTTGGTTTATTGTATTGCTAGTGGTTAGTAAGTATACATATACGCTGCATCACAGAATGAAAAGAGCAAAAGTAGATGAAGATGAAGATGAAACTGTGGTACATAAAATAGCTAGACTCCAAAACATAGCCTATACACTTGTTGTTACTTTAAGTATTCTTGGTACGTTGATCATTTATTATTTCTTTATAAAGAGTACTATTTACGAAAGCCATTTTTTCGAATGGATGAATCTTGTTATTCGTTGGATGCACATTACTTTTGGTATTGCATGGATAGGTGCTTCCTTTTATTTTGTTTTCCTTGAAAATGCTTTAAACAGAACCAATAATGTTCGTGATGAATTGGCAGGGAATCTTTGGGCTGTTCATGGAGGTGGGTTTTATTATTTGGAAAAATATAAATTGGCTCCAAAGAAAATACCTAAAGACCTGCATTGGTTTAAATATGAAGCTTATTTTACCTGGCTTACCGGATTTAGTTTACTTATAATAGTCTACTATTTTAATGCTAAGTCATATTTAATAGATACCACAGTTTTAGATATCAATACAGCAACTGCAATTAGCATTAGTGTGGGTTCTTTGATTGTTGGATGGATAATATATGACCAAATGTGCAAAAAACTAATTCGTAACAAGCTGGTTTTTACGATTGCTATGACGGTGTTTTTAATCTTTTTCGCTTGGTTTTATTCGCAGGTATTTAGCGGAAGAGCTGCTTATATTCATTTCGGAGCCTTATTAGGAACCTTAATGGCAGCAAATGTATTTTATATTATCATTCCCGGACAAAAAAGAATGGTAGCAGCTGCACAAAAAGGATTGACACCAAATCCGGAAGATGGTAAAGCAGCATTTATTAGATCATACTCCAATAACTATTTTACATTACCCGTTTTATTTGTAATGATAAGCAGTCATTTCCCCAGTACTTTTGGAAACAACTATCAGTGGATTGTTTTGATTGCAATTACCTTGGGTAGTGCAGGCATTAAACATTATTTGAATGCACGTGAAAAAGAACAACTTTCTATTTGGGTCTTACCAATATCAATCCTATTATTACTATCCGTTGCTTTTGTTACTTCTCCTACACCCAACGTTGATGGTTGTAAAGAAGAAGTAACATTCACTCAGGTGAATACCATTATTCAGAATAGATGTGTATCTTGTCATTCCGCTACACCAACAGATAAAATATGGAAGGTAGCACCAACCGGAGTTAAATATGATACCAAAGAACAAATACTAAATTTAAAAGATAACATTTTTCAACGTGTAGTTGTGAGTAAGGATATGCCTTTTGCTAATCAAACGGGTATGACCGAAGAAGAACGTGAAGTTATTGAATGTTGGATCAATCAAAACGCTAAAAAATAATTTATATAAACTTAGAATTGATAGATTTCATTGCAAGTAAAATTCGCTTTAATATACCCAAACCATTTAGGTTTTCGGGAGTTTTGGCGAAAGTTATTTTTTTCT
>CAYXAZ010000179.1:0-2682 GCA_964463085.1 uncultured Flavobacteriaceae bacterium | reverse complement strand
AAAAGAGTTTATTAGCTCCTAAGAAAAGATCTGGAGGAAGAAATAATGATGGTAAGATGACGATGCGCTATTTAGGTGGTGGTCATAAAAAGAAATACCGTATTATTGACTTTAAAAGAAATAAAGATGGTGTTCCAGCTACTGTAAAAACTATTGAATATGACCCTAATCGTACAGCATATATTGCATTATTGCATTATGCAGATGGCGAAAAGAGATATATTATTGCTCAAGCCGGATTAAAGGTTGGACAAACTGTAGTTTCAGGAGAAGAAGTTGCTCCAGAAGTTGGAAATACAATGACCTTAAATAATATTCCTTTAGGTACCGTAGTATCTTGTATTGAATTACATCCTGGTCAAGGAGCTGTTATAGCCCGTAGTGCAGGTTCTTTTGCTCAGTTAATGGCAAGAGAAGGTAAGTATGCAACAATAAAATTACCTTCTAGTGAAACTAGAATGATTTTAGTTACTTGTAAAGCTACTATTGGTGTGGTATCAAATTCTGATCATCAATTAGAAGTATCTGGTAAAGCAGGTAGAAGCAGATGGTTTGGTAGAAGACCACGTACAAGAGCAGTAGTTATGAACCCGGTAGATCATCCAATGGGTGGTGGTGAAGGTAAAGCTTCAGGTGGGCATCCAAGATCTAGAAATGGTATTCCTGCAAAAGGATTTAAAACGCGTTCTAAAACGAAAGCGAGTAATAAATATATTTTAGAACGTAGAAAAAAATAAGTAAACTATGGCACGTTCATTAAAAAAAGGACCTTACGTTTTCCATAAATTGGAAAAGAAAGTACAAACAAATATTGATTCTAATAAGAAATCTGTTATCAAAACTTGGTCAAGAGCATCTATGATTACTCCTGATTTTGTTGGACAAACAATAGGTGTTCATAATGGCCGCCAATTTGTTCCGGTTTATATAACTGAGAATATGGTAGGTCATAAATTAGGAGAATTTTCACCAACACGTTCATTTAGAGGACATGCAGGTGCGAAAAATAAAGGTAAAAAATAGTAGGAAATCATGGGAGTTCGAAAAAAGTTAAGAGCACAGCAGCTTAAAGAAGAACGTAAAAATAAGTTTTTTGCGAAATTAAATGGCTGCCCTACATCGCCAAGAAAAATGCGTTTGGTAGCTGATCTAGTTAGAGGGATTGAAGTTGAAAAAGCACTTCAGATTCTAAAATTTAGCCCTAAAGATGCTGCACGTAGTCTAGAAAAATTAACATTATCTGCAATTGCTAACTGGCAAGCAAAAAATGAAGATGCAAGTATTGAAGATGCAGGTTTGTTTGTGAAAGAAATATATGTAGATAGTGCAATGATGTTAAAAAGATTAAGACCTGCACCACAAGGACGTGCACATAGAATTAGAAAACGTTCTAATCATGTTACATTGGTATTAGGCATAAAAAATAATTCAAGCAATTCGTAAATAGTATGGGACAAAAAACTAATCCAATAGGAAATCGTTTAGGAATTATCAGAGGATGGGAATCTAACTGGTACGGAGGAAGAAACTATGGTGATAAACTTGCAGAAGATGATAAAATTAGAAAGTATATTCATACTAGATTAGCAAAAGCTAGTGTTTCTAGAGTAATTATTGAGCGTACACTTAAGTTGATAACTATTACTATCACTACAGCGCGTCCGGGTATCATTATTGGTAAAGGAGGTCAAGAAGTAGATAAGTTAAAAGAAGAGCTTAAAAAAATTACCGGTAAAGAAATTCAAATCAATATTTTTGAAATTAAGCGCCCGGAATTAGATGCTTTCTTAGTAGGTTCTAGTATCGCTCGTCAAATTGAGAATAGAATTTCTTATAGACGTGCAATCAAAATGGCTATTGCTGCTTCAATGCGTATGAATGCTGAAGGTATTAAAGTTCAGATTTCAGGACGTTTGAATGGTGCTGAAATGGCACGTTCTGAGCACTATAAAGATGGTAGAATTCCATTATCTACTTTTAGAGCAGATATCGATTATGCACTTGTTGAAGCGCATACCACTTATGGTAGAATAGGTGTTAAAGTATGGATTATGAAAGGAGAGGTTTATGGTAAAAGAGATTTATCTCCATTAGTTGGTTTGTCTAAGAAACAAGGTAAAGGTGGGGCAGGTAAAGGTGGTCCAAGAAAACCTCAAAGAAGAAGATAATTTTTTAAAGTTTAGAAAATGTTACAACCAAAGAGAGTAAAATATCGTAAAGTACAAAAAGCTAAAGGTAATATGAAAGGTATTTCCGGAAGAGGTCATAGACTATCTAATGGTATGTTCGGAATAAAAGCTTTAGATCAAAACTTACTTACATCTCGACAAATAGAAGCAGCTCGTATTGCAGCTACTCGTTATATGAAAAGACAAGGTAGTTTATGGATTAAGATCTTTCCGGACAAGCCTATTACAAAAAAGCCTTTAGAGGTACGTATGGGTAAAGGAAAAGGTGCTCCGGAATATTTTGTAGCTGTTGTTAAACCGGGCAGAATCTTATTTGAAGTTGGAGGAGTGTCGATTGATATTGCAAAAGAAGCATTGAGATTAGCAGCGCAAAAATTACCTGTTAGAACAAAATTTATAGTAGCAAGAGATTACGACACTAACGCTTAATATTAATAGATGAAACAATCAGAAATTAAAGAATTATCTGTAGCTGAATTGCAAGAAAAATTAG
>CAYXAZ010000178.1:0-2749 GCA_964463085.1 uncultured Flavobacteriaceae bacterium | reverse complement strand
CCCCACTTAAAATTTTCTTTAAGTGGATGTCAAAAGCTCGCTTTTGTAAGGACAGTAAAAGAGAATTTTATGTTCGGGGTCACCCGAACAGGATCACTGAGCGAGAGCGAAGTAATCCCCACAAATTTTAACTGGATTAAAAAAGAATGCGAGAGTAGCTCAGTTGGTAGTCCGCCTCAGGCGGATCCAAGCTGAAGAGAACATTGAAAATATGTTCTTCTTTTGCAATATGTTCTTTAAAATAATAAATAGATTTTTAATCTATAGAATGCGAGAGTAGCTCAGTTGGTAGAGCGTCAGCCTTCCAAGCTGAATGTCGCCGGTTCGAACCCGGTCTCTCGCTCAAAAGCTTTTAAACAATAAGCTTTATGATATTTGAAAATGGGATGAGGGGCCTGTGCTGAGCGCAGTCGAAGCGCCGGTGTAGCTCAGAGGTAGAGCGTTTCCTTGGTAAGGAAGAGGTCACGGGTTCAATTCCCGTCATTGGCTCAAAAAAATGGATTTTTTAGCCATTAACGGAAAAATAATTTTATGACCAATAAAAATATTTTAAGGTCATGGGTTCTCCCGAAACGTCGGAACCGTCATTGGCTCAAAGAAAGAATAGAATTAATATTAATATATATATAACTAAGAATAAATAAATTTAATAATCATGGCAAAAGAACATTTTGACCGCTCCAAACCACATTTAAACATTGGTACAATTGGTCACGTAGATCACGGTAAAACAACTTTAACTGCTGCTATCACAACGGTACTAGCAAAGAAAGGTCTTTCTGAAGTAAAAGATTTTGATCAGATTGATAACGCTCCAGAAGAAAAAGAAAGAGGTATTACAATTAATACTTCTCACGTAGAATATTCAACGGAAAATCGTCACTATGCGCATGTTGATTGTCCTGGTCACGCCGATTATGTGAAGAATATGGTAACTGGTGCTGCTCAAATGGATGGTGCTATTTTAGTAGTTGCTGCTACTGATGGTCCAATGCCACAAACTCGTGAGCACATCCTTTTAGGTCGCCAAGTTGGTATTCCTAGAATGGTTGTATTTATGAATAAAGTAGATATGGTTGATGATGAAGAATTGTTAGAGTTAGTTGAAATGGAAATTAGAGAATTATTAGATTTCTATGAATATGATGGTGACAATACTCCGGTAATTGCAGGTTCTGCTTTAGGTGGATTGAATGGTGAGGCAAAATGGGAAGATTCTATAATGAAATTGATGGATGCTGTTGATACTTGGATCGAATTACCTAAGAGAGATGTTGAAAAAGATTTCTTAATGCCAATTGAAGATGTATTCTCTATTACCGGTCGTGGTACTGTTGCTACTGGTCGTATTGAAATGGGTGTTGCAAATACTGGTGATTCAGTTGATATTATAGGTATGGGTGCTGAAAAATTAACTTCTACAGTTACTGGAGTTGAAATGTTCCGTAAAATATTAGATAGAGGTGAAGCAGGTGATAATGTTGGTATCTTATTAAGAGGTATTGAAAAATCAGAAATTAAAAGAGGTATGGTAATCTGTAAGCCGGGTTCTGTAACTCCTCACGCTAAGTTCAAAGCTGAGATTTATGTACTGAAAAAAGAAGAAGGTGGACGTCATACTCCATTCCATAATAATTATCGCCCTCAGTTCTATGTAAGAACAACAGACGTTACAGGTACTATTAATTTACCTGATGGAGTAGAGATGGTGATGCCTGGTGATAACTTAACTATTACAGTTGATTTACACCAAGCTATTGCAATGAATGTAGGTTTACGTTTTGCTATTCGTGAAGGTGGTAGAACAGTTGGTGCTGGTCAGGTAACTGAGATACTATAAGTTAATTATTATAGTAATGATAAATTAATGAATATCAGGTGCTTCTTAAATTTGTGAAGCACCTTGTATTCTATACGGGTGTAGCTCAGTTGGTAGAGCACCGGTCTCCAAAACCGGGTGTCGGGAGTTCGAGCCTCTCCACCCGTGCAAGTTTACACTGAGCGTTCCGAGAATTCGGGAAAAGTGAAGTGTGTAAAAATAAAATATAATGAATATTGTCACATACATAAAAGAATCTTTTAAAGAACTGAATGACAAAGTTACTTGGATGCCGTTTCCTGAAGCTCAGAAATCTGCTATAGTAGTAACTATTTTTACAGTACTTTTTGCAATCTCTGTTTTTTTAGTTGATAAGGCATTTCAATTTGTTTTAAAGCAATATTTTAATCTATTTTAATTAAAAAATTTTATGGCTGATTCTGTAAAGAAATGGTATGTAGTTAGAGCTATTGGTGGTCAAGAGAACAAAGTGAAAACCTATATTGAAAATGAGGTTGCTCGTTTGGGTTATTCTGATTATGTTGACCAAGTATTAGTACCTACAGAAAAAGTTATTCAAATTCGTAACGGGAAAAAAATTAATAAAGAGAAAGTTTATTTTCCGGGTTATATAATGATAGAGGCAAATTTAACTGGAGAATTACCTCATATTATAAAGGCAGTTACCGGAGTTATAGGGTTTCTTGGGGAAGTTAAAGGAGGAGATCCTGTTCCATTAAGAAAATCAGAAGTAAATAGAATGTTAGGAAAAGTTGATGAATTAGCTGTTCAGAATGAAAATGTAGTGATACCTTTTATATTAGGTGAAACAGTTAAAGTTGTTGACGGACCTTTTAATGGTTTTGATGGAACCATTGAAAAAATAAATGAAGAAAAACGTAAACTTGAAGTTATGGTTAAAATCTTTGG
>CAYXAZ010000177.1:0-2865 GCA_964463085.1 uncultured Flavobacteriaceae bacterium | reverse complement strand
CTATTTTAATTTTTTTAATGGTGTTCGTGAACCTCCTTTGTCGGTTTCTTGCCATATTTTTTCAAATTAACCCGCCTACCCGCCGAAGGCTGGTTAGTCCTTCAAAAAGATACCTGCGAATTCAATAAAAATTCATTCAAACTGTAAACAAATATTAGGTCGAACTCAGGTTATAAGATTAATTTGGGTAAGATGTTAAAGTTGTCATAAAGTCAATTGATACTATCATTTAATTTTATAATTTTAGTGAGTAAATTACTCGGTAATGCCATTAAAAACAATATTATATATTACCATATTTTTAACTGTTTCTTGTGCTAAATCACAAGAAAGAAATACTGTAAGTAAGACTGTAGGCGGTCCCTGTGGAGGGTGTGAAACCATTTATGAATATGGCAATAAGCCCTTAAATCCTGTTGATACCCTACCGGGATTTGCCACATCCAATCAAAAAATAAAAATTACCGGGACTATCTACAAAAAGGACGGTAAGACTCCTGCTAAAGATGTAATTCTATATGCTTATCATACAGATGAAAAAGGAATTTACCCAAAAAGAAGCTCTTCTGAAGGATGGGAAAAACGTCATGGATATTTGCGTGGATGGATAAAAACAAATGCTTCAGGAAACTATACTTTTTACACTTCTAAACCTGCTTCATATCCTAATGGATCATTACCACAACACATACACATAACGGTAAAAGAACCTGATAAAAATGAATATTATATCGCTGATATTTATTTTGAAGACGATCCTAATCTAACCGATAATATAAGAAATAAACAAAAACACAGAGGAGGTAATGGCATAGTTAAACTCAATAAAAAAGGACAACTATTAGAAGCAAGAAGAGATATTATGTTGGGTTTGCATATCCCTAATTATGACTAAAACAGCTTTTCAGGCTCTTTTGCTAAGGTGGGAATTACCAAATTAGTATTTAGTTCGGTATTTAGTTTTTTAATAAAGTGTGCTGAAAGCAATGGCGATGCTACTTCTAAATTCTGATGTACAAAAAAATGAATCTTTTGTAATCCTAATGCAATCCATTCTTTTAATCTGATTACCCAATCGTCTAATCTTGAATAATCACTCTCATGATTAGCACCTACATAACGTATAAAAGTTTCATTATTTGTTAATCTCATATGTATTAAATCTCTTCTACCGGCAGTATCAACCAATACATTGGTGATATTATTTTCTTCTAATACTTGATATAACTCTTCTGAAATTGTATCATTATTATACCAATCTGTATGTCTAAATTCTACTGCTAACGGAATTTCTTTAGGCCAGAATTCCGCGAAGGTAATCACTCTATCAATATCTTTTGGTGCAAAATTGCTGTGCATTTGTAAAAATATTGTCCCTAGTTTTTCTTTTAAATTAGAAGCAGCATATAAATAATTGTCTACTGATTGTTTTACATCATTTAGACGTTTCCAATGGCTAATTTCTTGATTTAACTTTGGGAAAAACTTAAAATTAGCTGGTGTTTTGTCATACCATTTTTCGAATTGTTCCGGAGGAAAAAATCGATAAAAAGTAGCATTCAATTCAATACTATTAAACTGTGATGCGTAATACACCAACTCATCTTTTGTCCCTCTTGGATAAAATCCTTTAAGGTCTTGTCTATTCCATTTAGCGCAACCTACATACACTTCCGGATGATTTGTTGCTTTAAAATTTGACAATACTCTTTTAGTACCTGGGTGGTCTTGTGGCAATGTAAGATTAATAATTTCAGGATGTTCTACGCGACCGAATTTCATGTTGTTTGTTCTATGATATACAGTATTAAAAGTCCAACAATAATACAAATAGCAAAGCTCATTAATGTTCCGATAAGGACATATTCTGTTTGCTTTCTACCTCCTTTTGAATCACTAAATCGCAATATTGATTTGGCAGCGATTAAAAATCCAATAGCTGAAAAGTTACTAGACAAAATAAA
Organism: uncultured Flavobacteriaceae bacterium; assembly: GCA_964463085.1. Lineage (GTDB taxonomy): Bacteria > Bacteroidota > Bacteroidia > Flavobacteriales > Flavobacteriaceae > Aureibaculum. Next base: position 901 of record CAYXAZ010000177.1, on the reverse strand, counting down.
GGTCAATACCAAAATACGTTCAAAAATACCAATATAACGTCCTGCCTTTTTTAAACTGCTCTGCTCCTCTTCTACAGCAATTTCTTGTTGCCAACGTTCAGTAGCTTTACCAATAATAAATCCTACCGGAAAAATAACAATCAGATACCCTATCAATATCGCTAATTTTTCTGTGGAAGAAAAGAATGTTCTTATTTCCGGAAATATATCACTATAACCTTGTATAAGATATAACCATGCTATAATTATAATAATAAAATGCAAAAATTGATCAATTAAAAAATACTTTAGGTTATCTTCTTTCTGATGTAACTTCCATAGATCAATAAAAAAGTGAGTAATTATAACCCCAATTGGTACTAGAAAGCTTGACCATTGCTGCAAAACAATATAAGTTAGTACACCTGCTAAGATACTGTGCACATATAAATACCATGATTTGGCTTTATATAGGCGTTTGTGTTCCACCATTTTTTTGTTTTGAAACACAAAATCGGTTAACACATGTGCTAGCAATAATTGTAATATGATAATAGTATTATATTCCATCACTATTATATTTAGATACAGCAGATCTATATCTGTCTAATAATAGATCAATTGAATCCCAATTAGCTACTTTTTTACGATGATTTACAGCAGATTGATTGATACCCAAAATTTCAGCAATTTCCACCTCTTTATATCCTTTATGTAAATAATATATTACCTCGGCAGATGACATGCTCCATTTACTGGTTACACTATCTAATAAGCTAAAATGAACATTAAATTCGTCGTTTAGATCATCGTCAGCAGTTTTTAATAATAATCTAGGATAATCTCCTTTCATAGTATCTAATGCTCTTCCTGAAAATTGAAAAGCTTCACCATTAGATTCTAAAATAGATTCTCGTTTTAA
>CAYXAZ010000176.1:0-2956 GCA_964463085.1 uncultured Flavobacteriaceae bacterium | reverse complement strand
AATATTTCTTTACGCATTATAGATCCCAACTATTTAATTTTTGAATATAATGATGTGCAGTTAAATCGAATTGTACAGGTACTACAGATACATAATCATTTTCTAAGGCCCAAAGGTCGGTATCTTCTCCTTGGTCAAGGTTTACAAATTTACCGGTTAACCAATAATAATTTTCTCCTTGAGGGCTTACACGTTTATCAAAATCTTCTTTCCAATTACCTAAAGCTTGTCGGCAAATTCTTACCCCTTTAATACACTCCTTTTTTAATTTTGGTATGTTAACATTTAATACCACACCTTCAGGTAGTTTATGTTTCAAAACATTTAATGTAATATTTCTTACAAATTCTTTACAGGCTTCAAAATCAGCATCCCAATTATAATCAAGTAATGAAAATCCTATGGCAGGTACACCTTCAATTCCGGCTTCAACCGCAGCGCTCATAGTACCCGAATAAATGACATTAATAGATGAATTAGCTCCATGATTAATACCTGAAACACATAGATCGGGTTTTTTATTCAAAATTTCATTGACCGCCATTTTTACACAATCGGCAGGTGTGCCAGAACAACTATATTCTAATTGCGGACCTTCATCAACAGTGATTGGATTGCATCGTAGCGTTGTGTTTACTGTTATCGCATGCCCCATTCCACTTTGCGGATTGTCAGGTGCTACAACCACTACATCACCTATTTCATTCATTACAGAGATTAATGTTCTAATACCCGGAGCAGTAATGCCGTCATCATTGGTAACTAGAATTAAAGGTTTTTCTGTCATAAAAAGTATAATTATTATACAAAACTACCACTTTTTTACGTTAACAGATGGTGCAATACTATTGAAAAACAATATGACAATTGCTTACTGTAAGAAAAATGGACTTCATTAGGTAAGAATAGAGGGACTAGCTATAATTATTATGATAAGAATGATAGTACATGGAATCAAGTTTGGGTAGATAATTCAGGGTTTAGTTTGGTGTTAAAAGGAAACTATTCTAAAGAAAAGCCTAATAAACAGCAATCTTAGCACTAATAAACTCTTAAATTAACTAGTTAGTTTTGCATGTTTTTTAGCACAAATCTTACTATTTTTTAGGCTTATGTGGTAATTATTAATAATCGAACTCAGGTTTAAAAGAATAAAATGACGCAAGAAGCGTTTAGAGGTATATACAAAAAATCTGTTAAAACCATTAAAAAGTGAATATTTGGCACTATTTTAGTGGTTTGATATACTCAACACTTATAGGTGTTTTGGAATTTTGACGAATTTATTTTTTCTTTATCAAGACAGAATTTTCAAGAATAGCCATAATTATGGTTTAAAATTTTAACGTAGAGAAAGGGAAAAAGAAAGAGTGAAAAACCTAAAAAATTATAAGTGTTGAGTATAATGTATTATCAACATGAAAAAAGCAATTGAATTTATGAAATCAAATTACAAAATTATACTTCCTGTACTTTTATTGGCAGGGATATTGTTGAGTTTTACAATCAAGCAAAAACCAGATCCTGAGAAAGATAAAATACTTTTAGGATTAATAAAATATGCACTTACACAAGGTCATTATCAACCTCAAGACTTAGATGACGAATTTTCTAAAGCTGTTTTTGACGATTTTATTGATGATTTAGATCCAACAAGACGTTTCTTTACTAAAGAAGATATCCAAGAATTTTCTATATATGAAGATAAAATAGATGATCAGATTAAAAATGAAGATTTAACATTTTATAACCTTGTGTACACAAAATATGCTAGACGTATACAAGAAGCTAAAGGATTCTATAAAGAGATTTTAAAATATCCGTTTGACTTCAATAGAGATGAAACTTTTGATGTTGATTATGATAAAAAAGAGTTTCCTAAAAATGAAATTGAATTAATTATAAATTGGCAAAAACATCTAAAATTAATTACAATATCTCGTTTATATGATAAAATGGAAACTGAAGCTGATAAGAAAAAAGAAGATGACGATTATACGATAAAATCATTTAAAGAAATAGAAATAGAAGCCAGAGAAGCTACTTTAAAAGGGATGGAGGAAACATTCAATCGTTTTGATGATTTAGATGAAACAGATTGGTTTTCTGTTTTTGTAAATAGTATATCAGAAGAGTTTGATCCTCACACTACATACTTTGCCCCAAAAATTAAAAAGAAGTTTGATATAGACATGGCGGGCAAGTTAGAAGGCATTGGTGCCAGATTGCAAAAAAAAGGAGATTACACGAAAGTTTCTGAACTTATTTCTGGCGGACCGGCTTGGAGAGCAGGCGAATTAGAAGTAGGAGACCTTATTTTAAAAGTAGCGCAGGCAGGTGAGGAACCTTTAGATATTGTTGGAATGCGTTTAGATGATGCCATAGAGTTTATTAAAGGTAAAAAAGGGACTGAAGTAAGACTAACTTTAAAGAAAATAGACGGGACAATTGAAACCATTTCTATCATCAGAGATGTTGTTATAATAGATGAAACTTTTGCCAAATCAAGTGTTGTTAAAAAAGGTAAAAGAAAATTCGGAGTTATAAATTTACCTAAGTTCTATATAGATTTTTCTGAAAAGAATTTTAGAAATTCAGCTACCGATATGGCATTTGAAATTGAAAAACTAAAACAAGAAAAAGTAGAAGGCTTAGTAATAGATCTACGTAATAATGGAGGCGGATCTTTAGAGACAGCTATTGATATTGCAGGATTATTTATCAAAGATGGTCCTATAGTACAAGTAAAATATAGAGAAGGTAAACCTAGAGTTCGTTCTGATAAAGACAAAAAAATTCAATGGAATAAGCCATTGGTTATACTGGTAAATGAATTATCAGCATCAGCATCAGAAATTTTTGCGGCAGCTATGCAAGATTATAACAGAGCCGTAATTATTGGTAGTAAACAGACTTTTGGTAAAGGTACTGTACAAAATATATTACCACTTAATAA
>CAYXAZ010000175.1:0-2967 GCA_964463085.1 uncultured Flavobacteriaceae bacterium | reverse complement strand
AAAGGCTGTTCGCTGCTATTTTTTCAACCTACCCCGAACCTGGGTGCGGGCGAATGTTAATTTTCCGAATACCGTTTTAAAAACTTATCTTTTTCCGACTGAAAGAAATTAATTGAAATTTTATTCTGCTGCGGAAGATAACCTTCTCGAAGCCGTGCTTTGCTTTTAGGTTTTACCGAAAAAATTAAACCATTGGCTTACGCGCATAACGCCCTCATCAGGGGCTTTCAGAAGGGGCGCGATTTTTGCGAATGCAAAAAATCGTGAACCTTCTGAAAGTCCCGCTGGATGAGTTTGTTAGGTTTTTTTTGATGACTCAATTATATATATTGCTCGTTCATATAACTCATCAAAAGTAATTACCTCTGTATTGGTTATCTGTTTCCGGAATAATTCAAATGAAGAATACTTATCTTCATTTATACCGTGCTCACCCTCAAATTCTGATAATGAACCAATAATTAAGAATGATTTAGGTTGACACAAGTAAATTTGTTCCCCTGTTAAATCACCTTGTTTGTCTTTTATTTCTGTTTTCGACTTTATATTATAAAGAGAGAGCTGAACTGTTTTTTGTATTTGAGCAATACCACCTGATAAATCATTTGACGCTCTCCAACATTCAACCCTATATGGCTCTTTTGTTGTATGTAAAAGAGGTGTATTAGGTGTTTTTATTTCACCAAATGATAACGAGCTAATTATTCCTTGTGTTTTTAATAGAGCATCAACTCTTTTACCACTAGAAACACAATCATAACCTTTTACAGTTTGCTCAAGTTTCTCCCCTTCAAGAGGTATATTTAAAAAATAATTTAACCCATACCCAAATATCCAGGTGTTATCTTCAAAATATGCCTGCCAAACATCTTCATCTGTTTTATTATTACCCAATTCTTTTTTCTTTTTATTAAAATAATGATTATCATTTAGTAGTTGTTTGAATTTATTTAGTTGCTTTTTTCTATAACTTAATGAAATTAAATCATCTTCATCAATTTCATTTTCTACAATAGTTTTAATCAAGCTGGGATTGCTTTTCAAATAATCGACAACAACTGCTTCATTGATCTGTAACTTACAATTTTCTTTTGATTTTCTTAGAGCAACATCTAACGGGATCTCCAACTTCCCGTTACCCAAAGAAGGGATGCCTGCATAGGCTTCTACGAAATTCAACAAAATATCTAATTGCTCTCCATAGAGGATCATTGAATCAGTGACATGTGGGTTTCCAGTTTTTGTCATCCACCTTTGGACAGTTAAGGTTTTTACATTTTTTGAATCTTCAAAAAAGTATGCTTTAATTTCTTGAGTTCCTTTGTCAGTTGTCTTTAAATGAACTTCTGTGCCATTCTTAGTTTCAACTTTTTTATCAATGGAAAAGCCTCCACTATCTCCAAGCTTCATTGTAACTTGTCTAACACGAGTATCTAATTTCTCTCCATCAATCTCATGTACTTTTCCGAAAAAAGGACTGACGCTTAAATAACCTTCTTCTATCTTCTGAAAGTACTTATATTCGTCTGTCATTTTTCTTTCCTTTTACCACAAGAATAATATAATTTGCTATGGATGATGCTGAAATTTTCTTTAACCTAACGCCCTCATCAGGGGCTTTCAAAGCTGGCGTGGCTTTTGCGGGTTTATTGCAAAAGCCGCGACAGGTTTGAAAGTCCCTCTGGATGAGTTTGTTAGATTTATTTGAAATAAGCAGTATGTTTTCGTGATATCCATCCTTGCTTAAGTTCACCTTCAATCTCAACTTCCACTAACAGCCAAGATCTATTAGATTTGTCAATAATTTCAACAAGCGTACCTATTGGAAGTGTTGTGATTACATTTGATTTCATGCTTGCTGATTCTCTAAAATTTAATTTTTTTGATGTTGTTACACGAAAACCTTTAAGAAGCATACGGTCAAATTTCGCATTTGCTCTTTTAACAAATGATTTTGCTTCTGCGAATGTGGTAACTCCTGAAAGTTCTTTTTTTGCTTCGAGTGCATTTGTCATTACATATGTAGTAAAACAACTTAATAAAACGGGCAAGAAGTAGCAGTGGTATAAATAAAGTAAAATATTTTTCGTTTTATCTGAGAGAGCATTGAAGTCAGTTACTGATTCAACTTCTCCGCATATTTCATTATTTATTTCAACAAGAAATTCGTCTATTTCAACTAATGATTCATGCTCAAATAAGTTTCTATTAGTAAATTCATTGAAAGGTGAGTTTTTTAATGTTTTTAATATATTAAACGATGAAAGCTCATTTAGTTGAGCAAATTGTTTTTCTACTTCTGATTGCTGTAATGCTATGGCAGCAAATTGGCTAGAATTTGCCGCACGACGCAATGATTTCATTGCTTCATAATTTTGTAAGTAAAGTGTAGATGATTGATAGTTTTTTGCTATTTCTCGAAACGATATCATTGCTTCGGATTCTTGCAACATTAACGAAGAAAGCTCACTTGAGTCTGTTAATTTAAGGATGGATTTCATTTCGTCAGATTCTTTAAATGCATGTGATGCAAGTTTAAATGATTCAGCAATTTGAGTTGTAGACCTCATTATTTCTAAATCGTGAAACGCTAGTGATGTTAATGTTGTAGCTTCTGCAATTTTTCTAGCCTCATCAAATGCACTTGATTCCTGAAAGGCCAATGTATTAATTTGATTTTGTAATCTATTTATCGACTTCATCCAGGATGGATTTACTAGATCACTGAGATTTTTGTTCATGCTATTAGTTTATGCCCTTTAAATTCTATTAAAATCTAACGCCCTCATCAGGGGCTTTTAAAGCTGGCGTGGCTTTTGCGGGTTTTTTGCAAAAGCCGCGACAGGTTTAAAAGTCCCGCTGGATGAGTTTGTTATGCGCATTTTTGTTTACGTTTTATTTTCTATTGGGTTTCTTTTTTATTTATTTTGACGTGTTTACTTGAACATAGCACATCCAGCCTGATTT
>CAYXAZ010000174.1:0-3103 GCA_964463085.1 uncultured Flavobacteriaceae bacterium | reverse complement strand
ATCGCCGCTTTGATATTTATGAGACAAAAGAGCGGTTTATGTCCATTTCTTCAGATTTATTTGAAGAATATGTATTGATTAAATGATGGGGTTATAGTTATCTAATTTCCTAATGGAATCTCATATCTGGTACTACGACCTCCGCCAATCTGCTTTAATGCACCTATATCTGAAAGGTATTTAAGGTCACGAGTAGCCGTTGCGGTAGATGTTTTTGTGATTGCTACATATTTTTTTGCGCTCATGCAGCCTTCAAATCCAGCCACACCAGCATCAAGCATTTTGCGAATTACTTTTAGATGACGATCATTGAGTTGATCTTTGAAATAATCAAAGAATTTTGTTTTAGCGAGGATGAATTCAATATTTTCTTCTGCTCTTATCTGGGCATCTAATATTGCATTTGAGAAATAGATAATCCAGTCGGTAATCTCATTTGATTTCTGTGCATTCTTTAACGCGTCGTAATAGTTTTTTTTCTTTTCTTCGATAGTCTCGGAAAGGCTCAATAACGTAGGGCGGCCAAGCCCCTGGGATAATGCTGTTTCAGAAATTGCCCGACCGATACGGCCATTACCATCTTCGAATGGATGAATGCTCTCAAAATATAGGTGTGCAATGGCCGAACGTATGACAGGATTTTTAATCTCGTCCTTTCCTTCGGGCGCAGTACTGTTGAACCAGTTAATAAAGTTGGCCATTTCTTCGGGGACTTTATCTGAAGGCGGGGCTTCGAAATGAATTTTCCATTTACCAATAGGGCCAGATATAATCTGCATTGGCTCTTCATGGGTTCTCCACATACCAACATCCAGCTTTCTACGCTGTCCGCCCAGCAGCATTTCATGCCATTGAAATAATTTTTCTTCGGTTAGAGCTTCTTGGTATGAGTTGCGAACATCGATCATAAGATCAGCCGCACCCTTGGCGCGTCTGTCCGCAGTAAGTGTGGTATCAGTATCCAGCCCCAAATTATGGCGGATAGATGACATTACATCCGAACGACTAAGATACTCGCCTTCAATCTCCGAAGTTTTAATAGCTTCGGAAACCATAAGGTCAATAATTGCATCAGTCTGGATATTGTCAGGCAGGCTTTTGATGATACCGCTGACTTGTCCTGTCTTCTCAGCAAAAGCGAACAAAACGTCCTGTACAATAGAAACGTCATACTTAAAATCAGGCCAGTCAGATTGTTGCCAATTATACTTCATGATCTAAATATGAAGCATATTCAAATCAAAAACAAGAAAATAATGATTTGAATATGGATGCTAATCAAATCATATCAGGCCTGGAAGCCAGTTTAATGTTCGGTTTTTTAGAGTGAATATACTATATAAAACAATAGGATATACTTCATATTTAAAGTTTAATGTCCGATTCTGAGCGCGTAGGGTGGATTAGCAAAGCGTAATCCGCCGCATGAAAACACCAACAATGGAATGCAAAGTTAAAGGATTAATTTACCATGCCCAATTATCGACGCAACCGGATCGAAGGTGGCTGTTACTTTTTCACCGTAAACCTGCTTGTTCGAAAACAAAACCCACTACTCGTAAACAACATCAACAAAGAAATTTAGCCATTGAATTGGGGTGTGGTGGATGCGTCATTGTCTGTGGGTGAACCGGGGTGATCCATACTACAATTGTCTATTCAACTGCCATTTTAAGACTCATGCCCTAATATCATAGAAAAAACCATCATAGATGAATGTGCTAGATATCGCCTCACAATCTTTTTCACTAACACCAGCACGACGTAAACTATTATCCCACTGGCTCCTCACCATTTTAACAATATTATCTATGATTATTTCAGCTTCTTCTTTTGATAAAAGAAAACGTTCACAGCCAGTTAAAAGATTGGCCTTTTTAGCTGATCTGCCGAAAGTTCCGCAAGCCATCGCCAAATGTCTGTCATCAAGTGCAATAGTCGGGGTAGGGGTAAGATCATAGGCAGGGCTTAAACGCCAACCCTTATCTTTTGCCAGAATGGCGTGATTTCTTGGATGGTCATCAAGATTTGATACCACAGCGTTAAAACACATACGCCCATATAATTCACGTAAATCTGCTTCGGGGCTTGCACTGGCTCGACGAATTTCATCGGCAAGCAGCAGATAAGACCAACTAGCTTTTACCGCTGGACTTTCTTCGGATTTGAATAAGGTTAACGCACTCACCATGCGGTGGCGGCGATAACCATTATCGGTGCCATCCCGATCAAAACGGCGTACCAGTAATACATCCTGTCCAGCCACGCTGGCTGTTTTGCTATCGGCAGCATTAAGCCCGCATTTTTTGGCAAGCTCTAAAAATGCATGCTCTACACGCGGCTGATTCCATTTGTCACGAGGGCTTGAGAATTTAGCAATCCACAGGCTGTTATTATCTTCGACCACCGTTTTGGGGCGAGCGCCTCCCATCGATGTTCCATCTAAAAGCAGCTCTTGAATTTGTTTGGCATCATGGTGATCTTCGTTTTTATAAGCAAACGGATCGGCATCGTCATTGATGATGGCTTCGGCCATTTCTTGAAGTCTTTCCAGATCAATCGTTCGGTTGAATTTTCTTCGTGGGGCTGGTGGCTCAACATTAAGCCCAAAGCTTAATGCTCCCGCACGATCATCCGGCCCATTCATTAAATAATCGAAATCATCCAGCACGGTTTTGCCCATCTGTTGTGAAGAGTTACGTTCAATAACACATCGTCCCCAATAATCGGGCATAGCATCCCGAATAGCGCCAAAGAAGCCACCCATTCGTACCGTCTCATAATTCTGAGGGCTAAGTCTAAGTTCTACAGGATCAAGCTCTACCGCGTCTTTGCGCTCCATATACCGCTTACCATAGACAAACTCGCCGATTTTTTCGCCGTCTCTGGTTTGGGATACACGAAAACGACCCGCCGTAACAAAATCGGTCTCATTGGGCGGCACAATATAAACATAGCATTCACGATCAGAAGTCATTATCTAATGCCTTTCTGCGTTTTGCTGCTGTTTTGGGCGCATGGGCTTTTTCCAGTGTTTTGCCTTCAATATCATTATCAGGATTGCCCACGTCTTTCATATCATCGATAAGCCCCAAAGCCCAAA
>CAYXAZ010000173.1:0-3119 GCA_964463085.1 uncultured Flavobacteriaceae bacterium | reverse complement strand
CATTGGGCTTGGGTTCGTCTGAGCATGATGATTCTCCTAGTTTATAGGATTACCATCCTAAATCAGGGGGGAGTTCTTGATAGAGTGGGGTTTATTTTGCGGTTACGCTGTTTCGCGAATGAGTGTACTGCTATACAATAACAATCTGCGATCTTTAAGCGTTTGAATCTTTTTTCAGGTTCGACATATAGTTTGAAATCGTATTGGTTTTGAAAAGAATGTTAAGTTTAATTTTTTCTGATGCTAGATACTTTATTTATGTGTGCTGAAAAAAAAATTGTCATACTGAGTAATAGTATTGAGGTGTAATTATTCATTAAAATGACTGAATGGTCTGTAAAAGAGAAAGCAGTAAATGCCGTAATGTTTACTAACCCTATTGAAGCTGTTGACTTAGATAATTTATAAGTTTTAATATATATATATGCTGGATAATAAAAAAGCAGTAATAATGATAACAATCCTATCAGTCCTTTTCCAATAACCACTTCTAAAAAACTATTGTGCGGGAATGCAAAATTTCCAATGGCAGGGTTTGCTTTACCTACCTGTATATAATGCTCAATAGCTTTTTCATAATTTCCTGGGCCAATACCAACTAACGGTTTCTCTTTTATTAGTAATATGCTTGTTCGTATCATTTCCAGTCGTATTCCAGTTGAGTTTTTTAGATAAATATCTTTAACATGATCTTCAGTTTGAAAATATAACTTGGTTTTATTGATTGCGGCATCTACGCTAAGTTGTACTGTATTTAAATTTTTATAAAATAAAAATGCAATTAAACATATGGTGATTAAGCTTGGAATAATCCAGCGATATTTAGAAAATAAAATCACACACAATATTGATGTTAGGAAAAAGCCTACGAAACCACCTCTGGATCCTGATAAAGCTAATGTAAACATGGCGGCTAAAATTGAAAAAATAATGAAATAAATTTGATTGTGTTTTAGTGTTTTGTAGTTGTACAAAATATAGATAAAAGACCAAATTCCAGTTAATACAGCATAAGGCCCAATAATATTTTTGCTATAAATACCTATGGCGGAGTTATGGTTTAATATATAAACGTCATAAAATGCTTGAGAAAACATAAAAATACTTCCCAAAATAGCACCGCGAATTAACCATGTGTCACAATTAGAATATCTTCTTAATAATAAATAGAGAGGAATAGCGATAAGAAAACGTAGCTCAGTACCTAAGTAATATGTCTGGGCTTTTCCCCATCCATTTACTAATGATGTAAAAATGAATGTTGTAAAATAGATTGCGCAAATCCATAAAAAATATTTTTCTTGTTTTAGTAAAGGGCTGCTTTTTTTTCTAAGTGAATATAGAGCAAGTAGAATAAGTAGAATATAAATATTTGAAATCCAGTGCTTTACACTCATCCCTGCAATTGGAAATAAGAAGATAAGAAAATATACAAAAATTTTTGATTTATCTGTAGAATAAGTAAATGAATTTATTGCTGTGAGTGTTGTTTTTATCATTCAGCTTTGTAACTTATTTAATGCAAGTCAAATTTAAGTAGGTTTTACTTAATAATACTACAAGGATTACTTTTTACGATTAATGTAATAATAGCATAATTTTATGGTCAACTAGACAATAGTAAGATAATTAAATAAATATAAATTTTTTTCTATTTAAGAGCATAAAGTAATCATCATTTGTGGAGGGGGGAAGTTTCTATTACAATAGAACTGATTTACAATATTTTTGTTGGTGAGATTTAGAGATTAATTATGAAAAAAGCACTTATATGTGGTGTAACTGGTCAAGATGGAGCTTATTTATCAAAATTTCTTCTAGAAAATGGATATGAAGTTTATGGTACATCTCGTGATGCGCAAATTTCTACATTTAATAACTTAAAATATTTGGGTATAAGAGAATTAGTGTATTTAGAATCAATGAGTCTGAATGACTTTAGAAGTGTATTACAAGTATTAATAAAAATTGAACCAGATGAAATTTATAATTTAGCTGGACAAAGCTCAGTCGGATTATCGTTTCATCAACCTGTAGAAACTTTAGAAAGTATTAGTGTTGGTACACTTAATTTACTTGAAGCTATTCGTTTTACTGGACGGCAGATATCATTCTACAATGCAGGATCAAGTGAATGTTTTGGTGATACAAATGGTATTGCATCCAATGAAAATACACCTTTTCGACCTAGAAGTCCTTATGCTGTGGCCAAATCTGCTGCATTTTGGGAGGTAGCCAACTATCGTGAAGCTTATGGATTATTTGCATGTTCAGGTATTTTGTTTAATCATGATTCACCTTTAAGACCTGAGAGATTTGTTACAAAAAAAATCATATCTTCTGCAGTTAAAATTGCTGCAGGTTTGCAGACTGATTTACACCTTGGAAATATATCAATTAAACGAGATTGGGGTTGGGCACCTGAATATATAGAAGCGATGTGGTTAATGTTGCAGCAGGATAAACCTGATGACTTTGTAATAGCGACTGGTGAAACATATTCCTTAGAATGTTTTGTAGAAATGGCATTTTCAGAAGTTGGGCTTGAGTGGAAACATTACGTCACGGTAGATACAGGATTATTACGTCCTTCTGATTTATCTATTAGTGTTGCTAACCCCAATAAAGCAAAAGAAATTCTTGATTGGGAAGCGAAATATAAAATGGAAGATGTTGTAATTATGATGATTGAAGAGGAACAAAAAATACGATCGTTTTCTGAAAAAGTACTTGAAATTAAATAAATATTATACTTTTTTAACTCTATATCTAAGAATTGGTTGATTGAATTATAAGTTGAAATTATTAATTTCTAGGTAGCTGTATGTCTTTAGCACCGATTATATATCTGGTGCCAAAACATTAAGATGGAAGAACGATAAATTAGAAATGAACGATCAACGTATTCTACCTAAAGTTTTGAATATGTTACCAATTTACTTCTTATTTTAATCAAAAAATCAACAATATTATTTAGAGAGTCTTCACGGAAAGCTTGTAACTGTCTAATATTTCTAGTATTGTTCTGTCCTCAGTAGTAGCCGCGTAGCTCAGTTGGTTAGAGCACCACCTTGACATGGTGGGGGTCGGTGGTTCGAATCCACTCGCGACTACCAATT
>CAYXAZ010000172.1:0-3323 GCA_964463085.1 uncultured Flavobacteriaceae bacterium | reverse complement strand
TCCTCTTTTTTACACGAAGTTGCAAAAGTAAGTGAAACTATTATTAAAAAAAGAATTATTTTTTTCATTTTATTAAGACTTATAAGTATCGAAAATACTAAATTTGTTGTTAAGAACACTCTTATAAAAATGTTAAAATTATGTTTGGAGATTTATCTGGTATGATGGACAAGTTCAAAAAAGCTCAAGTCAAAATTGAAGAAACAAAAGCGCATTTCTAAGTAACTTCAATTAAAGCGCCGCTTTAATTTCGTTAATCCAAAGGGGAAAGTTTTAAAAATTATTAAGCATTTGGTATTTTTAAAGCATTTCTAAATAATCATCTTCTGAAATGATAGGAATTTTTAGCTCTTCGGCTTTTATACGTTTACTTGGTCCCATATTATCACCTGCAATAATACAGGTGGTTTTTTTTGAGATTGAACTCGACACTTTTCCGCCATTATCTTCAATAGACTTTTTGAGTTCATTCCTACTCATTTTGATAAATACCCCAGAAACTACAAATATTTTACCTTGTAATGTATCTGTTTGATTCTCTAATGCTTCCGCAGATAGTTGTAACTGAACTCCATAACTCTTTAGTCTATCTATCAATTGAATATTTACCAAATTATTAGAGAAATCTACGATACTTTCAGCAATTCTATCTCCAATTTCATCAACAGCAATCAATTCTTCAAAACTAGCTCGCATTAAATTGTCTATACTCTTAAAGTGTTTTGCTAATTTTTTGGCAACCGTCTCTCCTACAAATCGAATGCCAAGTCCAAATAAAACCTTTTCAAACGGAATCTTTTTTGATGCTTCTATACCTTTAATCATATTTTCAGCTGACTTTTCTGCCATCCGCTCTAATGGAATGATCTGTTCAACTTTTAAATCATACAAATCAGCATAATTCGTAATCAGGTTTTCTTTAAACAACAACTCTACTGTTTCTGCGCCTAATCCATCAATATTCATTGCTTTACGGCTGATAAAATGTTGTATTCTACCTGTAATTTGTGTCGGACAACCATATTCGTTTGGGCAATAATGTTTGGCATCACCTTCTTTTCTTTCTAAGACTGTTCCACAATCCGGACAAATACTGATATATTGTGTTTGTACTGAATCCTCAGGTCTTTTAGTCAAATCTACACCAACCACTTTCGGAATAATTTCGCCTCCTTTTTCTACAAAAACGGTATCGTTTACTCTAATGTCTAGTTTTTCAATTTGATCTGCATTATGTAATGAAGCACGTTTTACAATAGTGCCTGCCAATTCTATAGGTTCTAAATTAGCAACTGGTGTAATAGCACCTGTACGACCAACCTGATAAGAAATACTCTTTAATATCGTACTTTTTTGTTCAGCTTTAAATTTATAAGCAATTGCCCATCTGGGAGCTTTTGCTGTATACCCCAACTCATCTTGATGTGCTAAAGAATTTACTTTTATAACCACGCCATCTGTTTCATAAGGCAACTGATGACGTTCAGTATCCCAATAATTTATAAAATCAAAAACAGCATCTATAGAATTGGCAATTTTCAGCGTATTCGGAATTTTAAATCCCGCTTTTTTAGCATTCTCCAAGGCTTCATAATGAGTATTAAAAGGCAATCTATTTGCCACAACGTGGTATAGCAAACAATCTAATGGACGGTTTGCCACCTCAGCACTATCTTGTAATTTTAAACTTCCACTGGCAGTATTTCTAGGGTTTCTATAAGGATCTTCTCCTGCTTCTATACGCTCTTGATTCATTTTATTAAACCCGTCGAGTGGCAAAATAATCTCTCCTCTAATTTCAAAATCGGCAATACTATTCTCTTTTAGTTTTAATGGAATTGACTTAATTGTCTTGATATTGGGAGTAACATCATCTCCTTGAAATCCATCTCCTCTTGTCACCGCTCTTTTTAATTCGCCACTTTCATAAGTTAAATTGATAGAAGCGCCGTCATATTTCAATTCACAGGTATACTCAATTTGTTCAACACCCAACATTTTTTGAATTCTCTTTTCCCAATCTAATAGATCTTCTTTTGAATAACTGTTATCTAATGAGTACATTCTATTTTTATGAGTTACCGTTTCAAAATTCTTGGTAATCTCGCCTCCTACACGTTGTGTAGGTGAATTGGCATCAAAAAACTCAGGATGTTGTTCTTCTAGCTGTTGTAATTCTTTTAGTTTTATATCAAAATCATAATCAGATATAGTAGCATTATCTAACACATAATAATTATAATTATGCTGACGAAGTTCTTCACGAAGTGTAGTAATTTTATCTTGAATATTTGGCATATATATTAATAAATATTAATGTGCTAAAAATAAGGAAAAGGTGTTTTAAAACAGGCAAAAATAACTATTTCTACTAAAATTAAAAATAACTATCTTCGCCATTACAATTTTTTGATGAAAATGAAAATAACTGACTATAAAAACTGGCAACAAATTAAAAAGGTAATTCCATTACCTCTTTTTGAATTTTTTCTATGGAGCTACTATAATTTACGGAGTATTAAATATTCAGGAAATAATGTATTCTGTCCTGTTTGTGAAACAAAATTTAACAATTTCGTTAATAACTCATGCCCTAAATGTTGTTCAGGCATCCGTCATCGTACATTTTGGATTTTTTTACAAAGGAAAACAAATTTTTTTAGTGAAGAACTAAAAGTAATCCATTTTGCACCAGAATATTGTTTTAAAAAAATGAAAAAACTAAAAAATATAGATTATTTATCAGCAGACTTCAATTCTCCAAGAGCAATGCAAAAAATTGATATGATGGGTATTCCTTATCCAGAAAATCATTTTGATGTTACTATAAGTATTGATGTACTTGATGATGTCCCAGATGATTTTAAAGCAATTTCAGAACTATATAGAGTTCAAAAAACCGGAGGTTGGAGTATTCATCTCTCACCTATTGATGAGTCAAAAGAAACTACTTTAGAAGACTCAAAAATCACTAGTGATCCAGAAAAACGCCTTAAATTTTATGGAGCCTATGCTAACTTAAGAAGATATGGTAGAGATTATAAAGATAGATTTGTTTCTAAAGGTTTTAAAGTAGAAGTTTTTAATACAAAAGATTTTTGTTCAGATGAAGAAATTGAAAATATGGGATTACAAAATGATTTTGAAATTTTTTACTTAAAAAAATAATTTGCATAAAATCATATAGAACTCATCTTTTTAACTTTTACTTTTACAGCATTTGATTATTAATAATAAGTATACCTTCTTACCTTAGAAATATATTTTGCCAAGCGTATTACTTGGTGACTATAGCCATATTCATTATCATACCATACATAAAT
>CAYXAZ010000171.1:0-3335 GCA_964463085.1 uncultured Flavobacteriaceae bacterium | reverse complement strand
AGACGCGCTGGATTCAAAATCCAGTTCTTTCGGGAGTGTGGGTTCGATTCCCACCTTGAGTACAATAAGCTTCTGCAGAAATGTTGAAGCTTTTTAAGTTTTTCAATCTATTTAAATTTATTACTTTTAGAGATACTTAAATTAAAGTTTCAAGATTATGCGAAAACTGAAATCGATATTCATGTTAGTCATTTTAGTTAGTATTTTTTCTTGTTCTAAAAAGAATATTGAAGTCGATATCTTAATTAAAAACGGAACAGTTTATAATGGAATAGACAAAACTCCAAAAAATATTTCCATAGCCATAAAAGATGATAAAATTGTATTTATTGGAGATGAAAATACAGTTGTTATAAATGCAGTAAAAACAATTGATGCGAATGGATTAATTGTATGTCCTGGATTTATAGATCCTCATACACATGCTGAAGACGATGTGAAAGATGCTAAAAAGTCTCATAATTTGCCCTTTTTAATGCAAGGTGTAACTACAGTAACTATTGGTAATGATGGAAGTAGTTATTTTCCAACAAAAAAATTCAAAACATTATATGAAAAACATGGGCTTGGTACTAATGTAGTATTAATGGTTGGTCATGGTACAATCCGTAAAGAAGTTATAGGTACAAGCAATAGAAAAGCTACTAACAATGATATTGAAAAAATGCAGGAGCTTGTTCAACAAGAAATGGATGCTGGTACTTTTGGAATGTCAACTGGCTTGTTTTATGCTCCGGGAAGTTATTCTAATACAGAAGAAGTTATAGCTTTGGCTAAAATAGTGGCTAAAAATAATGGAATTTATGATACACATTTAAGAGATGAAAGTTCATTTACTATTGGTTTAATTTCCGCAATAGAAGAAGCAATAAAAATAGGTCGTCTAGCCAAACTACCAATTCATATATCACATATAAAGTGTTTAGGAGTTGATGTATGGCGTAAAAGTGATACAATAATTAATATAATTGAGAAAGCAAGAGCAGAAGGAATTAATATTACCGCTAATCAATATCCATACGAAGCCTCAGCTACAAGTTTAAAAGCGGCAGTAGTGCCTAGATGGGCTGAAAGTGGAGGGATAGATTCCTTGTTTATACGATACAATCAGCCTGCATTAAAGAAACGAATTTTAGAAGAAACCAAAAAAAATATCATCCGAAGAGGTGGTGCAGATAAGTTGTTGATTGTAAAAGCCATAGATACTACTTTAGTAGGGAAAAACTTATTTGAAATTTCTCAACTATTTAATATTTCTCCTGAAGAGACAGTTTTTAAAACACTAAAAACAGGCTTTGTTAAAGTAGCATCATTTAATATGAATAGCGATGATATATCTAACTTTATGAAACAAGATTGGGTAGTAACAGGTTCAGATGGCGGTTCAGGGCATCCCAGAAAATATGGTTCTTTCCCAAGAAAGTATCATAAATATGTGAAACAAGAAAAATTGATTGACATCGCTACTTTTATTAATAATAGTACATCAAGAACAGCGGAAATATTTAAAATTCTAAATAGAGGGAAAATAAAAGAAGGTTATTATGCTGATATAATCATTTTCAATCCGAAAACATTTAAAGATAAAGCAGATTATATAGATGCTTATAAATACGCCGAAGGGTTAGAATACAGCATTATCAACGGTCAAATAAGCATTAAAAAGGGTAATTACACAGATAAGTTAAACGGAAAAGTTTTAGTAAAAAACAATGAAGAAGAATAACATTATAATCTTATTTTTGTTATTGGTGCCTGCAGTCTTTATTGGACAAACTGCTACAGGAAACATCGAAAATTACATAGGTAATATCATAGATAATGCTCCAGGCAACTCAGGAGATAATTATTTAGAACCAACTACAGCTCAATTAAATACATGGAATTCAATTATAAATTTTGTTCTGGCAAATAATCTTGTTGATGCAAGATCAAATGCGAATACAGTAAATTATAAAATAACTGAATTTACAGATACTTCTATTTCGCCAAATCAAGTGTTTTATATTTTGGAAGAAAAGAGCCCAGAATCTAATTATTGGGGTACTTATGCTTTTAGTAAAACGCCCACAAGAGATAACTTAATTATTCAAGCACCACATTCAAAATTTGACACTAATACGGGTAACCAAGCTGTTTACTGCTTTAAAAATACGATTGCTAAAGCAGTTTTTATTAACGGAACACACCGTTGTAATAGTAATAGCTTTTCATCATGTTCTGGCACCACTAGTGTTTGTGGTTCTAGTGATTCTTATAGAATTTCTGATTTAGCACATAATACAAATTCAATATTTCAAAAAACTACAGAGAATTTGTTTACTGCTATTTCAAATTCTATTTTTGTTCAATTGCATGGTTTTGGTAAGCAACCAACAGATCCTTATGTAATAATGAGTAATGGAACTCGTGAAACACCTTCTACAGATTATGCCACAATGATTAAAGATGCTCTTTTAGTAGAAGATAATACGTTAACTTTTGAATTAGCTCATATTAATACTGGTTGGACTCGTCTTATCGGATTTACGAACACACAAGGCAGATTATTAAATAATTCATCAGATCATTGCAATACTTCAGCCACTACAACATCTGGAAGGTTTGTTCATATAGAACAAGAAAAGTCAAAATTAAGAGATGATGAAAATGATTGGATAAAAATGAGTAATGCACTAGCTAGTGTATTTTCTAGTACACTAAGTACTGAAGATTTTCATTTGAATAATACTATTTCTATTTCACCTAATCCAACTTCAGGAAAGGTTTTTATCAATGGAAAGCTAATAGAACAAATAGAAGTTTATAATCTTTTAGGGCAAAAAATTAGTAGTCAAAATAATATGGTTAACAAAAATCCTATTTTTGTTGATTTAAGCTCTTTTAAAAGAGGGGTTTATTTTTTTAGAATTAAAACTAATAGAAGAGTTACCTTAAAAAAGATAATTTATTTGTAATCAAATTACCTTCATTATTGCTGTATTATTTACTAATTTTGCCTAAAATTCTAAAAAAGAAAAAATGACAATAAAAGTAAAAGACACTTTTGATGTATTGATAGAAATACCTAAAGGAAGTAGAAACAAGTATGAATATGATTTTGTACTGCATAAAATCAGATTTGACAGAATGTTGTTTTCTTCAATGATGTATCCCGGAGATTATGGTTTTATACCTGAAACATTGGCGTTAGATAAAGACCCATTGGACGTTTTGGTATTAGGGACAGAACCTACATTCCCGATGTGTGTCATGGAAGTAAAAGCCATTGGTGTATTTCATATGACTGATGAGAAAGGTCCTGATGAAAAATTAATTTGTGTTCCTATTTCTGA
>CAYXAZ010000170.1:0-3384 GCA_964463085.1 uncultured Flavobacteriaceae bacterium | reverse complement strand
CCTATCGACAGACCGCGACCGGATAACTTCACCAACACTTAATGCGAACAGAGCCATATTTATACAGCAAATAGAAAGATGGCAATATTTACGTTCATTACCAAGTTTATCTGCTAGAATGATGGTGCAGTATATGACCTAATATGCTTCAATTTTCAGTACTTACAGTCATATTCAAGCTGTAATAGAAGCAATTTTCCCTAAATCTGAGATAAAAAGGATAGGCTCAATATGGATATTTATCACACTTTTCATTTAATCTAGATATTAAGCAAACTAAAACACTTGTCAGGATTTTTTACGGTATTCCATTTAAAAATAAGATTGATTATTTAATTAATTGATTTGACACATTTTTAAACAGCTAGCCTAAGATTTGCATATATATTAATACTAACTATCATACTGACCGATATAACTCTATAACATAAACAAATTCTTAATTGCAGTGGTAGGTGCCTCTTGAATCACGCTATAAACCACCCAATATTTAGTAAACTAAATCCTTTTACTGGGAATACATCCTTATCTAAATTAAGGAATTTATTCCCTCGTGACAGAAAAATGACGACCATGGAATCATATAATCAATATATAAAGAAATGCCACAAAAAAAGATTACCAGATATAATAGAACATTCTTCTTTAGCACACGGAAGATTGATAGTTAAACATTTAATTGAATTAGCTACAGAACAAAAGTTACCTATCCACATGATCAGCGGTGCTTTGTATGAAGAATTTTGGAACCCATTGATAGATCCTTTAAAAAAATATCTTGAAGATGGAAAAGCATCTCTGAAACTAATTATTATAAATTCAGATAAAGCAAAGTCAGAGAATAATTCAGCTTATCGTTTATTAAACAACCCTGGTTTTTCATCCAAAATAGTAATACATAAAGGAATTGATCAAAATATTGTCGCCAGTCAACCACATTTTTTCTTGGTTGGCAAAGAAGCATACCGTAAAGAAGAAAGTCAAAATCGAGCGGTTGCAATAGCCTCATTCAATGATCATATTAATGGAAAAAGGTTATTGAAAACTTTTAAATTTATAACTTCGATTATAGAACATGAATCTACTACAACCAGCAATCAAAGCAGTAGCTATGAGAGCATCAAGGCAAAACACTCAGTAGAAACTTGCTGTTAATTTAACAGATAAATTTGACACCTGATTTAATTACATCATTAATATACTTTCCGCATGGTAATCCAATATAAGTTACTATAATGTACAAGCTATTGAGTTATCCATTTGATAGACTCTATTCAACAAACACCTCCTCCATAATTATTTACAATTAAAGACGTTTTATTGACGCTTGATAGTTTCTTTATTATCAGGCATGCTTGTTCGGCCGCATACTGATTTTTAGATCAGTTATATAATAACGCTAAATTATTGTACTTAATAAAAAAAGTCTATCTTTATTTCTCTTTATTAATACGCTAACTAATTAGCGTAGAGGGTAGTTACAACTTAATGGATTTACTTCCTGTAATAACTGGTCTTGTAATTATAACAACTGCTATATTTGGCTTCTCACAATATTTTTATAGCAGAATCGTTGCAAAAAATATTAACCTATCAGCTAAGTTACATAATACTACAAATATACTGAAAGAATTTCCACCTAAAGATAATTCAGATAAAAAATCTGAACTATTCCATCAATTTTACGCTGATGAAATCGAAGAGAAAAACCAAAAATTAGATTATCTAAGAAAAGAGATTGACCAAAATAAAAAGAAAAAAACGCTTATTTCTATAATATACCGCCTAGCCCCATTTTACGTTTTTTATCTAATTACTTATAGTCTAACATTATTTATACACTTAAAAACATATTCTACTATTATTGAAACTATTATCATAGTTGTCCTTGGAGTTATATCAATAATACTAAGCATCTTAATACTTAAAATACTTTTCCTAGTGAAAAAAATTAATGTCCGACAAAGAGGAATCAAGGAAGAAATTAAAGATATCTCCAGTCAATTAAGAGGATTTCTAAAAAATTGGAATTTTTTAGAAGATGTAGTTGTAGGGGAAATAAATAAATCAAATCCTCATAACTTTACCGATCAAGAACAAAACAATATTATTCAAAAAGAAAAATATACAAAATTACAAAAAATATTATCAAATACAAATAACAATATTCCTAAAGAGTTATTAGATCAAATATTAAAAATAATACAAAACTATTTTAAATAACCATCAATATAGAAAAAATAATTAACCCCTCTGCTGCGGGCCTCCTCTTAAAACAGGTATAAAAACACCCTGCTCTGCCTCACGAAGCATTTTCTTTATATCATCATTTACTGCCATATCAAAAGCTGTTTTTCCTTGGCTATTTTTCATATGCACATCCACGCCTATCAAGGATACTAATAAACGAACGCTACTTGTTAGCCCCTGTTCTGCACACATCATGAGAAGGGTATCATTACCTATTTCACCATCCTTTCTTACGTGTTCAAGATAAACACCATTATCAATATGCTTCAGTATTTTTTGATACGTTTCTCCATCTCTCTTACGTACTTCTACCTCTGAAGCCCAATCATTTTTTATAGGCTCATCTGACATAATTATTCTTTCTTTTTATAATTATTATGTTGTTTTAACTAAAATCCATATATGAAATTAGATTAATAAACAATCATTATCATTAACTATATTGCTTAATAATTAATGAAAACAAACAAAATAATGTTTTTAACCCTCCCTCAACATTGATCTGCTAAATAGAAAAGACTGTTTTTGGCTAAGGATGCCGAGTAAATTTGAATCAGTAATTATTGTGTTTATGCTGATTGTTGCGGGTTTTTATAGTGGACCCCGTAAATCAGACCACCACTTAAGGAGCAATTTAGCTCATAATGTCGGTTGATTAACAGGAGAGATTAATATGACGACCAAGCGAAAAACGCATAGTGCAAAATTCAAAGCCAAAGTGGCCATTGAAGCCCTCAAGGGAGATAAAACCGCCGCCGCGCTGATTTCAGCCTACAAAGTGTCATCTGGACAAATTAGTACTTGGAAGAAATGTTTGCTTGAGGGAGCCACCCAGCTCTTCGAATCAGGGCAGGCTAAAACCTTCAATGAAGACACACTAACCGCCCCGTTGTATGAAGAAATTGGTCGACTCAAAGTTGAGCTCGACTGGCTTAAAAAAAAAGTTGAATAGCACGGTGATGCAAAAAAAATCATGGGTAGAACGCGATCATGAGCAAATTAGCGTGCGTCGTCAATGTGAGCTTTTGGGGCTTAATCGTGCGACGCTGTATTATCCATCTGATCATGTATCTGGTGAGGATTATAGTGGACCCCATTGTCTAGACCAATTTCTCCAATAAATAAGGAGAAATT
>CAYXAZ010000169.1:0-3394 GCA_964463085.1 uncultured Flavobacteriaceae bacterium | reverse complement strand
CGGGTTAGTTTGAAAAAATATGGCAAGAAACCGACAAAGGAGGTTCACGAACACCATTAAAAAAATAAAATAGAAGTGAGTAATTGGAAAAAATTCATCAAATCCTTTGGAAATTCAAAGAAAAGGCAATCTTTTTCGGGTAAAATTATTAAAATATCTAGATATTCCTTTTAATTTTACACTTCAAATCTCACTTCTTCTTAGGATTCTGTAAATTAAATCTTAGGTCGAACTCAGGTTATAAGCGTGCGTTTATTAAACCTTTTCTGATGATATATTTATTTATAATGCCTCTAAATTGAATTATAGAGTAACATACTTATTATGAAAATTACGTTTTAAAAGTATAATCATCTATTTTTGTTTAAAATTTAAAAACTATTGACATGAAAAAATTACTAACGTTATTTTTAGCTATAATTTTTGCCTTTACCAGTTGTGGTGATAAAAAGAAAGAAGAAGTGAAAAAAGAAGTTGAATCTGTAAAAGAAGAAGTGAAAGTTGAAGAAACTACTACTGATACTAGTACAAAAGATCAACAAATTGCAATGGGTGAAAAACTATTTTCTGAAAAGACTTGTATTGCTTGTCATGCTTTAGATACTAAAACAATTGCACCTTCAATTAAAGATATTGTAAAAATATACAATGAAAAAGGAGCAAATCTTGTTAAATTTTTAAAAGGAAATGCTGATGCCATAGTTGATACTGACCCGGGTCAAGTAGCAATAATGAAAGGAAATCTAGACAGTTTTGTAAAAGATATGAGTCCTGAAGAATTACAAGCCTTAGCTGCTTATATGCGTAGCATAGCTAAATAAACTTTACATAATTTCTTATAGTAAAGCATCCACCTAATTGAGATGGATGCTTTTTTTCTTGTCTAATTTTTAGCTTTTGTTGCTAAAGAAGCCACTTGTAATTCTAATCTTTTAAGCTCTCTTAAAATTGCATTCTTATCCATCTGCATCCAAATAAATAATTTTATCATTGATATAGATGACCAGCATATAGCAGTTGCAGCTCCCCATTTAATAAGTTCATTTGTAATATCTGTATTCAAAAATTGAATGATACAATAAATTGATAATCCAAACATTATTATGTTTACAATATTCATTATTATAATAAGCCAGCTATATTTTGTTTGAAAAAGCCCGCCTAACATTTGTAATAAATTTTGTTCTCCTAACTCATCATAAAATTTGGCTTCTTCATTAGTTAATGTTTCCTTTATTATTTGGTCTATTTCTTCTTTATTTGTTTTCATGTTTTTTATTTTTTAATATTGATTTTAATTTTTCTCTGGCATAAAACAGCCTTGATTTTACAGTTCCTTTTGAAATATTTAAGATGTTGCTTATTTCAAGTATTGTATATTCTTCAACATAAAATAATCTTAATATAATTTGTTGATTCTCGGGTAGTTTTTTAATTGCATTTAACACAATCTTTGTATTATCGTCATTAATATTATTATGATCATCTTCAATATTATTATTATTAATTTCTGTATCATGATTCATTTGTGAATTTTCGTAATATGTATGTAACTTTTCTTCATTTTTTTTATGCTTTCTCAACCAATCAATAGCTTTTCTATTTACTATGGTCAATGCCCAAGACCCAAAACTATTTGGCTCTTTTAAATCGACTATTCTTTTAATAATAACATTCCAACTATCTTGAGCTATATCCTTAGAAATATCAATATCTTTTGTGTAAAAAAAGGCTTGTTTACATAACTTAGTATGCCAACGTTTCACTAATAGTGAAAATGCTTTTTTATCTCCATTTTGGCATTGCAACACCAACAATCCATCAAATATTTTTTCAGGTTTATTCATTGAATTCTACTTTAAAGACGTAGAAAATTTAAAAAGGTTCAATAGTTACATTTTTTAATAAAGTTTTAAGTCTTTTTTAAATATAACCTAAATAAATGATACATATATTTACCGCTATTGTTATTTTTGCCGCATGTCAAGAAGAAAGAGAAATATCGTTTTTGAAAATATTGAAGTAATTGATGCCGGAGCTAAAGGTAAAGCGGTCGCTAAAGCACCGGATGGCAAGGTGATTTTTTTATCAAATGCTGTGCCGGGTGATGTAATAGATGTACAAACTTTTAAAAAGCGAAAAGCTTATTACGAAGGTAAAGCTATCGATTTTAAAAAACTATCTGATAAGCGTACAACACCCGTTTGTGAACATTTTGAGTTTTGTGGTGGTTGCAAATGGCAACACATGAAATATGAAGATCAATTATTTTACAAAGAGAAAGAGGTTGTCAATAACCTCACAAGAATTGGTCATGTAGAACTTCCTGAGGTTACGTCTATTCTAGGTGCTGAAAAACATTATTTTTATAGAAATAAAATGGAGTTTTCTTTTTCGAGCAATCGATGGTTGACCTTAGAAGAAATAAACTCAGGCGAAGAAATTGACAATAGAAATGCATTAGGGTTTCATATTGCCGGGATGTGGGATAAAATTTTAGATATCAATAAATGTCACTTACAGGAAGATCCTTCAAATGCAATTAGAAATTCCATTAAAGAGTTTGCCATAGAAAACAATCTATCCTTTTTTAATCCTCGAGAACAAAAAGGATTATTACGCACTATGATGCTCCGTATTGTTTCTACCGGAGATATTATGTTGGTCATTCAGTTTTTTGAAGATGATAAAGTAAAAAGGGAATTGTTATTGGACTTTATCACTGAAAAATTTCCTGAAATTACTTCATTACAATATATCATCAATCAAAAAGCAAATGATACTATTTATGACCAAGAAATAGTTTTATATAAAGGTCAAGATCATATTTTTGAAGAAATGGAAGGCTTACGATTTAAAATCAATGCCAAATCTTTTTATCAAACCAATTCTGAACAAGCCTATGAATTATATAAAATTGCTCGGAATTTTGCCAACCTTTCAGGTAATGAGTTAGTGTATGATCTTTATACCGGTACAGGTACGATTGCTCAGTTTATTGCCAAAAAAGCCAACAAAGTAATTGGTATTGAAAGTGTACCTGAAGCTATTACTGATGCCAAAGAGAATGCAACACTAAATGCTATTAATAATGCTGAATTTTATGTAGGTGATATGGCTAAAATTTTTACGGATGATTTTATCAGTACTCATGGACAACCAGATGTGATAATTACAGATCCGCCAAGAGATGGCATGCATAAAAAAGTAGTTGAACAACTGTTAAAAATAGCTGCACAAAAGATTGTGTATATAAGTTGTAATTCGGCTACACAAGCAAGAGATCTAGCTATATTAGACCCAGCATATAAAATTGTAAAAACACAAGCTGTTGATATGTTTCCGCAAACACATCATGTAGAAAATGTTGTACTTTTGGAAAAACGTTAATATT
>CAYXAZ010000168.1:0-3455 GCA_964463085.1 uncultured Flavobacteriaceae bacterium | reverse complement strand
GGAAATATGGTACCGAAGAACAATGTCAAAAATATTTACCAAAATTAGCATTGGGTGAGTTTATTGGCTGTTTTGGGTTGACCGAACCTGATCATGGGTCTAATCCTGCAGGAATGACAACTAATTTTAAAGATAAAGGGGATCACTATTTACTAAATGGTGCTAAAATGTGGATCTCTAATGCTCCTTTTGCGGATATTGCTGTAGTTTGGGCTAAAAATGAAGAAGGAAGAATTCATGGATTGATCGTTGAACGCGGTATGGAAGGTTTTACAACGCCTGAAACGCATAATAAATGGTCTTTAAGAACTTCTTCTACCGGTGAATTGATATTTGATAATGTAAAAATCCCTAAAGAGAATCTACTGCCTAAAAAATCAGGATTAGGAGCACCGTTGGGTTGTTTAGATTCCGCTAGATATGGAATTGCTTGGGGCGCTATTGGAGCTGCAATGGATTGTTATGATACTGCTTTACGTTATTCTAAAGAACGTATACAGTTTGGTAAACCAATTGGACAATTTCAATTACAACAAAAAAAATTAGCCGAAATGATCACTGAAATCACCAAAGCACAATTGCTCACTTGGCGATTGGGCGTTTTACGTGATGAAAATAAAGCGACTACTGCACAAATATCTATGGCAAAACGGAATAATGTTGATATGGCTATTACTATTGCCAGAGAAGCTAGACAAATGTTAGGCGGAATGGGTATTACCGGTGAGTATAGCATTATGCGCCATTCAATGAATTTAGAAAGTGTAATTACCTATGAAGGTACACATGATATACATTTATTAATTACAGGAATGGATGTTACCGGCTTAAATGCTTTTAAGTAGATTCATTGCCTTTGTTGGTGGAAAACACCAACAGGCTTAATGACAAATATGATGAGACCCTGAACAAAATTCAGGGTGACATCATCAAAAATTAACCAATAAGGAAAAAGAAAAATTACGCCCCGGAGCACTTATACCTGAAGCAAATTCTTTATAATGTGTGTCAAAAATATTATCAACAGCAAACAAAAAATCAAAGTTTTTTGACAATCTATATTTTGAACTAAAATTGAATGTTGTCCATGATGGAGAGCCGTAGTACTTGTCAATCGCATCTATTGCATTTGCATCTATAATTGGAGTCTGTTCTATTCTGTCAATACCTTCAGTAATATTATAGTCTTTTGGTTTTTTTCTACCATTATATTTGAGATCAAGCCCCATTTCTAATCGTCCTTTTTCATGTGAAAGTTCTAATAAGCCGAAAAACGGCGGAATAGATGATAAGGGTTCATTTGTGTCGTATGCTTTTCCTTTAGTATAGGTAAATGATGCCCTTGTTTTGAAATTATTTCCTATATCTCCTTTAAAATTGAATGTGCCTCCTAAGATATAGGCAGTATTATTATTTACATTAGCCACTATATTACCTAACTCTCCATCAAATAAAATAGTGGAGCTCCCATTTAATAAAAAGTTGTCTCTGATTATATAATTATCTAATAATGTATAATACGTAGTCAAGCCAACATAAAGTTTTTTATCATTAAAATATTTTAAAATGCCCAGTTCTGCACTATAAGCAAACTCAGGTTTTAAGTTGACATTAGGCACGGTAACATCTCCTCTTCTTTCTCTTACTTTACCTACATCATCAATGTTTGGTGAACGAAAGCCTGAAGATAAAACACCATTGAACTGCCAATTATCAATTGGTTTATAAATATAACTTAATGTTGCTGTAACTGCTGAATTATTTAATGATATATCACTATCCGGTAAGGTTATAAAAGTATCATCGATCCATCTTGCGGTTAAGTATGTATTTGTAAAACGCATCCCTGTATTTAATGTAGATTTTTTGCTGATATCTTGTCTGTAATTTACATAAACTGCACTTGTGGTATAGGTACTACCACCGTCTGCATATCTTGATTGAACCGGAAATGTTCCTGAAAACCCTGTAATTTCTCCCTGATTGCTATCGGGATCGTTAACGGATAGTGTTTTTCCTTCTGAATTAGAATCAACATCGTTAAATGTAAACTCTAATCCATAAGATAAAATTCTATCTTTTGACTTTGTTAGTGGTACATGAAAATCGCCATTTACACTAAAAACATCAACATTTTCTTTACGGATAGTTCTGTTTAAACTCGTAAATCTCCTATTTATTCTTGACTCTTTGATGTTTTGATAAGCTAATGTTATGCTGCCATTATCTAACCACTTTTTATGTGGATTAATTTGTAATTGCGAGGATATTAATAATCTTTTTTGTGGTCCGTAATACCATTCGGCAAAACGTAGTTCACCATCTCTGTATTCTGTTAATCTGTCAAATCTTGGAATATCTGATGAAGTACTATACTGAAAATTAAAAGTTACATCTGTTTTTTTAGATAATGGAATAAAAAACTTCTGTAATATATCTGTTTGATCGTAACCTGAGTTACGTTGAATTTCCGGGTTTGAATTTACTACAGGATTTGGATTGTAAAAACTATCAGAATTATTTGAATATTCAAAAACCTTTCCCCAATCATCAAAACCATGATTCCTGTTTTTACCCATTCGTAAATCACCAAACTTACTATGAGATACGCTTGTATAAGACCCTATTTTTTTGAATGATAATTCTATTCCTGCATGTACCGTAAATTCATCATTAACGCTACTGTAACGATTTAGAACAGATACGTTAGCGTTATTTTTATCACTAACTGTAGGTTTTCTGGTATAATAATGAATAACGCCCCCTAAAGCATCAGAACCATAAATTACAGATGATGGTCCGAAAATAACTTCGGTTCTATCTAACATATTGGGTGATACGGTAATAGTGTTTTGTAAATGCCCTTTCCTATAAATTGCATTGTTCATCCTAACGCCATCAACTACTAATAAAACCCTATTGGCTTCCATACCTCTCAATACCGGACTACCACCGCCTGCTTGAGATTTCTGGACTTTAATACCGGGGATTTCAGCAAGCATATCTGCTGATGTTTGTGGCGCTGTTTTTTGAATATCTTTGATTGAAAATACTGCTATTTGTTCTGCTATTCTCTTTCTTGATTCTTTCCCCTTTGATACTGATAGAAAAACTTCTTGTAATTGTTCTGATTTGCTCCGCAGATAAATAATTTTTTTACCTGTTATTACCCTTTTTAACAATTCAAACTCAACATATGCCACATGACTAAAAGTTAAAATATCATTAACTGCAAAATCAGAAATATTTACAACACCGTCCTTATCAGAAACAACCCTTTTACTTTTATCTTCATTGAAAACAGCTACATTAACAATCGGAAATTTAGAATCTATATCTAAAATAGTAATTGATTGTGCTACAGATGTGTAAACAGTAAGAAAAATAATAAGTATAAAAAATCTCTTCATAATCAACTAAATACCACTTTTAACACTTCTAAAGACTTTGGTTTA
>CAYXAZ010000167.1:0-3610 GCA_964463085.1 uncultured Flavobacteriaceae bacterium | reverse complement strand
TGTTTCAAAATTAAGCTAAATAGACTTGTTTTTTAACTCAGTTCTTTGTTGTGCAACGTATTTATTTTTCAGGATACTTCTCGTATGCTTTTTTATCAATTTCAAATTCCGAAAATCCTTTTGCTCTTAATTCTCCGCAATAAGTAGCTCTTAATCCAGCTAAATCATCAAACGGATTATTATTCAGTATTGACTGATGTTCTTTCTTTTCTTTTTCTTTCCATTCCGTATTCAAAAGTCCGAGTAGTTCTTCCTGTTTTTCAAATATTATTCGTCTACAATCTTTTTCCTCGATTCTATTTTTTAATTCGTAATCACAAGCCATAGAAAAAGTCACAGAAGCAAATATCCAATATAATAAGTCATTCAAGTCAGAAGTCATTTTTCTTTCATACTCGTTTCCTCTTTCCGAAATCACATAATTATAAAGTCCTAAATTATCAACTTCAATATTCGGTGTGGCATCTCCAATAGGTGAGCTAAAAGTCGGAAGTAAATTAGTTGGTGCATCAATCTTTTCAGCCAATTGATTTACTATATTTTGTATTTCAGTTACGGTTTTTGTCATATGTTGCACAACGTAGGAATATAGTTAATATTAACTATATCCCCATTATGTCGCAAGGTAATGAATCTTTTTAGGGTCGTAAAATTATAAAAAATTGGGAATTGTAATTTTATTTATTGAAGTTCAACTCTTTTATGATTTAAAATTAAAAGATCCCGAATCTCTTTTTAATCGTTTGAGATAAGCCCTTCGATGAAGTTAATATCGAGCGAAGTCGAGATACTCGGGACAGACTTATCATACAAATTTTAAAAAATTAAAAAAATTCTTGAAACCGACTATCCCCGAGGCAGAGCCATAGGGGAATTCTTTTCGATTAAATTTAAATAGATCCCGAATCTCCCTCTGGTCGTTCGGGATAAGCGATATGCACGTTTTATCATCGACTACGTCTCGATTCAACGGCATCCTGCTTACATCATAGCGGCTGCAATACGCTTATAAATACCTTTTTCAAGTTTGCTTCTCATACCCGAAAATGCTTCAATAGTTTCTTTAACATCTTCCAATGTATGTGTAGCTGTAGGAATCATTCTTAAAATTATCAACCCTTTAGGAATTACCGGATAGACAACTATCGAGCAAAATATACCATAATTTTCTCTTAGATCTTGCACCATTGCCATTGCTTCCGGTATATCTCCTTTTAAGAAAACGGGTGTGATACATGTTTGCGTTGTACCTAAATCAAAGCCTTCTGCTCTCAAACCATTTTGTAATGCATTTACGTTTTGCCATAATTTTTCTTTCAATTCTGGCATTGTACGCAACATATCTAAACGCTTTAATGCTCCTTTAACCATCGCCATTGGTAATGATTTAGCAAACATTTGTGAACGCATATTGTATTGTAGATATTGAATAATTCCTTTATCGGCTGCAAAAAATGCTCCTATACCAGCCATAGCTTTCGCAAAAGTTGCAAAATACACATCTATGTCATCTTGAACACCTTGTTCAAAACCGGTACCTCTACCGCCTTCACCCAGAGTTCCGAAACCATGTGCATCATCTACTAAAAATCTGAAATTATATTTTTTCTTTAAAGCAACTATTTCTTTTAGTCTGCCTTGTTCTCCACGCATCCCAAAAACGCCTTCAGAAATTACTAAAATCCCTCCATTGGTTTCCGTTGCTATTCTGGTAGCTCTTTGTAAGTTCTTTTCTAAACTTTCTACATCATTATGTTTATACACAAAACGTTTACCTGCATGCAAACGAACACCATCAATAATACAAGCATGCGTATCCATATCATACACAATAACATCATGTTTGGTAACTAAGGCATCAATGGCCGATACCATACCTTGGTACCCGAAATTCACTAAATAAGCTGCTTCCTTACCTACAAAGTCAGCACATTCCTGCTCTAATTGTTCATGAAAAGGGGTATGACCTGACATCATTCTTGCACCCATAGGATATGCCATACCATGTTCTGCAGCGGCCTCACCATCAACTTTTATTACTTCAGGGTGATTGGCTAAGCCTAAATAATCATTGATACTCCAGGTAATTACTTTTTTACCATTAAAACCCATTCTATTAGAAATTGGTCCTTCCAATTTAGGAAACACATAGTATCCTTCAGCTTGTTCAGCCCATTTACCTAGGGGACCTTTATCCTTAATTATTCTTTCAAATAAGTCTTTCATCTTCATAAATTTTAAACGGGTACAAAGTAATCACTTTTTCTACTATTTTTCAAGACTGTAAGCAACTCTTTTTTTGATAGGTTTTATATAAATTACTGAGTTAAATATAGTTATTTTTGATAACATTTATAAAAATAGTTCATAAAAAAAAGACTTTTATTTCTAAAAGTCTTTTTAAACATTGTATAAATTTAGTCTATTTTATAAACTCTACTTCTGCATGTGCATGTTTTTGTGTATCAAAAAAGCCTTGTTCTCGCATCCAAACATCACTATACACTTTACTCATATATCTTGATCCATGATCCGGAAAAATAACAACAACTTTACTGTTCTTGTCAAACTCTCCTTTTTCAGCCAATTGAAAAACAGCTTGCAGAGCAGCACCGCTTGTATAACCGGCAAAAATACCCTCTGACAATGCTATTTCACGAGTTCTGTGAGCACTATCTTCATCATTTACTTTTTCAAAAACATCAATAATATCAAAATTTGTAGCAGTAGGAATTAAATTCTTACCCAACCCTTCAATCCTGTATGGATAGCTTTCTTTTGGGTCTAACTCACCTGTTTCGTGAAATTTCTTCAATACTGAACCAAAAGCATCTACACCTATAATTTTAATAGCTGTCCCGACTTTTCGGGATTGTTCTTTTAAATATTTTGCTACACCTGAAATAGTTCCTCCGGTACCACTTGCAGCCACCAAATGTGTAATCTCACCTTTAGTTTGCTCCCAAATCTCAGGACCGGTAGAATTATAATGTGCATCAATATTCAATTGATTAAAATACTGATTGATATATACTGAATCTGCAATTTCAGAATGTAATTTCTTAGCAACATTATAATAAGAACGAGGGTCATCAGCACCAACATGAGCAGGGCACACATAAACTTTTGCGCCCATAGCCTTTAGCATATCAATCTTATCATTAGAAGATTTTGAGCTAACTGCCAGTACACAATCATATCCTTTAATGATACTTACCATTGCAATACTAAAACCTGTATTACCGGAGGTAGTTTCAATAATAGTTGTCCCCTTTTTAAGAATGCCTTGCTTTTCTGCTTGTTCAATAATATGCAGTGCAATTCTATCTTTGGTTGAATGTCCCGGGTTGAAACCTTCAAATTTTGTATAGAACTCCCCTTCTAAATTTTGGGTGATTTTATTCAATTTAATCATTGGAGTATTTCCAATGAGTTCTAACACATTTTGGTTAACACCTAAATTATGTTTCATGTGTTTATATTTATTCTTTTTTAACGGTCACATGCTGTTCGCTATTAATCATTCCCTTGAGAAAGAAAAATTTTAACATGCTCGTTTCATAAAAATCAATTACGATTAATCTTAAATAACGGGCAAATTTAATACTTT
>CAYXAZ010000166.1:0-3809 GCA_964463085.1 uncultured Flavobacteriaceae bacterium | reverse complement strand
TACTTTTGCAATCTTAAAATCGTTGTTTTAAAACTTTAATTAGTAAACGTTGAACTAAGTATATGGCAAAAAATTTAGTAATAGTAGAGTCTCCTGCAAAGGCAAAAACCATAGAAAAATTTCTAGGTAAAAACTTTCAAGTTGAATCAAGCTTTGGTCATATTGCAGACTTACCTTCAAAAGAATTAGGTGTAAATGTTGATGGAGATTTTAAAGCAAATTATAAAGTTTCAACTGATAAAAAAGCAGTAGTTAAAAAGTTAAAAGACTTAGCAAAAAAAGCTGAGACGGTTTGGTTAGCAAGTGATGAGGATCGAGAAGGAGAAGCAATTGCATGGCATTTATATGAGCAGTTAAAACTAAATGAAGAGAATACAAAACGTATTGTATTTCATGAAATTACCAAATCGGCTATTTTAAAAGCTGTTGAGAATCCAAGAAGCATCAATTATAATTTGGTCAATGCACAACAAGCACGAAGAGTATTAGATAGATTGGTGGGTTATGAACTTTCACCTGTACTATGGCGTAAAGTAAAAGGAGGTCTGTCTGCTGGTCGTGTACAATCTGTTGCAGTACGATTAATTGTTGAGCGTGAACGCGAAATAGAAAATTTTACTCCAGTCGCTTCCTATAGAATTGATGCTGAATTTACAAATACTGAAGGTAAAAAGTTCAAGGCTAAATTACCTAAGAACTTTACATCAAGAGAAGAAGCCGAAACATTTTTAAATTCTTGTATAAGTGCAGATTTTAAAGTTACAGATTTACAGATAAAACCGGCAAAAAAATCACCGGCTGCTCCATTTACAACTTCTACTTTACAACAGGAAGCATCGCGTAAACTATATTTTCCGGTTGTAAAAACAATGATGATGGCGCAACGATTATATGAGGCAGGGTTGATTACTTATATGAGAACCGATAGTGTAAACCTTTCTGAAGATGCTAAAAATGCTGCTCAAGAAGAAATTATTGCATCCTATGGAGAACAATATAGCAAACCAAGAAATTATAAATCTAAATCTAAAGGCGCTCAAGAAGCGCATGAAGCAATCAGACCTACTAATATGAGTAGACAAGGAGTTTCCCTTGGACATGACGAAGATAGATTATATAGCTTAATCTGGAAACGTACCATCTCATCTCAAATGAGTGAAGCTCAATTAGAACGTACCAATGTTAAGATTTCAAATAACAAAAATGAAAAGGTTTTAACAGCCAATGGTGAGGTAATTACATTTGACGGATTTTTAAAAGTATATCTAGAAGGTACAGATACTGAAGATGAAGAACAAGAAGGAATGTTACCAAAACTTTCTGTTAATGAAGTGTTAGATAATAATTATATTACAGCTACAGAAAGATATTCAAGACCTCCGGGAAGATTTACTGAAGCTTCTTTGGTAAAACAATTAGAAGAATTAGGCATTGGTAGACCGTCTACTTACGCACCAACAATTTCAACAATACAAAGAAGAGAGTATATAGTTAAAGGAACAGTAGAAGGAACTGAAAGAGGTTATACTGAGTTAAGATTAACAAATAATGCTGTTAGTGAAAGAAAATTAGTTGAAAAAGTAGGTTCTGATAAAGGGAAATTAGTACCAACGGATATTGGTAAAGTTGTAACGGATTTCTTGGTAGAACATTTTTCTACCATTTTAGATTATGGTTTTACCGCGAAAGTTGAAGAAGAGTTTGATGATATAGCAAGTGGTAAAGAAGATTGGACTGCCATGATCAAAGAGTTTTATGCTGATTTTCATCCTAAAGTAGAAGACGTTACTGCAAATGCAGAACGTGCCAAAGGAGAAAGATTATTAGGTGTTGACCCGGAAAGTGGTAAGAATATGTATGCACGATTAGGGCGTTTTGGTGCTATGGTACAAATAGGAGAAGCTTCAGATGAAGAAAAACCTAAATTTGCCAGTCTGCAAGGTGAACAAACATTGGGTAATATTACTTTTGAAGAAGCATTAGATTTATTCAAATTACCTAAAACCTTAGGTGACTATGAAGGAGAAGAGATAATTGTTGCTAATGGAAGATTTGGACCTTATATACGTTTTGGTGCAAAATTCATTTCTCTTGATAAAGGTGAGAATCCAATGTCGGTTGATATGGATAGAGCCATTGAATTGATCATCGCAAAACAAAAAGCTGATGCACCTATAGCAGAATATGAAGGAATGCCTGTTCAAAAGGGCGTTGGTCGTTTCGGACCTTTTATAAAATGGAATAATACCTTTATCAATGTCAATAAAAAGTATGATTATGATAATTTGTCTCAGGCAGATATTGAAGAATTGATTGAAACTAAAAAACAAAAAGACATAGATAAATTGATTCATAACTGGGAGGCTGAAGGAATAAGAGTAGAAAAAGCAAGATGGGGTAGATTCAATATTATAAAAGGGAAGCTTAAGATTGAAATGCCTAAAACTACCAATGCTGAAAAATTAACATTAGAAGAAGTGCAAGAAATTATTGAAAAGAAAACGCCTAAAAAGAAAAAAACCAAAAGAAAAACTACTAAAAAATAAAGATTATACTATTTCACTATTGACTTTAAGTTTATGAATTTTGATTTCCTTTTACCGGTTGAAGATGCAGATGCTGCTCATACAACAATGCTTTCAAATCAATCTTTAGGTAAAAGTATACATATTCATTCAAAAAAGAACGGGTTACCAGACATTAATGGTGCGCATATTGCTATTATAGGAGTACATGAAGGTAGAAGAGCAGTTGATAATCTTGGTACCGGTAATAATTTTAGTATTATTCGTAAGTACCTATACCAATTATTCCCCGGCAATTGGTTTTCAAAGATTGTTGATTTGGGTAATATTCCTCAAGGGAATGATGAAGATGATACCTATTTTGCTGTCCAAGAGATCATAACTTACCTTATAAAGAAAAATATTATACCTATTATTATAGGAGGAGGTCAAGATTTAACCTATGCAAATTATAGAGCATACGATAAATTAGAACAAACTGTAAACTTAACAGTTGTTGACACTAAATTTAATTTAGGAAATATTGAAGAAGAAATTTCCTCTGAATCTTTTTTAAGTAAGATTGTAATGGAAAAACCAAGCAATCTTTTTAATTATACCAATATAGGATATCAAACCTTTTTCAACTCGCAAGAAGAAATAGACTTATTAGAAAAATTGCATTTTGATAGTTATAGATTAGGTGAGATTGCCAATGATGTTAAATTGGTTGAACCTATTATGCGAGATACTGATATTGTGAGTATAGATATCGGTGCTATAAGAAGGTCAGAAGCTCCAGCAAATAAAAATGCAGTACCCAATGGTTTTTATGGCGAAGCCATTTGTGCTATTTCACGTTATGCGGGTATTAGCGATAAGGTTTCATTGTTTGGCATATATGAGTATAATGCCAAATTAGATGAGAAAGATCAAACGGCTCATTTAATAGCTCAGATGATATGGTATTTTATCGAAGGCTATAATTTTAGAATAAATGAATACCCTTTTACTTCAAAAAAAGATTACAAAAAATACATAGTACCTATAGAAGACACTACAATTAACTTCTATAAAAGTAACAAAAGTGATAGATGGTGGATGGAAGTTGAGCATCATCATAATAAAGTTACAAAGCGTGCGTTAATACCATGTACGTATCAAGATTATTTAAGAGCAGGCAACCAAGTAATCCCCGAGAGATGGTGGAAAACTTTCAGAAAATTAAATTAGTTATACACTAAATATATTTTTTTGACGTTCTTAAAGTGATTCTACGAAATCAAACAATCATTTTAAATTAAA
>CAYXAZ010000165.1:0-3815 GCA_964463085.1 uncultured Flavobacteriaceae bacterium | reverse complement strand
ACTTCGTTTACTTGTGCTGTCCCGATAGCTATCGGGATTATTTCAGTATTAAAACGGAACAATATACTTACGTTATATTTTATTAAAAAAAAGAAAGGTGTATCCATTTTCAAATAATTTCG
This sequence comes from uncultured Flavobacteriaceae bacterium, assembly GCA_964463085.1. GTDB lineage: Bacteria > Bacteroidota > Bacteroidia > Flavobacteriales > Flavobacteriaceae > Aureibaculum. Next base: position 3,693 of record CAYXAZ010000165.1, on the reverse strand, counting down.
TCAGTAAAGTTGAAATTCATTTATTAACAAATAAAAACTTTAAAATGGAAAAATTAATAACAAAGAAAGTGGAAAAAATGATAGCTATTGGAGCAGCATATGCTATTAATTGTAAACCTTGCATGGAACACCATAAGAAACGGGCATTAGAAGCTGGCTTGACTCTGGAAGAAATGCTTTCGGCTATTCAAGTTGCAGAAGGTGTTAAATCTGGAGCTTCAAACATAACCAAAAGTATCGCTGAAGAACTATTCGGTAAAGTTGAAGAAGAAGAAAGATGTTGTCCAGAAGGTAGTGAATGCTGTCCATAAATAACACCGCTCTGGATTAATAAAATAAGAAGATGAACATTCAAGATATTCACAACCAACATAGACCTTCTATTATTAGGTATCTTACCAGACTGACTGGTAATTTTGAGGATGCAGAAGATTTAACACAGGAAGTTTTTATCAAAGTAGGTAAGAACCTTAATAAATTTAGAGGAGATTCAAGCCTTTCAACTTGGATTTACAAAATTGCTACTAACACTGCGAACGATTTCTTTAGAAGTGTTTCTTTTAGGAACAATTCCAAACAAACTATTTTCAGTTCAGAATTAAGCAAAAAAATGAATGATGAAATTGCACTGATGAACATCAAAAAACTGACCCCTGAACAACAATTGATAAAAGATGAAATGAATGGTTGTATTGATAATTATATTCAACAATTGAACGAAAATTATCGGACAATAATTTTGTTATGCGATTATGAAGGATTGAAAAATAAAGAAGTTGCAGAAGTTTTAGAAGTTAGCATTGATGCTGTGAAAATACGTTTACATAGAGCGAGAGCAAAATTGAAGATAATGATGAATAAAGGCTGTGATGTTTATTATAATAATGGCGAAATAGGGTGTAATGAGAAGTAAACAAAATATAACAATGTATATGAAAAATAGCGAATTAAGTGCTAAAACGAAAGCATAAATATAAAATAAAGGTCAGTGTAAAACTAAAAAATTAGTACATTAAAACCCGTTACTTTTCATATACTCGCCGATAAGCGAAATCCCCAAAGCCTGACCAAAACCTTCACATTTAACTAACCTATTTATTCCATGCAACCTTCTTTTTAGAATGTAAAGAGGGAAAATACCTACAAGGTCTTAGAGACCTTGCAGGAAAGTCTAAGTAACTATACACATCCACATCCTGCAAGGTTTTACAAACCTTGTAGGTTTTGTATTAGTAAGTTTTATATTTGGCGAACTTATAAAACCACTTAACTTAATAACTTTGAGCAGGTTTACAGTAATAACAAAATTACATTTTCATTAACCAAGAACGCATATCTACTTCTTTGAGGATAATACTTTAAAAAATCACTGTTTATTTAGATATCAATTTTAATTACTTAGGTAGAAAATCAGAAACTGCTAAAGCAATACATATAGGTAATTTACAATTGAGGGCAAGCTTTTAACAAAAAGTATTGTATATATTTAGTTTGTTTCTTAATTTAATTTCGCCGTACTTCGCTTACTTGTGCTGTCCAGATAGTTATCGGGATTATTTCAGTATTAAAACGTAACCATATCCTTATGTTGGGCATAATTATAAAAAGGAAAATATGAAAACAATATCATTCATTAATATGAAAGGCGGGGTTGGAAAAACGACAAGTGTAGTCGAAATAGGGACAATTCTAGCTAGAGAACATAATAAAAAAGTGCTTATTATTGACATCGACCCTCAAACCAATGCAACTTTCTCGTTGATAGGAATTGATGATTGGCAAGAAATAAAAGATACCGCAACTATTGCAGATGTTCTAGGGATGAATAATAAATTCTCAACACGTGATGAAGAATACGATATAAAAGATGCGATAATAAATAATGCTTGCGGGATAAATAATCTGGATTTAATTCCTTCACATATCGAGTTAACATTTCTGGACTTAGATTTAAGCGCTGAACCCGGAAGAGAAGATATATTAAACAGGCAAATAGAAAAACTTGAAACGGAATATGATTTTATATTGATAGACTGCCCGCCAAATTTAACTATTGCACCACAAAATGCTCTGGTTGTAAGTGATTATATTGTCGTTCCAGTTGCACCTGAATTTTATGCGGCAATCGGTCTTCCATTACTTATAAATAGAATAACGCAATTAAAACGAAAATTGCGCGGGTGTACTGTTGAAATAATTGGAGTTTTGTTTACACAAGTAAGAAGAACAAATGATCATAATCATCACTTAGATACCATTAGAAAAACTTGTACTGATGATATTAATATCCACACATTTCAAACTGTAATTCCTTTTACAACAAGAATTAGTGAAGCCGCTAAATTTAATAAACCTGCATCATTACATAATCCAAATGCCGATGGCGTAACTGCATACAAGAATTTCACACAAGAACTTTTATTAAAATTGGAAGAATAATTATGGAACTACTAGGATATATAAATGATTTGGAAAAGATTTTAAAGAACCTTTCGGATTACAATAAGAAGGGGTTAGATACATCTTCATTAAGGCTGTTTATAAAAAACCTAAAAACATTTGAAAAGATTCAAAATTCTCGTATCAGCAATTTAGCGACAAAAATGTCTTTTGAAGATAAATTAGAACTTATCAAAGCATTCTTAGAAGATAAAAAAGTATTTCCACGAATTAAGGATGTAATTGAATTTGCAAACCAAGAACTCTTTTTAGGCTTTAAAGACCAAAAAGAATCAAGAACACTAACAATAAAAAGGATAATTAGTAGAGTTGAAAAGAATCCTGAGTTGAAAGAAAAGATAAAAACTGCTGTTATTAATATAAGAAACAGCAAAGTACACTCTCATAACTCTTATAAATCAAAGAAAGAGATTGAAAAAGTGGAATCGTTTACAAAATGGGCGGAAATATTAAGGAATCTATGAAAAACATTATAATCACAAAAGCAAAAGAAGATATTCCATTATATTTTGATGATTTTAAAGAGTTTTGGGATAATGCTTATAGAAATATTAATGATGATGATTTATATGAATTATATCGAGCGACTCTAATTTTTAAAAATTATAAAATAGTATTTCATTCCCTTAATTTAAAAAACTTTGACTTGGTTTTAGATGAAATATTTGAAGATATTAATTCGTCATTTTTTTTATCATTAATGGGCTTGTATCGTTCTTCTCATATGCATTTGAGAAGTAGCATTGAATTAACATTGCAATTGATTTATTTTATTCACCACCCAATTGAATTCAAAAAATGGAAAGATGGAGACTTTGTAATCAAACACGATAAAATAACACAATATGTTGCCTCTCATCCAAATTTCGACACTGACATCTCATCATTGATAACAACTATTACTCAATATTGGAAAAAGTTTTCTAAGCATATACACGGAGAATCGCCAATTTTTTTTCAAAGTGAAACCGATGTAAGAAAAACAAATACTTTTTCAATAAAGGATTATAATATATGGAAAGGAAATTTTACTAAAAACATATATGTGTTGAATAAGTTATTATTACTTTTTTTTAAAAATGACGTTAGTAGATTTCCTCATAAATCTTTTGAAATGTTAGTATCTATTCTAAAAGAAGATGATAGAAAGTTAATTGAAAATGACGATTAACTGTGCCCAACAAAGAACTGAGTTAAAAAACAAGTCTATTTAGCTTAATTTTGAAACAAAAT
>CAYXAZ010000164.1:0-3911 GCA_964463085.1 uncultured Flavobacteriaceae bacterium | reverse complement strand
GTTATCTCATCTAAAAAAAAGGCTCTATGTAAATGACATTGCGAATCTAAGGGAAAAGCAAGAGGGTAACACGCTTCGCGATGTTACTAATTTCATATCTAATTGAAAATCAATTAGATATGTCTATTTTGAAGAATTGTATTTTTTGTAATTTAACGCAAAAATGAAAATGAACCCAGTAAAATCAAGGATTCATTGTAACAATTCAATAAAATATGGATGATTTTAATACAATTCGGTTAAAAAGAAAGGTCATTGAAAAGTTCAAAGAATATTCTAAAAAAACAAGTCCAAGTTACTCAGAAACGTTAGACTATATGATTGCTTTTTTTGAAGATACTGGACTTTCTCCTTATGACACTATGGACAATCCTTTTTTATCCTATACAAGAGCTTTAAGCAAAAGAACAAAAGCAGTAACGACTATTTTAAGAAATATTGAGAAAACTCAGTTGATACCTACACGTGAAATGTTAGAATCGTTATTTGTTGAAAAGGAAGAAGAACCTTTACAAGTTGAAAAGAAAAGTTTAGAAGAACTAACCCAAATTAGAGAGAATAAAGAATTAAAATATTATCGTGAAGCATACCATAAAAAGGAAGCAGAGTTGAACCAATTAAAACAACATATAAATAAAACTGTTAAAAATTTTAAGTTTGTTAATAGTACGTTTGGCACGAATCACTACCTATTAAAGTTAACAAAAGATGAGTATAATGAGTTAAAAGATAATCTTAGAAGGTAATTATTTATAACTTTTATCAATTTCAATGAATACTACCGCACTCGCTTTGGCGAGATTGGTTCATTTTTAAACTTGTGGATTCTCCGCCACATTCCCAACCTCTGAATCCACAAATTTAAAAACGGCTATCAGTTTCTATTATAGTTAAAATATCATTTACAGTAAATGATATTTTTTCTTCTACGACCTTCGGGAGCAGACAAGAATGTTTTTGGTGTGTGCACAAAAACACATTTCGATTGCTCATTAATACTAAAAATTTATAGTTTTTAACACTAGATGATAATAAATAGTGTCATTTTTTATGGCTACTATGAAAAACTTAAGATTCTGTACCTATTCTGTACCCGTAGAAATAAAAAAAGCTTCCAATTTCTTGGAAGCCCTTTGTTTACTAGTAGCGGGAACTGGACTCGAACCAGTGACCTTTGGGTTATGAGCCCAACGAGCTACCTACTGCTCTATCCCGCGATTTGGACGGCAAAGATACATAAATTTTCAGGTATTTAAAACTATTTAGAAATAAAAAAAGAGCCAAACAAAAATATGTCTGATTCTCAATCACTTGAATTAGTAAATTTTAATATAAAGAGTCCTCCCTGAGCGATATCTCAGGGTTTCCAATTTCCTCCTCTCCTTGAGGAGAGGTCAAAACTTTTGAGGAAAGTTTTGGGTGAGGTGTAATAAAGAAATTTCTTTATTAGCTATTCATTGACATTAAAAACTCTTGATTATTTTTAGAGAATTTAATTTTTTCGCTAATAAATTCCATTGCTTCAATAGGGTTCATGTCTGCTAAATACTTACGCATTACCCACATACGTTGTACAGTTTTTTCATCTAATAAGAGATCATCTCTACGTGTGCTGGATCTAACTAGATCAACAGCCGGGTAAATACGTCTGTTAGCAATATTTCTGTCTAACTGTAATTCCATATTACCGGTACCTTTAAACTCTTCAAAGATAACTTCATCCATTTTTGAGCCGGTATCTGTTAAAGCAGTGGCTATAATAGTTAAAGAACCACCATTTTCTATCTTACGAGCTGCACCAAAAAATCGTTTCGGTTTGTGCAAAGCATTGGCATCTATACCACCGGAAAGTATTTTACCGGAGGCCGGTGCAACAGTATTATAAGCTCTTGCCAGACGTGTAATAGAATCTAACAAGATAACCACATCATGTCCGCATTCTACCAACCGTTTTGCTTTTTCAAGGACTATATTGGCAACACGTACATGTTTTTCAGCCGGTTCGTCAAATGTAGAAGCAACAACTTCACCTTTAACATTACGTTGCATATCTGTTACTTCTTCAGGTCGCTCGTCAATTAATAGAACTATTTGATATACTTCAGGATGATTGGCAGCTATGGCATTGGCAATATCCTTTAATAATATGGTCTTACCGGTTTTAGGTTGAGAAACGATCATACCTCTTTGTCCTTTCCCGATAGGAGAAAATAAATCTATAATTCGAGTTGAGGTAGAACTACCTTTTTCAGCCAGATTAAATTTTTCATTAGGAAATAAAGGAGTTAAATGTTCAAAAGATACCCTATCTCTAACAATACTCGGATTTAAACCATTAATTAATGATACTCTGATCAATGGGAAATACTTCTCACCTTCTTTAGGAGGTCGTACAATACCACGAACCGTATCTCCCGTTTTTAATCCAAATAATTTTATTTGTGATTGAGACACATAAATATCATCAGGAGATGATAAATAATTATAATCTGATGATCTTAAGAATCCATAACCATCTTGCATTATTTCTAACACTCCTTCACTTTCTATAATACCATCGAATTCAAAATCCGGATCTCTGTATTTACCTTGCCTTCTGGCAGTATTACCTGCTTGTTTATGTTGTTTAGGGTTTGAACTTTTTTGATGTGAACCATTTTGAGTATGGTTCTTTCTAAAATTCTTTTGATTAGAGGTGTTTTGTTGTACTTTTTCAGAACTTGTAGTACTTTCTTTTGTAGTACTTTCTTTTGTAGCGTTTTCTTTTACTGTAGGCTTTTCCACTTCAACTACGGGAGGCTTTTGCTCTTGATTATGAGTTTTCTCTGTAGCTTTTTCTTGAGAAGGTGCTCTCTGTATACGTTTACGTTGTGTTTTTTGTATTGGAGCTTTTTCTTGAGAAATTGGATTAGAGGCTTGAACATCTAATATTTGATATACTAAGTCTAATTTTTTTAGTTGACGAAACTTTGGTACGCCAATTTTTTCTGCAATTTCCTGTAATTCAGGGAGCTTTTTTTGTTTTAATGATTCAATTTCAAACATTATAAATAAATGTGATTAAATTAATTTAAGGATATTTCCTTTTAAAATATAAGAGTTATATAAAATAAAAATTAGTTGATATGATATATTTTGAATATTGTAAAATGAAGTAGATTTACAATATGTTTTAAATGTGATGCAATTATACAAATTATATTTTATATAGAGCTTTATTTCTTAAAAAGTTTAATGTATTTTTGCGAAAATATTTACAAACTACTACATGATTCAGCGTATTCAATCTTTATATTTATTTATAGGTGCTATTATTTCTTTAGGATTGACCTTTGTATTTTCTTTGTGGGAAAACGTTGTCAATGTAGAATATTATGTAATGAATTTATTAGTTGAAAAAGAAATTACCATAAAAATAATACCTATTTTGTTCATACTTTCCGGTTTAATGAGTCTTGTAAGCATATTTTTATTTAAAAAGAGAAAAGACCAGTTTGTTATAAACCGACTTAATATTTTAATAAACCTTATTTTATTAGGAGTATTGATTTATAATCTACTAACTTTATCTGGAGAAATGCAAGTTTCTGAGAAGGGTATTGGGCTCGGATTACCTATTATTGTTATTGTACTATTAGTAATAGCAAACAAAGCAATAAAGAAGGATGAAGACCTTGTAAAATCTGTAGATAGATTGCGATAATTCTAACATCTTATGTTATATGTGTGTAAAAGCCTCTCGTATTGAGAGGCTTTTCTATTTTAGTAAATCTGTTGTGCATTTTGCATAATTAAAATGAGCTCGATATAACTATTTTTTTAAACAATTAATAATCAGTATTTTAAATGTGAAATGAAAATTTTAATGTCTCCTTGAGCCTTTCGTCTTCGCTCAAGATAAACTAAAGTCG
>CAYXAZ010000163.1:0-4035 GCA_964463085.1 uncultured Flavobacteriaceae bacterium | reverse complement strand
AATCTGAAATCATACAAGAGAATAACTACCAGCCTTTTGGACTTAAAATGCGTGGATTTAATAATAATACAAACTCCTTAGGGAATAGTATGGCAGAACGTTATATGTTTGGTGGTAAAGAGTTTGATGATAGTTTTAATGAGACATTAAATACCTATGATTTTGGGGCTAGGAATTATGACCCTGCTTTAGGGCGTTGGATGAATATTGACCCATTAGCGGAAACGATGAGAAGACATTCTCCATATAATTATGCGTTTGATAATCCTATTTATTTTATTGACCCTGATGGGATGATGCCATTCGGCAGTTGTTGTGGTGGCATTTTTACTAGAGCAGCTTCCAATCCTACAGTTCAAAAGTATGCTAATAAAGCAATTGCTAGTGCAAAAAAGATATTTAAAGCTTCGGTTAAAGTTAAACCAAAACTTGGTATTGGTATCTCAGGAAAGGCAAATATAGGTCCAATAAAAGGAGAAATAGATGCTAACGTTATAACTGCAAGTGCAGATGCTAAATTAGAAAATAATAAATTGAGTACAACTATAGAAGCAAAAGTTTTAACAGGTTCTGCTAAACTGCAAGTAGGGGATAAAAGTGTTGAAGCTTCTGCTACTGTACTCAAGGCAAGTATTGAGGCAACAGTAGATAATGAACTAAATGTTAATGTACAAGATAGTTCTGCTGAAGGACCTACAGGCGATTTTACAGCAAAAAATGGCAATGGTACTGCAAAACTCAACTCAGATAATGATTTTTCTGTTGGAGCTAGTGTTAAAGTAGCAAAAGCTGTAGAAGTTGGAGCTAGTGTTAGTTTGACAAGTATTGGAAGTACTATTACAAATAGTTTTAAAATGGTAGGTAGTTTTGTTAACGCTTTAGGAGCAGAGACCGTTAAAGAATCTCAAAAAGCATTGGAAGAAGGTTTAAAAATACCTCAGTAAATAAAAATATTATTATCATAATGGACATAAAAGAAGAAATTCAAACAAAACCTTATTTAGGAAGAAGAATTTTAGCAGGAATAATAGATTACACATTAATTTTCAGTTTTATGTTTACATTAATGTATTTTTACGGTACACCTAATGATGAAGGGGGGCAATCTTTGAATGGTATGCCTGCCTTATCTGTTATGTTATTTTGGGGTATTATAACAATTGGTATGGAACAATTAGTTGGTGCAACAATTGGTAATTATCTAAACAATCTCAAACCAATTTCTATAAGTAATCCAGAAGAAAAAGTAAGTTTTGTCCAATCCTTAAAAAGACATCTATTAGATATAATTGATATTTCATTTTTTGGACTTGTAGGAATTCTTGTAATTAAGAACACAAAGAAACATCAAAGATTAGGAGACTTATGGGCGAAAACTATTGTAATTAAATCAAAATAAACTTTTAATTTTTTTCTTTATATGATAGTTCAATTGTAGCACTTTCAAGCTCTGAAACAAAATCATCACTTATTTTAAAATTATGAACTTTCCAGTCATTATCTGGTTTATAAAATGTAAGTATGAACCGAATAGGTTGCCGTTCATATTTCAATGTATATGAATGAACTTCAATTGATTCTCCAATACTCTTTTTTATTATAAGTTCTTCACCATAATATTTTCCTAAGACATTTGAATATTGAATTATTTTATCTTTTATAAGTTTAACATCTTTTTCGACGATGAACTTATTAGTTGAAAAAATATAATCTAAAGCTTGATTACTATCTTTTGATTTATAAATTTCAAAAAATTCATTAGTTATATCAGTTGGTGTTTTCTGAGCATTACTTTTACAAGAAAATATTAATAGTAATAGCAGTGAAATTAAGAGGTGTTTTTTTAAAATTATCATAAGTTAACAGTTTAAACTGAATATTCTTGCTTGGTTTTATAATCTCTAATTAAAGCATCTATCACACTAAATATTTGTTGTTGTTCTATGTTAGGCATGTCAGCAATAGACTCCATACGTTGTAGTATTCTTTTATCTTTTACGATAACAGAATTATTACCAACTAAATAATCTAAAGATACATCAAGAGCTTTGGCTATTTTATTCGCAATTTCTACAGATGGCGTAATCTCATTACGTTCGTATCTACCAATTACAGCACCAGAAGTTCCTGCATTATTACCTAGCTCTTCACGTGATAATCCTTTTTCTTTACGTAACTGTGTTATTGTACTTCCAATTTCCATAATCAATAAGTGATAAAAATCCTTTAAAAACAAAGAATATGCAAATATACATTACTTAAAAGTAAAAAAACAAACGGATTAATTTAGTTTGAATGTTATTTATTGATTAAGTTTGTAACCAATAAGTGAAGTTTTATTAGTTATGAACAATTTAAATATTACCAATCCGAACAATTACGAATACCAAACCAAGTATTTAGAAATCCATATTCTCGGTGGAATCAAACTCAACAAATTAGAAACCCTACGAATTACCCTAAGCATACAGAAACCAAAACAACACAATATTTTAAGGCACAGTATAGACTTATACAACGACAATCAAGTTGAGAAATTTGTTAGAAAAATAGCAGAGAGATTAGAAATAGGAACAAGCGTAGCAAGACGAACATTACAGGAACTAACCAAAGAGTTAGAGAATTACAGATTTTTATTGATAGAAAATGAAGCCCAAGCCAATCAACCATACAGCAAAGAATTAAACGCTAGTGAACTGCGAACCGCAGAAGCATTTTTAAAAAAGAAAAATTTACTTGAAAGAACCAATGACCTTATTGGTAAATCAGGCGTTATCGGCGAAGTCGGCAACCGACTGTTAATGTATTTAATATTTACAAGTAGAAAAACAGATAGCCCCTTGCATTGTATCAGTTTAGGAAGTAGTGGAGTAGGTAAAACACATCTACAATCTGCCATAGCATCTTTGATGCCGGAAGAAGATAAAATAGAAATCACCGTATTATCAGCAAATGCTTTTTATTACTTCAACAGAACAGAGCTTCAACACAAACTTATTTTAATAGAAGATTTAGACGGAGCAGAAAACGTACTGTACCCACTTAGAGAATTACAAACAAAAAAGAGAATCACAAAAACAGTCGTTCATAAAGATACCAAAGGCACAACAAAAACAATCCATTTAACGGTTGAAGGTCCTGTAAGTGTTGCAGGTTGTACCACACAAGAAAGTGTTTACGAAGATAATAGCAATCGTTCCTTTATGCTTTATATTGATGAAAGCGAAGAACAAGACCAACGGATAATGAATTACCAACGATTAGCATCAGCAGGTAAATTAAATATACAAGAACAACACGCATCACGTGAATTATTATGCAATGTACAAAGATGTTTAAAGATGATTACCGTTGTCAATCCTTTTGCAGAATTTTTGGAATTACCACCATCAGTATTTAAACCACGAAGAACCAATAGTCATTATTTACAATTTATAGAAGCCATCACTTTTTACAAACAATACCAAAGAGAGCCGAAGGTCGACACCCAAACAGGAGAAATATTTATTGAGACAACCCTAGAAGATATAGAAGAAGCTAATGAGTTAATTACAGAAGTATTACTTAGAAAAAGTGATACGCTAACAGGAGCTTGCAGAAACCATTTAGAAAACCTGAAAAAATATTTAGAAGTAAACAATCAAAGTACTTTTACTAATACTGAAATTAGACGAAACTTACGCGTAAAAGAAAGTACACTACGCAACTATAACAACCAATTACAATTAGAAGGCTATATCAAAAAAGTGAAAGGTAGAAAAGGGCAAACCTACCATTATGAAATCATTGACATAAATGAATACACGAGCCTTAAAGAACAGATAAATAAAGCATTAAGTGTTTGTGTGTCGAGACTCTCGACCGCAACCTCGCAAGACCTCGCAATTCCTATTTTTGCGAAGTTAAAGACAGAGAAATCAGTTAGTTAAATGCAGTTCGCCATACAATCCCAAAAAACACATACCGAAGTGAAAAAATTAAAACTACAAAACAGCAGTTACAAAGTACTCTTACAAAACTTTAAAGAGTGGCTAG
>CAYXAZ010000162.1:0-4133 GCA_964463085.1 uncultured Flavobacteriaceae bacterium | reverse complement strand
CTAATGCTCTTCCTGAAAATTGAAAAGCTTCACCATTAGATTCTAAAATAGATTCACGTTTTAAATTAATGGTTCCAATACCAATAGCTATCCGAAAGTCAGGTAAACCTGAAATTTTCTTGTTTTTTATTGGAATTTTATTTACTGCTGTTTTTATGACTATTACTAAGTCTAGTGCAATTGTTGGGTCTAGCACTATTCCTTGAAAGCTATCACCTCTAAATATTTTAAAATCAGCATCATGTACCGAACGAAAATGTTCAAATTCCTGATTTACAACATCAAGAATGGTATCTAATTCTTGAGAAGTGTATTTTGTAGAGTCTATTAGATCTCCTGTTATAACTGCTTGCATATGACAAATATACTAAAAATATTAGTCTGCAGGCTAATAAATAGTAAATATTAGTCTGTAGGCTAATAAATAGTAAATATTAGTCTGTAGACTAATATTTAACTCAGATTAATCAAGTAAGGAAACACCATTCAAATCGGTGGTTAACACTTCGCTCATATAATCAAAATAAGGTCGAATTGCTTTAAAAGCTGTCATAACCTCATTCAAAAAATCTGGAGAAGTAACTTCGGTATCAGAAAACTTTTTGGTAAAAATAAATTGTTTCTTTCTAATTAGATCAATATCAGCATGCTCCTTACTAAAACCTTTAGGTGCTGTTTTTACTTCGTTACCAACTAGCTCACCCCAAACGCTTTTAAATTTCTTTGCAGTAATTATTTTTCTAAATTCGGTAGCATCAAGTTCAAGTTCTTTTCTAATACGAAATAGATCTTCTTTATTTGGTTCCCAAAATCCGGTTGCTATAAACGAGTCACCGGGTGCAATGTGCAAATAGTACCCGCCACGTAAGCGAGGCTTTGTTCTACCAAAAGAACCACCAAAATGTGTTTTATAAGGTGTTTTATCCTTAGAAAAACGGACATCTCTATAAATACGGAACATTTTCATTTTATCTACATCGTCATGTTTTTGCAATGATTCTAGCAGTGCATTATAAAAAGATTTTACTTCTGCTTCTAAAGATTTAAACTCTGGTTTATGCTCAGTAAACCATTCTCTATTGTTATTTTTTTTAAGGTTTTTAAAAAATGAAAATGCTTTTTTAGGAAGAGTTATTGCCATAATAATTATTATTTTGTTCAAAGATATAAAAGTTTTTAAACTCTATTATTTGGAAACTATTAATTATATTTTATACATTGTACTCATAAATAGCTATTAACCATGCTATTATATTAACTAAAACCCTAATTATTATGACAAATGAATCAATAAGCAATAAACCACCAGTGTGGTTTTGGATTGCAAGTGTATTAGCGCTACTCTGGAACGGCGCGGGAGTCTACCAATATTTACAACAAGCTTATCAAACTGAGGGCTTTAAAACAATGAATACTCCAGAGCAATTAGAAACCTATGCAAACCTTCCTAGTTGGTATACTGCTGCGTTTGCTATTGCAGTTTTTGCAGGAGCTTTAGGTTGCCTTTTATTATTATTAAGAAAAAAATTAGCTTATACAGTTTTATTATTATCATTTATAGCTGTAATTATTCAAATGGGATACCTAACTTTTTCTTTAAAAATGGCAAACATGATGACAGCTATGATTATTGTAGTAGCCTTATTACTGTTATGGTTTGCAAAAAAAGGTATAGCCAAAGGCTGGCTTTCATAAAAACAATCAACTAGCCAGTTTTTAAGACACTAGATTTTCTAGTGTCTTTTTTTTAAGGCTTCAATGATATCATCAAATTTAAAACCTTTAGCTTGCAGTAGAATTAAATAATGAAACAATAGATCAGCTGATTCATCTAAAAAGAGAGTGTCATTATCATCTTTAGCTTCAATAACTACTTCTACAGCCTCCTCTCCTACTTTCTGAGCGATTTTATTGATGCCTTTACGGAATAAAGAAGCAACATAAGAGTTCTCATCATTTTGATTTTCTTTTCTATCATTAATGATCTGCTCTAGATCTGAAAGAAATCCATAAGATTGTAAATTACTTTCATTCCAACAGGTATCGGAACCTTTGTGGCAAGTGGGGCCAGAAGGGTTTACCTTAATAAGTAGTGTATCATTATCACAATCTACTTTTATATCTATCATATTTAAAAAGTTACCGCTTTCCTCACCTTTTGTCCATAATCGGTTTTTGCTTCTGCTAAAAAATATTACTTTTTTAGTTGACACCGTTCTGTCATATGCTTCTTGATTCATATAGCCCAACATCAATACATTGTTGGTTGTTATATCTTGGATGATTGCGGGTATCAATCCGTCATTGTTTTTATTAAAGTCTATTTTCATAATTTTTAAATTTTAAATTCCTTTCCTCCCGATAGCTATCGGGATTAAGGGAAGATTTCTGCCATTAGCAGACAGAAGAGTTATTAACCGTCCCACCCGCAAAATGGATACCTCTCCTTTAAAAGAAAAGGGTTAATTTTTAATGAGATCCTGAAACAAGTTCAGGATGACGATTATCTTATAATCGTACTGGAATATTATTATTTCGCAACTCATTTTTTAATGCTGTTATTTCTATCTCTTTAAAATGAAAAACGCTTGCAGCCAATGCAGCATCTGCTTTCCCTTGAATGAAGGCATCTGCAAAATGTGACATAGTACCAGCTCCGCCGGAAGCAATAATTGGAATGGTCAGTTCAGTTGATAGTCTAGCTAACGCTTTATTTGCAAATCCGTTTTTTGTTCCATCATGATCCATTGAAGTAAACAGAATCTCTCCTGCCCCACGTGTTTCTACTTCTTTAGCCCACTCAAAAAGATTTAGTTCGGTAGGTACTTTACCGCCTACCAAATGCACCTTCCATTGATCATCAATTTGTTTTGCATCTATAGCAACAACTATACATTGATTGCCAAATTTAGCTGATAAATCATTGATCAATTGTGGATTTTTAACTGCAGCCGAATTAATAGAAACCTTATCAGCTCCAGATTTCAATAAAGTATCTACATCTTCTACAGATGAAATTCCTCCACCAACAGTAAATGGAATATTTACTTGTTCAGCTACGTGCAATACTAGATCGATTAAGGTTTTACGTCTTTCTTCAGTGGCAGAAATATCTAAAAACACCAATTCGTCTGCGCCATTTTCAGCATAGAATTTTGCCAGTTCAACCGGATCTCCTGCATCACGTAAATTGACAAAATTAATGCCCTTAACGGTTCTTCCGTTTTTGATATCTAAACATGGTATGATTCTTTTTGTAAGCATCTGCTATAAGTTATAAGTTTGAGGTAAGAGGTACGAAGTATATTGTACTTTATTTATTAAAAAGTCAAATTCAAGCATATTCATTACTATTTATTATTTCTTCTAGCAGTTTTTATAGAAGCTACAGTAATCGCCAACAACTCATTCCCTTCTTTTATTAACCTGTTAATTTCATTGTGATTTGTGTCTAGAACCTCAATAAACAATTCTAACCAATAAATAGATTCATCGGCTTCTTCTTCCACTATTTTTAACTTGTAAATAAAATCTGCTGTGGATTTTCCCCTTTGCGAAGCACGATAATTTGCTCCAACAGAGCTAGAACATCTAATAAGTTGTCTTACCCAAGCATCATACTCTCTTGATTTTGGAATTTTCAAACAAAGTCTCCAACAGTCTATTGCAAACCTTTTCTTTCTAGTTTTTAAATCTTGCATATTCTTATATATTAGTTAGTCTATACGCAGTTCTTAGTATCTCGTACTTCTTACTTCAAACCTTTTTTCTTATAATATAATTCTCTAACTGTTTTAAACTTATCTTGTTTTCATAGATAGCTTTCCCTATAATAGTTCCTTCACAACCTAATTCGGCTAATTTGGGAATTTCATCAAAAGTTGAGATTCCGCCTGACGCTATCAATTTAATGGAATTGCTTGCTCCTTCTAGCCTTTTGGCTTCGCTCAAGACAGGCTTTGCTGAGAGATCATTTTTAGTTCTCGACTGCGCTCGAACAGACATATCACACTTTTTTAATATCTTTCTATACAATCCAAAAGAAGGTCCTTCTAACATACCGTCTTTAGCAATATCCGTACAGATTACATACTGCACACCTTCTTGCTGATAACTTTGTATAAATGGAATTA
>CAYXAZ010000161.1:0-4263 GCA_964463085.1 uncultured Flavobacteriaceae bacterium | reverse complement strand
CGGTTTGGAAAAAAGTATTTCGTAAGAGGAGTTACACCACCAACAAACTCAAATGTCTATAGAGCACTAATAGAAATGAAATATTTAAATGCCATTTATGCTGATATGGATAAAAATAAACTTACCAGTTATGATAGGACTAATACAAATTTAAAAGATTCAAATTCTCGGTTTGCACAAAATAATTTATTGCAATTGGCAAAATCAGTAGGCTCTGACGCTCTTTTAGAAAAATATTTTTGTGATAAACCTACAACAGCAATAAAATGCACATTAATTGATGCATACGGAAAGCGAAAACGTATTCAATATTGGGGAGGGTCACGTAATAATCAATTTCAACAAATGCGTAGTTATAAAAGCTTTGTTAAAGACCATTTTGAAGTATTACAAAATTGGAGTAAAACTTTTTTTAAAGAAGGTTCGGAAATTGGATATATAGTAAGTCAATCAAGTGTAGTAAATCTATCACCAAACAGAGGGGTATCAAAAGCTTATGATTTTCAAAAAAAAGGATATTGGTTAGGAGGAGTTATCACTGGTGGTGGTCATCCTATACCTACTCTTGAGTTTGCACCATTTACCGAGAATGAAAAAATATTAAAAGATCGACATTCTAAAATATTTTTATCTATAAGTCCCGAAAAGGCGAAAAAACTTTCTTTAAGCGTAAGGTCTCCCTTATTTACAGTAGCAAAGATTAAAATTCACCAAAATAAAAAAATACCCATAAGTAATGAAAGAGTCTCATTTTCTTTTGAATTAGAAAGTCCAATCATAGAAATTTATAAAGACAAAGCATTAACCAATAAAATTGGCGAAATAAATGTAGATAAACTCCTTTTCAAATAATAACCTCTTTTAAATCTATTATAATGAACTATAAAAAACTAATTAATTTACTCATTTTAGGGATATTATTATTAGGAAATATTGAAGGTTCTCATGCTCAATTCTTAAAAAAACTGAAAGATCAGGTATCTAAAACGGTTACAGAGACTGTGGATAAAATAGCATCTAAAAAAAAGAAAAAAACTGTTCCAAAAGCAACTACTCCGAATAAAGGCAAAAAGACTAACCCAACTTCCACAAAGAAAAACATTCCTATAAAAAAACAAGATCAAGAGATTGATTATAGCGACACTTATATTATTAAATCTCCCTATCCTGAATTTAAAACTATACACTTACAAGCTTTCAAGGGATTGCCACGATTCGGTAATCATAACCCTTATTATTTTAAGAATAAGTATGGAGGCCAAAGCGTAAACAGAGTAAAAAACACTTTGCTAACCAATGGTTATAAAAATTATGGCTCTCTATTGACCATGCATTATTTAGATTCATATTATAAAGATATAGACCGCGCTAGTCTTACCGTAATAGATCATTCAAATGCCAATAATAAAAAAGACTTACACTCTTCTGTTGCTCAAAGAAACTTGCTAAATACTGTTTATAAATTAGGTTCTGAAAGTACTATGAAAACCTTTTTGTGTGATGTATCAAATACTAACTGCATCCCTACAAATAAATGGGGAGGATCAAGAGATGAATTTGAAGCTCAAGAAAAATATACAACTTTTGTAAATAAGCATTTAGACGATCTTCTTAAGTGGAGTAAAGATTTTTTTAAAAACGGTATCCAAACAGGTTATTTTGTAAACCGCCATAAATGGGAAACCTCTTATGACTTTGACGCGCAAGGCTATTGGATTCCTATTTTTCCTAATAACTTTCATAAAGGTCATCATTACCGTTTTACAGGTGAAGAAGCTTTCTTTTTTGAGTTTTTACCAATTACCAATTATGGCAATAAGCATCTTAACCGAATGACAGACCCAAATAGTTATTATCCTTTAGTTCTTCTAAAAATGAATGCCGAAACTGCTGAAACATTGACAAACAAAAAACCTGAATTTGTGTATTCTGCTACAAAAGTAAAAATTGTATTTAAAAAACTTAATGACAGTCAAATACATAGCCCAATGGTTCAATTTACCTATCATTTATTAAACCCAGTTATAGAATTTTTTGAAGACATTGAACTTACAAAAAAAATAGGTGAGATAAATTTAGAAAATGTAGTTTATAAAAAGAGAAACTAATTCATTTTATTACGGTTAAAGTACTTCTTTTAATCACTTGTTAATCAAAATAATAGTTTTATATTTGCCGCCTGATAAACAATCAGTACATAAAAATTATTAATTAAAATTTAATGTTAGCATGTATTTAACAGCTGAAAAGAAAGCAGAAATTTTCAAAAAACACGGAAAATCTGCACAAGACACAGGTTCTTCTGAAGGGCAAATAGCCTTATTTACCCACAGAATTAACCACTTAACTGAACATTTAAAAAATAATCGTAAAGACTTTAATACCGAGCGTTCTCTTGTAAGATTGGTAGGTAAACGTAGAAATTTATTAGACTATTTGATTAAAACAGATATTTTAAGATATCGTGCAATAGTTAAAGAATTAGGATTAAGAAAATAATAAAAGGAGGCAGTTTGCCTCCTTTTTAATTATCCCGAATTTATTTCGGGATCTCATAATTAATATTTCCAGATAAGGAAATTAAATAATATCCTGAAATAATTTCAGGATATTCTAAAAAGCTTTTTAGACTTTTCATTGGTTATACAACACAACTACAAAACCAATTGTTAAATCTAACCTAAGATATATTATATAGGTTAAAAAACTAAAAAAATATGATACCCAAGGTATTTAATGAAATTATTGATTTAGAAGATGGAAGAACCATCTCATTAGAAACCGGAAAATTAGCCAAACAGGCTCATGGTTCGGTTGTAGTACAAATGGGAAAAGCAATGTTGTTATGTACAGTTGTATCTAACTACAAAGCCAGCCCGGTAGATTTTCTACCCTTAACAGTAGATTATAGAGAAAAATTTGCTGCTGCAGGTCGTTATCCCGGAGGGTTCTTTAAAAGAGAAGCAAGACCTAGTGATGGCGAAGTGTTAACAATGCGTTTAGTAGACAGAGTTTTACGTCCATTATTCCCGAAAGATTATCACAATGAAGTACAAGTGATGATTCAGTTAATGTCTCATGACGAAGATGTAATGCCAGATGCTTTGGCAGGATTGGCAGCTTCGGCAGCAATACAGTTAAGTGATTTCCCTTTTGAATGCGCAATTTCTGAAGCGCGTGTTGCCAGAGTTAATGGAGAATTTATCATCAATCCGTCAAGAGCGCAATTAGCTGAATCTGATATCGATATGATGGTTGGTGCCTCTGCGGATTCTGTAATGATGGTTGAAGGAGAAATGCATGAGTGTAGCGAAGAAGAAATGATTGAAGCTATTAAAATTGCACACGAAGCTATTAAAATTCAATGTGCTGCTCAAGTACGTTTAGCTAAGGCTTTTGGTAAAAAAGAAACACGTGAATATGAGACTGAAAAAGAAGATGAAGAGTTAGCTCAAAAAATTCATGAAATGACATATAAAGGATGTTATGCTATTGCTAAAGCTGGCACCTCTAAAAAAGAACGCGGATTAGCTTTTTCTGAACTAAAAGAAGAGATTACCTCATCGTTCTCTGAAGAAGAATTGGAAGAAAATGGCGATTTAATTTCAAAATATTTCAGCAAAGCTCAAAAAGCAGCTATAAGAGACCTAACCTTAAAAGAAGGGCTACGCCTTGACGGAAGAAAAACTACAGACATCAGACCTATTTGGTGTGAAGTAGATTACTTACCATCTACACATGGTTCTTCATTATTTACGCGTGGTGAAACTCAAGCTTTAGCCACAGTTACATTGGGTACTTCTAGAGAAGCTAACAAAATAGATATGCCATCTTATGAAGGTGAAGAAACTTTCTATTTACATTATAACTTCCCTCCTTTTTGTACAGGTGAAGCCCGCCCTTTAAGAGGAACTTCTCGTCGTGAAGTTGGTCATGGTAATTTAGCACAACGTGCTTTAAAAAATATGATTCCTGCTGATTGCCCTTATACAGTAAGAATTGTTTCTGAAGTATTAGAATCTAATGGTTCTTCTTCTATGGCAACTGTTTGTTCTGGCACAATGGCTTTGATGGATGCAGGTGTACAAATGAAAAAACCTGTTTCAGGTATTGCGATGGGATTGATCTCTGATGGTGATAATTATGCTGTTCTATCTGATATTTTAGGAGATGAAGACCATTTAGGTGATATGGATTTTAAAGTTACAGGTACTGCTGATGGTATTACAGCTTGTCAGATGGATATTAAAGTAAAAGGATTGT
>CAYXAZ010000160.1:0-4287 GCA_964463085.1 uncultured Flavobacteriaceae bacterium | reverse complement strand
TAAATCATTCCTAAATTGAATCCTGAATGACATAATATTGCTCCCCATATAGAATCTGTTCGTTTTTTCATTTCGATGAATATTAAGCTTAGAATAAACATACTTAATACCCATATTAATGCTGGAATTGAATAAAAATCCCAATTATTATTTACGAAAATTAACCCAAAATGAGAGATATGAGTTAAAGCAAAAGCTGAACTATCTATAATTGATGCTTTTTTATTTCCAACCGATTTCGCAAAACTTCCGTGGACAATTCCTCTAAAAAATAATTCTTCTCCAATTGGGCTAAAAATCATTCCAGTAACTGCCATTATCATAAACATTGTCCTTTTACCTTGGGCAGAAATGTTTTCTGGAATATTATATGATTTGCCAATATATTCATACCAATTTTCGTAAGACTTCCCGTATAGACCTTGTCCTAAGAGATATAAAATCACACTAAATATTAGACCTATTGCCAAAGCTAAAATTAAAAAACTCAGTTTTTTAGTAGTTTTTATTCCTATTTTTTTTCTTCCGTACTTACTTAAAAACAAGAACGGAACTAATGCAGAAACAAACATTACTAAACCAATTAAACTATAATTTCCAGTTTCATTTGCATTCAGCACCAGAATAAATCGAGGAATACATATAATTAAAAGCAAAAATAGTCCAAACTTCCAGTTGAACTTAAAATACCTGTTCCAAAAAGGTTTTAATTCATATTTCATTTTTTTTCTAACGGTGATTTTTAATTGCCACTAACGTGTTAAGGGTATAAATTCGTTTTAATGATTTATATCCAATGATAAGCGAAGTTCGTTGAAATTAAGTTAAGAAGCAAGCTAAATAATTTGTCAGATTTAGTTAGTGTTCTTAATTCTGGAAGGGTTTTAAACCCTTCCAGAGTTGGTTAGTAAAAGGTGAATCACTCACCTATAAGTTCAGCCAATAATGATTCTAATTCTTTTTGATGTAAGTTTTTACCTACAATTTTATAGTCGGCATCAATAAGGTAATTCATAGGTAAAGCGGTAACGGCATAGTCATAAGCGGCAGGAGTTTTAAAACGTTGCAATGACGAAACATTTGTCCAAGTTCTATTGTCTTTTTCCAGAGCTTTTAACCACTTATCTCGTTTATCATCTAGAGATACACCATATATTTCAAAACCTTTGCTGTTGTATTTTTTATAGAGTTCATTCAACATTTTACTTTCACTTCTACAGGGACCGCACCAACTAGCCCAAAAATCAATTAAGGTGTATTTTTTATGAATTGAATATAAATTAATAGCATTGCTGTCAGCAGTATTCATTTCTATATTGGCTGCGGTACCGCCAACAGAAGTTTGTTGTAAACGTGTTACTTTTTCTCTCATTTTTGCAGTTATCTCTAGGTCTGGATGTGCTGTTTCAAAAGCAGTAGTTAGTGAATCAAAAAAAGAAAGATTTTCTGCTCCTTTCCAACGAATAGATGTTGCATAAAGTCCTAGGGTAGTACCCATATTAGCCACAATAAACTGATTTAATTCAGCCAAGTGAATGTCGTAATTTGCTATTTCTAAACTACCTAAAGAATCAATTTTTCTTTGGTTTGGAACCTCAGCTCTTTTTAATTCTTTGATCTCCCTTCGTACTGATCTAACCAAGGTGTCTAAAGATTTTTCTCTAAAAGTTTCATAAGCTAATAGAGTTTCAGTGTCTTTAGAACCGGTAATAGTTGTTTTAAATTTTTTAGCATCAAAATCAGTTACTTCAATAGTAATGTGTTGCCCTTTATCTATTGCTAGCGTAATACTTTTATCGTTATCAAGTTGTAAGGTATATAAATGAGGTTCTAGGTTGTATTCAGCTTTAAATTTTCCATCTTTAGTGAGATAAATAGTATCGATTATCGTTGAAATCTTCCGCTCAATATCTGATTCCTGTTTTATGAGTATAAATTTTCCTTTTACAGGAGAAATATTTCCTTGAATTGAAAAAGTAGATTCAGTCTTTTTGGTACATGTTATAACTATTACTAAAAGAAAGAATAAATTAAGGATTTTATAAAATGTGTTCATATAAACGAAAGTATTTATATCATTGACGTTAAAGATAAATGTTAATTACAAGATTTCACAAAATCTTTTAAAGCTATTATGAGAGCATCTTTATTTTCAATATGACTCATGTGTCCGTCTGGGAATTCAATTATTTTGATGTTTGTGTTTTTTGTTTGATTGATAAGCGATTTATAATCTAACACAGGGTCTTTTTTGCCAATGATCAACATTTTTTGAAAACTCCCTTTAATTAGAATTTCAGATCTATTTTTTCTGATTTTCATACCTTCTAAAGAGGCTATTATTCCTTGTGAAGAAATTTCTAAAGCTTCTCTTGTAATTTGTGCAATTTCCGATTTAAAAACGGATCTGTTGTCTTCAGAAAACAGATTCGGAATCGCAATGCTGATAAATGTTTTATGGTTCTGTTTAACTGTTTTAATGGCTCTGTCTCTATTGATTCTTTTCTCTTGATTATCTTCTGTAGCGGTTGAATTCATTAAACAAATTCCTTTTATAGTTGAAGGGTATAACTCCGCAAAAGCAAGACCTATATAACCACCCATACTATGCCCGATCAAGATGTATTTTCGCAATCGTAAATGATATAGTATAACCTTTACCATTTGCGCTTGATCTTCCATAGTGTGGATATAACCTAGGTTTTCAGACTTACCATGCCCTAACAGATCAATAGAAATAACACGGTTTTTTTTAGCAAGTTCCGGTACAATATCACTCCACATATTTAGGTTTTCTAAAAAGCCATGAAGTAATACTACTGCAGAGCCTTTACCAGTAGAGGTATATCGTATCTGAATATTTTTATAATCGAAGAAATGATACATGACACAAAAATAAGTATATTGGCTCAGATAATTTTGAAAAATGAATAAAACCAAAGAAACACTTATCATAGGCTTTGCCTTATTTTCTATGTTTTTTGGTGCAGGCAATTTAATTCTCCCACCTTTTTTAGGTTTTAAATCAGGAAGTGACTGGTTTTTGGTAACTATTGGTTTTGCGATTACGGCAGTTATAATTCCCATTTTAGGAATTTTAGCACATGCACGCTTACAAGGTACCATGTATGATTTTGGCAAAAAAGTATCGCCTGCTTTTAGCTTACTGTATTGTTTGATTGTATATACAATTTCAATTAGTTTACCGGCACCTAGAACAGCGTCGGTTACACACGAAATGGCAATTGCTCCATTTTTTAATATCAGTTCTTTAGTGACTAGTAGTATTTATTTCGGGTTGGTATTTTTATTTGTGATCAACCGTTCTAAAATTTTAAACCTTATCGGAAAGTTTTTAACACCTTTGATTATTATTATTCTCTTTTTGATCATCGGAATCGGAATTTTTTCTTCACATACAGAGATGAATCCTTCATTATTTAAAACCCCTGTTGTTGACGGATTGTTAGAAGGATATCAAACTTTTGATGCTATTGGTGCCATTGTTGTAGGTGGGGTATTGATCATATCATTAAACATAAAAGGATTGACAGAATTCAAAGAAAAAAAAGAATTAATCACCAAGGCAGGAATTATTGCCGGATTGGGATTATTAAGTATTTACGGTGGTTTGATTGCAGTTGGTGCTTTGTATAATAGTCAGTTTGGTGAAGAAATTACCAGAACACAATTATTGTCAGACTTGAGTTTAAATACTTTAGGAAATATTGGTACAACCTTTTTAAGTGTATTGGTAGCATTGGCTTGTTTTACCACTGCTGTAGGGATTATTACAGGAACAGCTGATTATTTTAAAGGTTTATTTAAAGAATCGCAACTGGCATATTTAATAACTGCTATCATTGCTTGTGGTTTGGGAATTGTAGTAGGGCAGTTTGATGTATATTATATTATCAAAGTAGCAGTGCCAGCTTTAATGTTTATTTATCCAATAACCATAGTATTGATTTTATTAAATGTGTTACCTGAAAAATATGCCAATCCAATAATCTTTAGAACGGTTATTATAGTAACGATATTATTTAGCTTTCCAGATTTTTTAAAATCTATTGGCTATGCAGACAATATCAAAAATATTATAGATATAATTCCTTTAGCACAACATAGTTTAGGTTGGGTATTGCCCGCTTTGGCGACTTTTGTGTTGGTAAATTTACTAAGAAGAAAAGAGGCTTAATTTTAGTTACGCTTATCGGTCGTGTATATGAATAGTGCGACCGATAGGGAGCATTACTTCATATACCCAAACCATTTAGGTTTTCGGGA
>CAYXAZ010000159.1:0-4370 GCA_964463085.1 uncultured Flavobacteriaceae bacterium | reverse complement strand
TTAAAGCGGCTTAACCTCTACTTTTAACTTCGGTTATTAATGGGGGGATTACACTACTGTAGCATTGTGAAATTCTCCTCGCTCTTTCAAAAACAAATTCCACGATCTGTATTCTTGCTTGTTAAACACAACTGGACCTAAAGGCCAGCCTAAAGAAATAATGGTTTCATTCAAAGCATTTACTGTATCAGTCAATAAATTACATGTTGCGATATTATCTTTACATATCGCTTCTTTATTTTTATTTATAAAATATTCAATTTCGAACTGCGCACGTTCTGAATACTTAATATCTTTTTCTAAAAGCTCAATATCATGTAACCTAGTTACATCAATTGTAACTAAGAATAAAGCTAAAGCACCAAACCCGTACCATAAATAATCAATTCCTTCACATTGAATGTCTGACAGAGAATCTCGTTTTACGAGAAAAAGATGGAATATTACTAACGATACTAAAAAGAGAAATATTGTAAATAAAACTATCACGGAACTACCTACACCTTAAAACAATAAAATAAAATCATACGGTTTTCCTTTAATACAACATTCCTTATTCGGAAATACTAGTTACTATTTAACCCATGAACTTTACTTCCGTGTTTTAATTTTTCTGTCCCTTCAATTCTAATGACATCTCTTTCAGACATAGAACGTGAAACAGTTCTAACGATTGACCATTGAAAATCATTAGGATCTCGTGGTTTTAATAACTTATTACCGCCATGGCCATTTTTTGCATAATTTGACCATCTACCCCATAATCCTTCACTACCATATGCTGAACCAATGTATATCTCACCTGAAGTCATATCTATAACTCTATATATTCCAGCATTAGCTTCTAGGGCAGCTTTCCAAATCGAGTCCAGCTGCGATTAAATATTCTTTAACTGTAAGCATAATGTTAATTATAAACTTTTTTCAATCTATCGATTAACGATCCTAAAACTTCTCTTTCCATTTCAATGCTAAATCGTGAAGCCACAATTTCTTGAAGTTTTATAGTCACCTCTATATAATCGATTTGCTCATCTAAAGTAAAACGCTTCCAGTTTTCATTATTTTTCTTGGCATTATGCGTCTTTAATATAAGCTGAAAATTATCCGGGTGATGCACCCCTGGCTCAGATTTATTTAATAATGCCTTAGCATGATCTACCTCAAACTCTAGTTTGAAGAATAATTTTAATTGTTTTGAAATTGCCTCAAACTCTGAAACTCGATACTGATCTAGGTTGCTCATTGACTGGTTTGCCAGACGAACTATTTCGTTGCGGCGTAATGGAGCAATATCTTCTTCTATCTCATGAGCGTCATGTTCCAACCGGCTTGCTTCAGGAATGAATCTAACTTTTCTAGGTCTTTCGCTTGTATCAATTTCAATAGTATTTTCATAAGCACCATTATTAATCACCGAACCTATTCTTGCAGCAATCTCCCTCACTCCTGTTGTATCATGGGCTTGATTTTCTGCTTCACGTTCGGCTTTTTCTAATAATTCAGGATAAAGCTCACCAAATCGCTGCGCCCATTCAGATACAATAACCCAATCATCAAAGGTCTTTAAAGCTTCCAGATATTTTTCTCTAAAGGTGCTACTCATTTGGAATCCCCCTTCATTTCTTTCCACTTAAGATACTCTCTAGCAATCTCAATCTCTTGTTGTATTTCTAGTCGTTCTCTATTTTCATCTTTTTGAAGTTTGTCAATCCATGCACGAATATCTTTTACAGGTGAAAAAGGTGTAACAGGTGAATCTATCAAAATAAATTCAATATCACTTTTCTCATCTTCTATATCATCACTCACTTTATTACCTTAGTAGCGTACAATTTTTCTCTACCTCGTTTTATCCGACCTATTCTATATCTCGTTTTGGTGTGTTATCACTCAATTTCCTAACTTTTGGATCTAAAATATAAATACCTTGCATTAAATATTCTACGACTTCTACACAAGTTTTAATATCTTCTTTATTTGGAAAGTGCGCCCGATGAATTGCTGCGCTACCTGCATCTAAGACAATTTCTAAAAGTTGAGCGTGGGTAGTTGTAATATGGCCAGCTTTTTGGAATTTTAGAAGTTTTTTTGCAAAACCACCTTCATTTCCTACCTTATCCACCATAACTGTTTCAATAAGAGTTCTTAAACCAATCGTAGGCAAAGCTGATAAATCATTATCTAATGCAATACTTATTTCACTAATCAAAGCCTTTTTAGTATCATCAATATTTTTATACCATCCAGGTATTCCATTCTCACGATCAAAAAAACCTATTGAAGTCCTTTTGTTCTCTGAAATTATTTCTTGAACCCAACTATCCGATTCTTTTTGAGGGTTTATAAAGTGCCACTTGTAAAACTGAGTAATTATTTCACCAAAAGTAGAATAACGTAGCAATGTCTCACATGTAATTATTTTTGCACCTTCATCATTAGGAAAATCTTCTCCAAAAGGGAATGGTAACGAATGACCACAAGACCAACCATGAGCATCATCCATATAAAGAAATGTCTCGACAATATCAAAATAATCTTTCTCCAGAACATTAGCTATCTCACTAATAAGTATTGACTCACCTAACTCTTTTTTATAACGCGACTGTAAATACTCTAATATCTGGTTTGCTTGCTCTAAAATTTCAGCGCTATGTACATGATTAATGAGAGGAAGCGAATATATAGTAGGCCGATAAAATTTATTATTAGAATATTTATCCGTTAAAAGAATTGTATTAGATAGGTTATCTAATAACTCCATATCATCGGCATGATCTGCACGAAAACGGTCTGCATCAATACCTTCAATTGAATCTCTCGTGATTTCAAACAACTCTTCTAATAAAAGAACACCTCTATCACCAGCTATATCTTTTACTTTATCTAAATATTTCAACGTCACTCTTTTACCCCAAGGACCTCTTCCACACTTCTAAATTCTTCTAGTGCTGATTCAAGCTGTTCAACAATTTCTTGTGCAAGTATTTCTGGTGCAGGTAAATTTTCGGTATCTTCTAATGAATCATCTTTTAGCCAGAAGATATCTAAATTAGTTTTATCTCTTGCTATCAACTCATCATATTTAAACGATTTCCAGCGTTCGTTCTTTTTAGACTCTCTACGTTTACTTCTGTCATCGGCTTTATAAAACTCTACAAATTCATTAAAATCACTCTTTACCAAACGTTTAGTTTTTAATGTCATATGAACATTAGTGCGGAAGTCATAGATCCAGACTTTTTTAGTCCATGCAGTTTTAGATGCGGGTTTTGCGTCAAAGAAGATGACGTTTGCTTTTACGCCTTGGGCATAGAAAATACCGGTTGGTAGTCGAAGTAATGTATGAACATCACAGCGTTCCATTAATGTTTTACGTACTGTTTCACCTGCACCGCCTTCAAAGAGTACGTTATCAGGTACAACGACCGCCGCTTTTCCTTCTATCTTTAGCATGTTGGCTATATGCTGCACGAAGTTAAGCTGTTTATTTGAAGTGGTAGCCCAAAAGTCTTCTCGTTCAATAGTGAGTTTTTCTGATTCTTTTTTACCCGTCTTTGTGTTGATGACAGTAATGGAGCTCTTTTTACCAAAGGGCGGATTCGCTAAAACCATATCAACACGGTCATCACCCACTTCTTTGGCTAAGGCATCCGTTGCTGTTACTGGGCATTCATCACCACCAATACCATGCAGGTATAAATTCATAGCACATAAGCGCACGACACTATCGACTATATCGTTGCCACGAAAGGCCTTTTCTTTAAGATGACGTTGTTCTTTTTTAGAACTGGCTTGAGCAGCCATGTAATCATGTGCAGCCAATAAAAAACCACCCGTACCACAAGCTGGATCAGCTACAGTATCAGTGGCTTTGGGTTGCATCACCTCTACCATCGCTTCAATTAAGGGACGTGGGGTAAAGTATTGCCCTGCACCACCTTTAACATCTTGTGCATTACGTTCCAATAAACCTTCGTAAATTTCACCTTTTACATCTGCTGGTAAGGTAGACCATTTTTCTTTCTCAATCATTTTGATCAAGCGTTCTAACTTGGCGGGGTCTGTAATTTTATTTTGCGCCTTACGGAAGATAGTTCCTAACATCCCTCCTTGTTTACCCAAACTTTCTAAAGTGTGGCGATATTGATTTTCTAAATCATCACCATCTAACTTTGCTAATTTAGCCCATGCATACTTTTTAGGTACTTTTGTTTCTTGACCAGAGACTTCACGTTCATCGGCCATTTTAAGGAATATTAAATAAGTGATTTGTTCAACATAATCACCATACCCCACACCATCATCACGTAATACGTGGGCGTAGTTCCAAACTTTATTTACTATTTCTGATGCGCTCATAACTGTCC
>CAYXAZ010000158.1:0-4438 GCA_964463085.1 uncultured Flavobacteriaceae bacterium | reverse complement strand
CAACATATTGATCTGGTTGGTATTCATATTTTAATTTTGATGTTTGATATAAAATCGTGCCTGCTGCAAAAGCAACCATGGCAACAGAAAACCATAATCCTAAGTCAAAGCCAAATATAGTACCTGCAACAATTAAACCTATGGCAATAAAAAAACCTATCGTTAGTGCAGAACGTAAAAAAGAAAAATCAGTTTTTGTAAATAATGCTACTGAACTTAATCCTAAAAATAGAAATAGTGTTACAGTTCCTGCTTGTTGTATCACATCAGGGCTACTATAATTCATAGCGATATAAAGTATAGGTACAAATATAAATGCTTCAGCCACAGCATACAAAAGCAAGCCTATATATTGTTTATCTCTACTCAGATTGTGTGCCATTTTATCAGCAAAATTGGTTGCTAACCAAAATCCGCCCAATAACAATAACCACAAATAGCCTTGAGTTAGCGAAAGCATAAAAGTTACTATAGTTTCTGACTGTAGTAAGAAATATTCAACAACAACAAATAACAATATTGCCAATGCGACATGCGAATATGTTTTTCTGTAAAAAATTGCTCTTTCCTGATCTTCAACTTCAATAAATAGATCTTGTGTTTGTGGCATACTGTTTTTTTCAAAGATATATTATTTTATTTAACTGATAAATGTCAATTTCTCCTTCATATGTTATGTTTTGAAATTGTAAGTAATTGAATATGATATAAGACTGCTTACTGAAACAAGTTCAGCATAAATCGTTTTAAGACTAAAGAAAAAAGATTGCCTTTAGTTGTTTTATTAAATCGACATACCTAAGTACAATAAGGCAAAATCATACTTTATTAAAATCAATAATACCCTAATCCTCCATTATTGAAATAACAGTTTTATATTATCAAAAATTTATTCGTGAACTGCCTAAATACCTGTAAAAAAGTCAGTGTTTATAGTGTTTTACAGACATTTTGACGTGTTGTTTACTAGTTTCTCACTATGGAACACATTTTGACTATTCTTTAGAAAAAGAAAACACTATGAATTTTAATAATTTCACTATAAAATCACAAGAAGTCGTGCAACAAGCTCAACAAATTGCACAAGGCTTAGAACAGCAACAAATTGAAAATGCACATATATTAAAAGGTATTTTTGAAGTTGATGAAAATGTTACACCATTTATACTAAATAAACTAAGTGTCAATATTGATATTTTCAAGCAAGCGCTAGAAAAAATAATACAAAGCTTCCCTAAAGTTACAGGCGCAGAGCTCATGCTATCTCGTACAGCTAGTACTATGTTGACCGATGCTGCCAATATTGCTAAAAAAATGAAAGATGAATATGTTTCAATTGAACATTTATTATTGGCAATCTTAAAATCTAAAGGTGCGGCAGCTCAACTGTTAAAAGACAATGGAGTTAATGAAAAAGATCTAAAAGCTGCTATTGAAGAACTCAGAAAAGGAAGTAAAGTAACTTCGCAAAGTGCTGAGGATACTTATAATTCACTCAATAAATATGCTAAAAATTTAAATCAGTTAGCCAATGATGGTAAATTAGACCCGGTTATTGGTCGTAATGATGAAATTCGTAGAATTTTGCAAATTCTATCACGTAGAACGAAGAATAACCCGATACTTATTGGTGAGCCTGGAACCGGTAAAACCGCTATTGCGGAAGGGTTAGCACATCGCATCGTTAAAGGTGATGTGCCTGAAAATTTACAAGATAAAGTAATTTATTCTTTAGATATGGGTGCACTGATAGCGGGTGCAAAATATAAAGGAGAGTTTGAAGAACGTTTAAAATCGGTCATTAAAGAAGTAACTTCTGCCGAAGGAGATATTATTCTTTTTATTGATGAAATACACACTTTGGTGGGTGCCGGAGGTGGACAAGGTGCTATGGATGCAGCTAATATTTTAAAACCTGCTTTGGCTCGTGGTGAATTACGTGCTATTGGTGCTACCACTTTGGATGAATATCAAAAATATTTTGAAAAAGATAAAGCGTTAGAGCGTCGTTTTCAAAAGGTTATGGTGGAAGAACCTGATACTGAAAGTGCTATTTCTATCCTTCGCGGAATCAAAGAAAAATACGAAACACATCATAAGGTACAAATAAAGGATAGTGCCATTATTGCTGCTGTTGAATTATCACAACGCTATATTTCTGATCGATTCTTACCAGATAAAGCCATTGATCTAATGGATGAAGCTGCTGCAAAAATACGAATGGAGATCAATTCAAAACCGGAAGAATTAGATGTGTTAGATAGAAATATTATGCAGTTAGAAATTGAAATTGAAGCCATTAAACGTGAAGGAGATAATAAAAAGATAAAACAGCTTCGTAAAGAACTGGCTGATCTACAGGAAGAACGTGATAGCATCTATGCTAAATGGAAAAGTGAAAAAGATGTAGTTGATGAAATACAAACAGCTAAAGAAAATATTGAAAAATATAAACTGGAAGCTGAACGTGCTGAACGCGAAGGTAATTACGGATTGGTAGCTGAAATCCGTTATGGAAAGATTCAAAAAGAAGAAGAAACTTTAAAAGAATTCCAATCAAAATTAGCCGAAAATCAGGAAACTGCACTAATAAAAGAAGAAGTTACCAGTGAAGATATTGCTGAAGTGGTTGCAAAATGGACCGGAATTCCCGTTCAAAAAATGTTACAAAGTGATCGTGAAAAATTATTGTATTTAGAAGATGAACTTCACAAACGTGTCATTGGGCAAGATGAAGCTATTATAGCTGTTTCAGACGCTGTCCGTCGTTCAAGAGCCGGATTACAAGATGATAAAAAACCCATTGGTACATTCCTGTTTTTAGGAACAACTGGAGTTGGTAAAACAGAACTCGCAAAAGCATTGGCAGAATATCTATTTGATGATGAAAAAGCAATGACTAGAATTGATATGAGCGAATATCAAGAACGTCATGCCGTGAGTAGATTGGTAGGAGCACCTCCGGGATATATTGGTTATGAAGAGGGTGGTCAACTCACAGAAGCCGTGCGCAGAAAACCCTATTCTGTAATCTTATTAGATGAAATTGAAAAAGCGCATCCTGATACTTTTAATATCTTGTTACAAGTGTTAGATGAAGGTAGATTGACCGACAATAAAGGGCGTGTAGCCGATTTTAAAAATGCCATTATCATTATGACCTCAAATATGGGTGCTCATATTATACAAGAGAATTTAGAAGACCTTGATATGGATAATAGAACTAAGGTGCTAGATAAAACTAAAGATGAAGTCTTAAATTTATTAAGAAAGTCTATCAGACCTGAGTTTTTAAACCGTATTGATGAAACCATTATGTTTACACCACTCAATAGAGAAGAAGTTACTCAAATTGTTAAATTACAATTAACGAGTCTAACCAGTATGCTTGCAGAAAAAGGAATTACTTTCTCTTCAACAGAAGAAGCTATTCAAAGTCTGTCAAGACAAGGTTATGACCCTCAATTTGGAGCAAGACCCATCAAAAGGGTGATACAACGTAAAGTATTAAATGAATTGTCTAAAGAAATACTGGCAGGTAAGATAACAGCTGAAAGTAATATTTTATTAGATGCTTTTGATGATGAGTTGGTGTTTCGGAATAAATAAAATTTTATACGTCTCTGCGAATCACGCTTTTTTTGCGTGATGTGGCAAGTCTCTCAGTCAATTAAGAGATTGCCACGGTCGTCCCAGCTCCCGATAGCCACATCGGAACGGGATTCCCTCACAAAGACGTAAATCTAATTTTAAGATAATAGTAGTATTATAACAATCAAGAAAAAATAATAACTTACAGATATAATGTAGATATAGTTACTAGTAACTATATCCTTATGTTGTACTCCATTATAGAAAAACTAAATATGCAAAAAATGAAAGCTTCAATGCGTAGGAAATATGGTTCATCAAATCAGATAAAAATTGAGAATATTGAAAAACCTATTCCGAAAGACAATGAGATATTAATTAAAGTTTATGCTACTACAGTAAATAGAACAGATTGTGCAATCCTCACAGCTCAACCATTTATTATGAGATTTGTATTAGGATTATTTAAACCAAGAAAAATTATATTGGGGACAGATTTTGCAGGTAAAGTAGTATCAATAGGAAAAAATGTTAAGTCATATAAGGTTAATGATAAAGTATTTGGTTTTAACGATACAGGTTCAGAATCACAAGCTGAATACATCGTATCAACAGAGAAAAATTTATTTCCTATTCCTGAAAATACAAATTATAAGCAAGCTGCTGCAAGTTTAGAAGGAGCTCATTATGCTTATACTTTTATCCACAAAGTGAATATTCAATCTGGACAAAGAATACTTATTAATGGAGCAACAGGAGGAATTGGTTCAGCTCTCCTACAATTTGCTAAGCAGTATAATGTCAAAATAACAGCTACTTGTAATACAAAAAATTTAAAATTGATAAA
>CAYXAZ010000157.1:0-4487 GCA_964463085.1 uncultured Flavobacteriaceae bacterium | reverse complement strand
AAAATTAAAAAGAGGAATCGAGGTTGCTATACGATCAAGTTCAATAGGTATTTAATATTAAGATATAAGATCATGGAACAAATAGATTTATTAAGGATAGGTTATTTTTTTATAGGGTGCGGATTATCGTATATTATCATACGAAAACTAAGACATGGTTTTTTTATAATGTTAGTTAGTATAATAGGATTAAGCTATTATACATATCGGCAAATCGAAATCCAATTATTTATAAAGGTTATACTCTTTGGAATACTCCCTTTTATCTTTATAAACCTATTGTTTTATATATTCTTTGCCAAAGAAAAAACAACCAGTAATCCAAATGAAAAATACAAGGTTACCCTTAAAATAAAAGGAAGTACGCTAGAACTCGAAAATATTCGTAGAGGCGTATCTATTATCGGAGCAGCAGGAAGTGGTAAGACTGAAAGCGTAGTTTATAATTTTTTAGAACATTTTGCTAAACATTCCTTTTGTGGAGTACTACATGATTACAAAAATTTTGAAATTACAGAAATGGCATATCCCGTTTTTGAAAAAGGAACAACTAAATTCTATATTGTTTCCTTTGACCCTATTTATCACAGGGTAAATCCTATTGCCCCTAAATATATCCCTGACGAAGAAAGTGTACATGAAATATCACGGGTATTATTGGAAAACCTATTAGAATTAAAAGAAAGCGGAAGTACAGGAGCTTCACGGTTTTTTAATGATGCCGTAGAAGGACTGATAGGAGGGATGATATGGCGGTTAAAGACAGATTATAAGGACTATTGTACCTTGCCCCATCTTATTGCTTTATACCAACACCTAAGTACAAAGGCATTGGTTAAATTTCTAAGTGCCAATCTAACTTCTAAAGCTATGGCAGATGCTTTTATAAGTGGTATGGATTCCGATAGACAGACTGCAGGCGTAAAAAGTACCTTAGCTAATGCTTTTAAAAAAATAAGTACTCAAAAAATATTTATGACCCTCTCTGCGGACGAAGTTCCGCTAGATATAAATAACCCTGAAAACCCTGCTGTAATTTCTATTGTCAACAATCCAAAAAGAGAAATTTCTTTATCTC
Source organism: uncultured Flavobacteriaceae bacterium (assembly GCA_964463085.1). GTDB lineage: Bacteria > Bacteroidota > Bacteroidia > Flavobacteriales > Flavobacteriaceae > Aureibaculum. The sequence goes on along the minus strand of CAYXAZ010000157.1, from coordinate 3,409 downwards.
CTGTTATTGCCACTATACTGCATACCATTACCAAACAAATGAGTGAACGGGGTCAGAGACCCTCCTTTGTATTGATGGAAGAAGCCTCTACCATACGCCTTTTAAATATGCATCGAATTCCGGCAACCCTACGAGCCTATGATATCGTCACCTTATATGTATTGCAAGATAAAATTCAAAATGATCTACTGTATGGAGATAAAGCAAGCAGAGCCATTTTAAGCAATCTTTCCTATCAATTTTTTGGAAAAGCCAACGATCCTGATACCGCTAAATACTATGAACGTTTTTTTGAAATTGTAAAGAAAAAAACAAGAAGTATCAATAAAGGTTTCAATCTAAATTTTGACACCAGAGTGACACAAGGGGAGAAGGAAGTTGCTAAAACTCGCGCAGATGCTTTCTATGGTTTACAACAAGGTGAGTTTGTAGTTTTCTTTGATGGGAAGGATAAAAAAGTGCAATTTAAACTTCCTAAGATATCTAAAGCATTGCCAAAGCTGATAGCCAAAACAAAAGATGAATTACAAGATAATTTTAAAAGAATTCATAGAGAAGTAAAATCAATATTTGAAAATTAATAGAAATATTAACTGTCAAAGAGAATGCGCTTCATTATTTTTAAAAGTAACAAAGTAATTTTTCTAATGGGGCTTTAGGAATATTTAACGACATTTATTTACATTTTATCGGATTGGTTTTTATTTATGACTCTTTTAGAATCAAATTAATGGGTAAATGATCACTAAACCCATCTTTATCAAAGTCCTTTTTTGTTGGTCTTGAAAACCTAATGGCTTTTTTATAAACTCCTTTCACCATTTCAGGAAAATCAATTATTCTCACAGAATCAATTTTAAATGGATGTGAGTTACTTTGGCTAAGTATGCTTTTAGATGCAAGAAATTGATCTAATATATTTACTTCACTACCAAAGACATAAGTTCCAACTCCACTATCCATAAATTCGAACATTAAGTTATAGAAATAGTGATTTTTTGCATTCATTACCTTCCTTTTAGTATTCGTAGATTGTAAATAATTTGTCATTGATCGATCAAAAGGATTATCATTAAAATCACCCATTAACAATATAGATGTATCATCTCCTAATTCTTCATGTATGCGTTTGACCCAAAAGGCTAAATTTTCGGCAACCATAATTCTATAGGGTTCAGACTGATAAACTCCACCAGATCTAGATGGCCAGTGGTTAAGGATTAATACAAGAAGATTTCCCGAACTAGTTGTTAATTGAACTTGGAATAAATCTCTTGTAGTATTTCTTTTTGAAATTCTTAAGGTAAAAGTTTCAGGGTTCTGTGTGTAGATATTGTCATCATAAATAAGTGCAGTGTCTATACCTCTTTTGTCTTCACCTTCGATAATTGAGAAAGTATAATTTCTCGCTAATTGAGAATTTAACTTTCCCGTTAATAGTTTTAACACATGACCATTTTCAACCTCACAAACACCTAAGATATCTGGACCTTTTCCATTGTTTATTTTGGATATAACTGAAGTAAGATTATTAATTTTTTTATTGAGGATGCTCTGTGACCAACCTTTTAACTCCTTTTTTAGAGTTTTATTGAGAAGATCACTTCTTCTTGGGGAATTTTCAATATCGAATAAATTTTCAAGATTCCACCAGCATATATTATGTGTAGTCATTTGGCTAAGAAGTTAATTATATTAAAGAAATATTCAAGTTTGAAAGTTATGCAACAAATGTTGATATATCAATGGGATTTTTCCCCTTTTTTCAGGGGGTTTTTCCCCCTTTTTTGAGAATCACTATATTTTTGACACTATGGAAACGTTAATAAATGGTGTAGTAAATTAAAAAATGGAAAAGTTATTTTAATGATAATAATAAAAAAGACTGTCAATGAAACATAAGCCTCATGACAGCCTTTCAATGTGATTTAACTTTCAGTATACAAACTACAAACCAATCATATTTAGATTTTAATTCGATAAAGTAAAAAACAGCCTTAAACAGCAATTTTTTAATTATCTTCAATAATTTCACTATTATGATGCACTTCTTTCATCATTATTTAGTACATCTTGTAACTTAGAAATATCTTTTCCTATTTTATCGTCAAGAACTCTAGCATATATTTGGGTTGTAGAAAGTTTACTATGACCAAGTAACTTTGATAGCGTTTTAATAGGTACACCATTAGATAGTGCAACTGTAGTAGCAAATGTATGACGCGCTACATGACAAGTGAGATTTTTAGTTATTTCACAAATTGTTGCAACCTCTTTTATATAGGTATTCATTTTATGATTTGAGTACACAGGAAGTAATCTATTTGTAATATCATAATCATGATACTTTTCTATAATGTTTAATGCCTTACGTAATAATGGAATCTTAACAGGAATGGTACTTTTTTCTCTATAAAGATAAAGCCATTTCTTACCATCAATTCCGTAAACAACATTATCCTTTGTAAGATTCTTTAAGTCGATATAAGAGAGTCCAGTATAACATGCAAAAATAAATATATCCCTAACTAACACATGCTTTTTCTCATGCAATTCCACTTCTTCCAATTGTCGTAATTCAATAGCAGATGAAAAAGGTCTGTCATATTTATTATATTTTACATCATAATTCAAAAAGGGATTCTTTTCTATCCATTCTAGCTTTACAGCTAGATTCATCAATTTATTAAGACGCTCTAAATGCTTCATAATACCATTATTATTCAATGATTGTATACTGATATTATTATTTTTATTTCTTAGAAATTGCTCAAATTCCAAAATAAAATTATAGCGAATATACTGTAAGGATATATCAGGCGTTTTCAGCTTTTTATTCAAAAAAGCAGTTATGTATTTTGTGGTAGCTTTATAATTCTTAAGAGTTCCTTTTGCCAAAACACCTTCCATTTTAGAAGCATGATAGGTATCTAACTTGAGTAATGTCATTTGATTATTATCCAATTTTAAATACCTAGCTTTTATTAATTGTGCAGTTATATGCTTGCCCTCCTTTAGAAGTTCTTTATAAGAATTTGTAATGTCGGTATGGATAGTATCTAATTCTTCGTTAAGTACTCTTGCAGTAGCACTTCTTCCGATTGCTCTACTCATTTTACTATCCCAGAAATCAATAGCGTATGTTGTACCTAAACTGATTTCAGCTCGTTTACCATTGACCGTAATTCTTGCATAAATAGGCGCAAGATTGTTTTTTCTCTTGGCAGTATTTTGCCAAATTAGAATTTTGAATGTTTTTGAAGTTTTCATTTTTCTTTCGTTTAAGTGAATAAATAAATCTTAACGAAAGTCAAATCACATAGAAAGTCTTGCTTTCTGAAATAAAAGATACGAAAAAAAAGATAAACGGTCAGGTAACCGAATAGGTAACTTTTTTTTCAAGATTAAA
>CAYXAZ010000156.1:0-4751 GCA_964463085.1 uncultured Flavobacteriaceae bacterium | reverse complement strand
ACGAAATATTTATCGATGACATCCAAATCAAAAAATATAACATCGGGTGAATATTATAATTACGTCCGCATCATTATTCGTCATACTCTTTACCTCACCCAGACCGCGTTAGGGATCGTTACCCGTAGGGCTGAGACTTACGTTTTTTTGTGAGGCTCAGTTTTTATCCAAACTATATTAGTATTTAGACATAATGCATATCATTAATTAATGAAAATTTTGTGATATCATACTCTTAAAGTTTTCTCCTAAATTTGAGGATATCTAAATGGAGCCTATAACTGCATCAATAGGATTAGCTGTTATCTATTATTTAACAGGAAGAAATAATAAGAAGGCCGCAGAAATTAATAGGAACTCCCAACAAGATATTGCAAAAGAAAATAGAAAACATACAGAAAGGATGCAGCAACGCAATGAAGAAACACAATGGGAATTACATAAAGATTCATTAAAGAACCGTAAAGAAGAAATAAATTATAGTATTCAAGAGCAAAAACGTTCTGGGATTCATCCTTTTAATTCTCCAATTGAATATATAGAAAATAATGTACCTTACGATGCACTAAGATGCTTTATTGTTCCCCCGCGACATCTCACTCTTAGAGGAGCTTATAATGACCAGTCATGGAATGATGTTCATTCAAACGAGCTAAGTGAGAATATTCGCAGTTTTGTGCAATCTTATTTTAATGCCTATAGCAGTCCACGACCTGTTTATCTATATGATCCAGATATTTTGAATCCTAAAGGGTTAAGAGGAGAAAGTGCTTATCGTGTTCTACAAACGGAATTATCCCACCACCCTTATATGTGGTTAGAGGCAAATAGAATAAATGAACAATCATGCAGTTTAGGAATGGCGACTTGGAATAGTAATTATGCGAGTGGAGGGTTTTCTTCTCTGGGTAGAATTCCTAATTATGCAATTGCAAAGAAAAGAGCAGAATCACAGAATGTTGCATTGTCTATTTTATTTCGAAAACAAACAGAACAATTACATAGTGGCTCCAAATTATCAGAAATACTTAAAGAACAACAGTTAATAGGTGATAAATCACCACTATATCAATTATTCCAAACCAATGAACTATTAAATCTAAAAAAGGTGTTTGCTGAAGAAAATATACAACAGCCTATAGAAAACACTCATAGTACAAGTATCCATAATAGTGCCATAGAAACACAAGCTATTAACTACCTTGCTGAAGCTTATAAAATGCAAATAGCAGTTAATGCTGATCTCCATTACTTAAATTTTGGTATTGCTCCTTTATTGCCTCAACTTATTAAAGAGGGTATATTTGATGTTGAAAATCAGTATATTCAGGGAGCTACAGGGCAAGTACTTGCCCATTATTTAATCGCCTCTTCGGCATTAGCATCCAATATACCAGAGATGGCTCCAGAAATATGGTTAGGGATGGCTGAATGTGTAGTTAAATCCAGAGGCAAAGAAGAAACAAAAAATTTCATTCTGGAATCAGTGAAATGTTTGGCGGATAACAACCAAATCACAAAACCTGAACGGATAGATGATATACCTAGAATTATGAAGCAAATGCCTCCTAATCAACCATCGTGTATAGAATACATACAAAGATTAAAAGATATACTTGATAATGTAGGTTTAGAATTACTGACAAATAACATTGATGTTGCTAATAATGAGGCTGAAAGTAATGAGAAATTAAGAGATGTGTTACGAGTGGCAGGAAAATCTATTGCTAATGAATTTTAATATTAATGAAGTATAAATATGAAAATAGCCATGTTAGCCCCTCAAAAAGCAGGAAAAACTTGTTATTTAACTAGCCTCTTTAGTGAATTAGGTGAAAGAAGCTGTCAAATAAAATCGGAATATCCTATTTTATTTGAATTTTCAAATCCGAAACAACAAGGAGATTTAGAGGTATGGTTTGAGAATATGCTAGAAGGCTCGTTACCCGACGGAACAGGAGAACGAACCTCATATCAAATAAATCTCCTCCATCAAATAAAAAGAGAGAATATTAACATTGAACTCATTGACTATCCTGGAGGATATACTAAGAAAAAGGGGAATAACATTGATGATATCGAGAATACTATAAATGAACTATCTACATGCGATGCTTTTATTATACTAATCGACTCAACTAATGTAACAGCAAATAGTAATGCTAAATTCAAAAGCTATAGTGCGATAAAAAATATTAGCTCTATTCTTGACTCAGTTATAGAAAGAAAAAAAGGTGCAAAATACTCATTACATGGAGTTCCTTTTGTTTTTGCTCTAAGTAAGTTCGATAAAATAGGTCACGATAAAGAATTAGTTGAAAAAGGTTATCAGAGAATAATAAATAGTTTTCCTAATTTTTTTAGCGAAGAAGCTGAATGTATATCTATGATAACAGGGGTATCTATAGGTAATAATATAGATAAACAAGGGGAATATGAACCATTAAATATCACACTACCTTTTGAGTTTTGTCTTAGTATAGGGTTACATAGTGGAGCTAAATATCATAAACCACTAAAAGAAAAAGCTGAGGAAGAAAAGGATAAAGCATCTAACTACCTAAGAATAACTAAAAAATGGCTAAGCGATTCCAAGCATAAGGCCGAAAAAAGAAGAAATATGAATATGTTTGATAAAATAGATAACTTCTTTTCATCAGGTTATAAATTTCAAAGTGAGTTAGACTTTAAAGTAGACTCAGATAGCTATCGGGTTGAATCACAAGCAGAGGAACATCAAGAGTATTTAGATAAATATTATCACCATTTATCAGAATTAGAATCTTTAAAAAAATTTGGTTCTAGCATCTTAAATGCTATTGATAATGATGTATTTATAAATAATGAAGCGCTAATTATTTACAAAAAGAGGCTATATGCTATATCTAATAATCACGAACATAGCCAAGGGCTGCCACTTAGGAAAATCAACACTAACAGATAGGGAAACTTAATGAATAAATGGCAACCAACATTACGCTCTAAAATCAGAGGTGAGGATTATTTTGATATTGCGGGTAATTTGGAAAAATCATCCAGATGGCACAATGAATATAGATTTATAAGCAGATATGTTAACGAAACAAATCAAGCACCTGGAGAGAAAAAAATATGGATGTTAACAACATGTGGTGATGATGTATTAATAGGTTTTAGTGATAGGGTTCACAATATTCTTGGTGAGCACCATCCGCAATCCATTGACAGAAGGCATGGAGATACATCTGGGGGAAGAAACAAACCTTTTTTTCTAGGCTATCACGCACCTATAGGAACTCGCATACCTAACCACTCAGAGCTTAACCAAATATTAGAATCAGATACTATAAAAGATGATTTAGAAAGATTATTTGAAGAAGCTGAGAAAAATCATCCAAATTATAAGAAAAGCCAAATATTTGAAACCGAACTACCAAAAGGTAATATCTTAGGAGATAACGAATGGGATAAAGCCATTAAGCATATATCCTCTGATAATAAATTAGACAAAATTGTTACCTCACAGAATGGAAAAATTTCTACTATCCCGATAGAAGTTGAATCACAAAGAGCAGCTCCTCAAACGGAATTTGCTACGAATGATCCTATAAATAGTTATAACGAAGTAAAAAATAATCAAGATACGATTGAAGATAAATTAAAAAAAAAGAGTCAACTTCAACGCCTAGAAAAAAAGCCAAAATGGGGGCTAGTAATTACAGGCCTGTCCATTATATTATCAGGGATCTTTGTCGCCGTTTTTTTCAAGAAAAACCAGAAAAAACAGACGGAGAAAGAAAAAAAATGGACCGAGAGGATTACTGACGATCCAGCTACAGAAATAAATCTAAATTAGTATAATCATCCCGACTCTAATTTTTTGGGATGGATTAATAAGAAAATTTTGAATAATCTTTTTGTGGCTTAAATCCTATAAAGGTACGTAAAACGCCACTTGTTGGGTAATTTATGATTACTCGATGGGTTTAATGTATTTTTCATAAAGCATTCAATACCGTTACAAATATATGCTAAAATAAAATTACAAGCATATCAAAGGATAATTTATGAGCAGAGAACAAGGTAACGAGAATAACACAAAAGATATCATCCCTGCATTTGTTGGTAAAACATGTGGAACAATTGCAGCAGGTAGCGTTGGGTGGGAGGCAGGAGCGGCATTAAATACAGAGCCTCGTCCTTTAAACGAAGAACCAGAAATGTATCTCTATAATGATATGCAAGACATGGATAGTTTTCCACTCGCCGAACCATTATTGGGGATATTGGGAGCAGCAGCAGGATACTCATTGAGTGCAAGAAACCCAGCTAAAGGTGTATTAATTGGAGGCTTTGTATTAGCTGGAAGCTATACAATTAATGAGATACTACCTCAAGATGATTATATAGTTGATGCTCCTAATTTGAATATTTTATGATATTTAGTAATGACAGTCACATAAAACCCTATAATATCGCCTTCTAAGTTCCTATCAACGATCAAAACGTACAAAATTCAATATCCCAAATATTAATGTGAATTTTTAGTGAAGATTTTATGTGCAATTATTTTCACTTTTTTGAGCTGTAATAAGTTTCACAAGATCAATGGCAGCACTTACATTATCCCCTGCACTATCAAAAGCCTCTTCTGATAAGTCTCCTGATGCACTAACCCATAACCAAGTAGCCCCACCCTTTGCAAATTCAAAGCCAAATTTGGGTGGTATGCACATTTGTGCGTAAATGGGCGCTAAGGAATTTTATGCATT
>CAYXAZ010000155.1:0-4793 GCA_964463085.1 uncultured Flavobacteriaceae bacterium | reverse complement strand
GTAATTTTAATCATGTCTGCACCATTTTTATAACGCTGTCTTACTGCTTTTCTAGCATCATCAACACTATTTACTACACCTTCTTTTGGTCCCGGATCACCAATTAATTTTCTATTTCTACCGTTTGTGGGATCGGCATGACCTCCTGTTGTTGCTAATGATTTTTCAGCAGTTAAAATTCTTGGACCCACAACTTTCCCTTGATTGATAGCATTTCGTAAAGATACATTCACACCACTTCCACCTAGATCTCTTACCGTTGTGAACCCAGCCATCAATGTAGTTTTAGCGTACCTTTGTGCATTGTATGCTATATCTGCATCATTCAATACAAAAGGCTCAATATATCTTTTCGGGCTTAGTTGTCCTTCAATATGTACATGCATATCTATTAAGCCCGGCATTACGGTTTTAGTTTTCAGATCAATAATGATGTCTTTATCAGATGACGGTTGAATATAACCTTTCTGTACAGTAGTAATTTTAGTATCAGTAACAACTATGGTCATTTCATTTAATACTTTACCCTTTTTTGTATCTATCAATTTTCCACAATGTAAATAGGTGCTTTGAGCAGAAAGGAATAGAGTAAACAATAGGCTAAATAAGGTGATAATTTTTTTCATAATTTGATAAAGTCTAGTTAATAAATTTTATATTCAGAGTATAAATGTATCAAAAAAAAGTGGTAGATTTCTAACGTAATCTAACTTAACTGAATAATGAGTGCTAAAAAAATAATTGTAACGGGTGCCAGCAGAGGTATAGGTTTTGAATTGGTACAATTATTAGCTTCACAAGGCAATCAAGTGTTGGCTCTGTCAAGAAATGTAATATTCTTACATAAATTACAAGCTGATTATAAAAACATTCATGTTTTACAAATAGATATATCAGATGAAAATCAACTTAAAAAAGTTTCTGATTTTGTTACTAAAAGTTGGTCTGAAGTTGATATAATAATTCATAATGCAGGAAAATTAATTAATAAACCTTTTGCAAAAACAACTGTTCAAGATTTTATTGAAGTATTTAAAGTCAATGTTTTCGCTGTAGCTGAATTAACCAGAATATTATTACCTTTTTTAAAATCAGGTAGTCACGTTGTGACAATTAGTAGTATGGGCGGAATCCAAGGCAGTATGAAGTTTCCGGGCTTGGCTGCGTATAGTTCTTCAAAAGGTGCTGTTATTACTTTAACAGAATTATTAGCTGAAGAGTATAAAGAACAAGGAATAATATTTAATGCATTAGCTTTAGGAGCAGTACAAACTGAAATGTTGGCTGAAGCTTTTCCTGATTATAAAGCACCAACAACTGCTACAGAAATGGCTACTTATATTGCTGATTTTGCATTGACGGGTAATAAAATGTACAATGGTAAAGTATTACAGGTTTCGTCTTCTACACCATAAATAATAGTATGAGAGAAGCCTTAAAAAAATATATTCCATTGCAATCTATTGACTTGGTTATTGATTTATTAAGTAAATATCCATGTAAACTAAAAATCGTAAATAATCGTAAAACAAAACATGGTGATTTTAGAAAATTAAGAACGGGTCAATTTCAAATCACGGTAAATAATGATTTGAATCAGTATCGTTTTTTATTGACATTGATTCATGAGATTGCACATTTGGTAACATATCAAAAATTTGGCAATGTTAAACCTCATGGGGTAGCGTGGAAGCAGCATTTTCAACATCTGATGTTACCTTTTGTGAATCCTGAAATTTATCCTTTAGAATTGTTACCATTTTTAGCTAAATATTTAAAAAACCCAAAAGCAAGTACAGATGCAGATGTTAGGTTATCATTAGCATTAAAACAATTTGATGAGAAAAACGGAAATAGTTTTATCTTTGAAATACCTGTACAAGGTAAATTTATACATAATAAACGTATTTTTGAACGAGGTAATAAAAGACGTACACGCTATGAGTGTGTTGAACTTAAAACAAATAGAAAATACTTATTTCATCAGAATGCGGAAGTAGAACTAATAAAAGAACTTTAAAAAGGAGGATTGTCTATCGAGATGAAAATATATTTTCATTGAAGATACCGAGCATAGCTCATTAGGGGTGTAAAAAATGAACATCATAAATATGAATAATAACTATTACGCAGTAATAATGGCAGGTGGTGTAGGCTCAAGATTTTGGCCTGTAAGCACTCAAAAGTTTCCAAAGCAATTTCATGATATGTTAGGGAAGGGCGATTCCCTTTTACAAAAAACATTTAAGAGATTAGCAAAATTAATTCCACAAGAAAACATATTGATTGCAACTAATAAAAAATACAAAGAATTAGTATTGAGTCAGCTTGACGGAGTTACAGAACAACAATTGCTATTAGAGCCTGCTATGCGAAATACAGCACCATGCATTTTATATGCAGCATTAAAAATAAAACAAAAGAACTCTGATGCTGTGATGATTGTGGCACCTTCTGACCATTGGATAGATAATGAAGAAGAATTTATAAGGAACATCCAAACATCATTTACAGCATGTGCTAAAAAAGATATATTAATGACCTTGGGTATTCAACCAACATACCCGAATACAGGTTATGGCTATATCGAATTTGAAAAATCTACAGATCAAATAAAAAAAGTAAATCAGTTTACTGAAAAACCCGATTTGCAAACAGCTACTCAGTTTTTTGAAAGTGGTAATTACGTATGGAATGCAGGTATTTTTATTTGGAGCGTAAAAAGTATTATTACCGCTTTTGAAAAATATTTACCTGAAATGAATACTTTATTTTGTCAGGGAACTCATGCGTTTAATACTGATTTTGAAGATGATTTTATTGAAGATAATTATGCTAATGCCGAGAACATTTCTATAGATTACGGTATTATGCAAAATGCAACTAATATTTATACACTGCCTGTTGATTTTGGATGGAATGATCTAGGAACATGGAGTTCTTTATATGAAAAATTAGAGAAGGATAAAAACGAAAATGCCATTGTAAATGCTAATACCATTTTTAAAGATGCTTCTAATAATATGGTAAGTACTTCAAAAAATAAGTATGTTGTTATTCAAGGATTAGATGATTTTATTGTAGTTGAAAAGGAAGATGTATTATTGATATGTCCTAAAAAAAATGAACAAGAAATCAAACAAATTGTTGCCGAAGTGAAAAAGAAGTTTGGAGATGATTTAATATAAAAATATTTTGAATGTAACCTCGAGCAGTTTATGCTGAACTTGTTTCAGTACAGTCGAGAGATTAATGTATCCAAAAATAACCCCATGGAAGAAACCCCTAAAACCGAAGTAGATCTAGAAGTCAAAACTGAGGAAGCCAAAAAAAAAGTTACCGGATTAATCGGTGGAGTCAAAGAATTTTTAGCTGCTTTATTAGACATCAAAACAAATACTGATAAAGCAGGTACAGCACAATCTATAAAAGATAATATTTCAATGCAAGGGCATACCGCTTGGATTTTAGTATTTTCTATACTCATAGCTTCAATAGGGTTAAATGCAAATTCAGCAGCCGTTGTTATTGGCGCCATGCTTATTTCTCCATTAATGGGACCCATTTTAGGTGTTGGCTTATCTATTGGTATCAATGATATTGATACACTGCGAAAATCGATGGTTAATCTAGGTGTAATGGTCGGTCTTAGTTTATTAACATCATTTTTGTTTTTTAGTATTCCGTTATTTCACGAAGCAACACCGGAGATCTTAGCAAGGATCAGACCAGATGTTAGAGATGTTTTTATAGCAATTGCCGGTGGTCTGGCCTTAATAATAGCTATTACTCGTCCGTCACATCAAACCAATACCGTAGCAGGTGTAGCCATTGCTACCGCTTTAATGCCACCATTATGTACAGCAGGTTATGGATTAGCAATTGGGAATCCGAAATACTTTTTCGGAGCTATGTTCTTATTTGTAATCAATACTATTTTTATTGCTTTAGCAACTTTTATGATTGTGAAGTTTTTAAATTTTCCGATGGTAAAATATATAAATTCGGCAAAACGTAAAAGAATCGCTCAATTTGCATCCTTGGTTGCATTTTTGATTTTAGCGGGTAGTATTTGGCAATTTTACGGTCTATTTAGAGAAAAGCAATTTAAACAAAATGCAAGCAGTTTTGTAAAAGAATTAAAAGAAAGTGGAATTAGTATTATTGATGAAGATGATGGTAATTTTGATTATAAAAATAAACAAATAGATATTGTTTTATATGGTAAAAACCTTTCTATAGAAGAACAAAATAAATGGCAAAATAAATTAGCTGATTTTGGGCTTGAAGGAACAAACTTGGTGATGAAACAAGGTGTTGATAATTCTGATCTAAGAGCAGAAGTTAAAAATTTAACTGATCTATATGCCCAAAATCAAAAAATTATTACCTCACGTGATGAAAATATTAAAGAAAAAGAAGACCGTATTCGTTTATTAGAGAGTGAGTTATCAAAATTTTATGATGGTCAAGTGCCTTTTAAAACTATTAGCGAAGAGGCTAAGATTATTTACGAAGGTATTGAACAAATGAGTTATTATAAGCTGATTTCAACCAGTTTTAATAAGCTGGATTCTATCCATTTTAATAAGATGGACTCTATAAATGTTTTTAGCGTAAAATGGAAAAATAATATTAAAAGAAAAATAAAAGAGCAACAAGAGCAGAAATTAAAATTATGGCTTAAAAAACGTTTAGAGCTAGATACATTGAAAGTAGTAAGGGAGTAATGTTAAAAGTTTATTTTTGTCATCAGTCATCAGTCATCAGTCATCAGTCATCAGTCATCAGTC
>CAYXAZ010000154.1:0-4828 GCA_964463085.1 uncultured Flavobacteriaceae bacterium | reverse complement strand
TCAAATTCATCACTAATATCACCTACAATTTCTTCAATTACATCTTCTAATGTAATTATACCCGAAGTTCCACCATATTCATCCACTACAATAGCTAAGTGGTTTTTCATTTCTTGAAATTCTTTTAACAGATCGTCTAATTTTTTATTTTCAGGCACAAAAAAGGGTTCTCTCATCAATTTTTTCCATTGAAATGTTTTTTCATTGAGATGTGGAAGTAAATCTTTAGTGAATAAAACACCAATAATTTCATCGATATTTTCGTGATAAACAGGTATTCTTGAATGTCCGTTTTTAATTATTTTTTTAACTACATCTGCAAAATCTTCATCATCTGATAAAGCAAAAACATCTGTTCTAGGGCACATAACTTGTACTGTTTCGGTATTACCAAAAGTAACAATTCCTTCTAAAATTTTTTGTTCTTCTTTAGTAGTTGCTTCCTCAGAGGTAAGTTCTAAGGCTTGAGATAATGTTTCTACAGAAAAGTCTGAATTTTTTTTACCTAATCTTTTTTCAACAATTGAGGTTAGGCTCATCAACGGAATGCTTAAAAAAGAAAGTAAAGTGTTTAATATTTTAAGAGGAAATATCATAAAAACAGAAAATTTAAAAGCATTTCTATTGGCATAAATTTTGGGTAATACTTCTCCAAAAAGTAATATTAAAAAAGTTACTAAAATAACTTCTAGCGTAAAGCGTAAAGCTGTAGATAAAATACCACTAAAAAAATATTCGCCTAGATAAGCAAATAATAAAACAATTAAGATATTGATAAAATTATTGACGATTAAAATGGTTGCCAATAGTTTTTTTGGGTTTTTAAGTAATTTAATTACTGATTGTTTTTTTTTAGATTTATTTGCTGAATTATCGTCTAAATCAGTTTTAGATAATGAAAAGAAAGCTACTTCAGAACCTGATATTAAGGCAGAAATAATTAGTAATGCAAAAAGAGCTATTATGCCAAAAGCTAATGACCAATTTAAAGAAGAAATTATTAAAAATAAACTCAAGGGTTCTGGGTCCAATTATCCTAAACTTTGGTTAAACTTAAAATGGTAAATCATCATCTTGCTCTTGAGAAGGTTCTTCGACCTTATTAGTATCAGATGTTGTGGTTTCATTTTTTGGAGTAGAAGGTGCACTCTTATTTGAAGTAAGGTCTTTTTTAGTAGTTAAAAAAGTCATATCTATTACATGAATTTCAGTAGTGTATCTTTTGCCTCCATCTTGTCCTTCCCATTGACGGGTTTTGATTCTTCCTTCTAAATATACCTTATCACCTTTGCTAAGATATTTCTCACAAATTTCAGCTAATTTATTACGAACGACAATATTATGCCATTCGGTTGTGGTTACCTTTTCATTTGTTTGACGGTTGGTGTAACTTTCATTTGTAGCTATTGGGAATCGACCAATAGAATTTCCTCCTTCAAAATAATGCATCTTAACTTCATCACCAAGATGACCAATTAACATTACTTTATTTAATGTGCCTGCCATTTTATTTTAAATTAATATTCAAAGATAATGAAAAAAGTTACGCATTAGTTTTAAAATTTTCCACAAAATTATGTAGGAGTGTAGGTACGGGAAACTTTTCAAAGTCGTTCCATGAAATTCCGTTTGCTATTTCTTGATCAGTTGAAATAACCCAAAACTTTGTATATAAGTGTTGATGTGTTAGTTTATGAACAGTCTGAGTTTTATTAAAAAGTGAAATAGTATGAGTATCTCCTTTAATAATCTGATGAAAATCGTTTGAAGTAATTAATTCCTTTAAATGAATTTCTTTTGAAGTTTCTATTAACGGAAATTCATATAAATTTTGCCAAATACCTTTATTTTTACGTTGTTGTAAAACAGTTTTATTTTCTTGATTAGTAATAATGAGGTAATTAAAATATCTTTTTTTAATTGTAATCTTTTTTACTTTAACAGGAAGTATATTTACAATTCTTTTTTGCAATGCAATACATCCTGAATTTAATGGACAAATAGTACAATCAGGATTTTGTGGTTTACACTGTATGGCACCAAACTCCATAATAGCTTGGTTGAAAGTGCCTGGTTGTTTTTTGTCAATTAATTGTTGGGCTAATTGTTTAAAATAGTTAATTCCTTTAGTGGAATTAATTACTGTATCTATTCCGAAATAACGTGCTAATACTCTATATACATTACCATCTACAACAGCAGTTGGTTCATCATAACAAATTGAAGCTATGGCAGAGGCAGTATAATCTCCAACCCCTTTAAGTTTTAGTAAATCTGTATAATTTTCCGGAAATTTTCCTTTGAGCTCGTTAACAATATACTTGGCTGAGTAATATAAATTCCTGGCTCTAGAATAATAACCTAGACCTTGCCATAATTTTAAAACTGCTTCTTCATCAGTTTTAGCTAAGTCGTAAACAGTAGGAAAAGTAGCTACAAAAACTTTATAATATTCAAGCCCTTGATTTACTCTGGTCTGTTGTAATATTATTTCAGATAGCCAAATATGGTAGGCATTTTTGGTCTTTCGCCAAGGCAAATCTCTTTTATTTTGTAAATACCAGTATATTAATGTGTTAGAAAATTGCATTCAATTAAATAATTTTGCAATGATACTACTTTTATCTTATTAAATTTTAACGATTTAGCTTTTTGAAATTGATAAATTGTCTTATATTTGCCACCCTAAAATTATACGAATAATAATAATAAATTAAATAATTAGAATGACAAAAGCAGAGATAGTAGCCAATATTTCAGAAAAATCTGGAATTGAAAAGGCTGATGTATTGAGAGTAGTAGAAGATTTTATGAAAGAAGTAAAAGGAGCTTTAGAAAGTGACAAAAATGTATATCTGAGAGGTTTTGGAAGCTTTATTATTAAAACTAGAGCTGAAAAAACCGGTAGAAATATTTCAAAAAACACTACAATTAAAATCCCAGCGCATAATATTCCTTCATTTAAACCAGCAAAAGTATTTTCAGAAGGTGTTAAAAAGAATGTTCCGGTAAAATAAATTATTCATAAAAACGTTAAAATATGCCAAGCGGTAAAAAAAGAAAACGCAGTAAAATTTCTACTCATAAGCGTAAAAAAAGAAGTAGACAAAACAGGCATAAAAAGAAAAAATAGCCTAGGCTATTTTTTCTTTTGATGTTATTAATCGTTCATTGAAAAAAGAAATTTGTGTCAAACAAATTTCGTCAGGTTACAATTTAACCTGTAAATTATTTTTTAATCCATCTACATTATATAGTAATATAGTGTGGATATAAAACTTATACAGAGTGAAAACAGAATTAATTATTAGATCAAGTTCCTCTGATATAGATTTTGCCTTATTAAAAAATGGTAGACTTATTGAATTGCATAAAGAAACAAACGATAATAATTTTAATGTTGGTGATATATTTTTAGCCAAAATTAAAAAAACATTGTCGGGTTTAAATGCGTCATTTGTTAATGTTGGTAGTGAAAAAGATGCTTTTTTACATTATCATGACTTAGGACCGCAATTGTTATCTTTATCTAAATTCACTAAGTTAGTAAGTACAGGTAAACTTAAAGAATTCACTTTAAAAAATTTCCATTTTGAAAAAGATATTAATAAAAATGGAACCATTGATCAGGTTATAAAATCTGGTCAAGATTTATTAGTACAAGTTGTTAAGGAACCAATCTCTACAAAAGGTCCTAGAATAAGTTCAGAACTTTCAATTGCCGGAAGGCATTTGGTATTAGTTCCTTTTTCTGATAGAATATCGGTATCTCAAAAGATATCAAACAGAAAAGAAAAAGAAAGATTAAAACGACTTGTAAAAAGTATTAAGCCTAAAGGTTTTGGAGTTATTCTAAGAACAGTAGCTGAAGGAATTAAAGTAGCTGATCTAGATGAAGATCTGCAAAATTCTTTACAGCGATGGGTAAATATGTGTAAACAATTACCTAATGCGAATGCTCCGACAAAAGTATTGTCAGAGTTAAACAGAGCTTCATCTATACTTAGAGATGTGTTTAATGACTCTTTTTCAAGTATAGTTACTAATGACGAAGTTTTATATAAGGAGCTTAAAGAGTATATACTACGTATTGCTCCAAAAAAAGCGTCAATTGTGAAATTGTACAAGTCTAAAGTACCAATTTTTGAAAAATATAGTATTGAAAGACAGATTAAAACAGCATTTGGGCGCACAGTTTCTATGCCTAAAGGTGCTTATTTAGTTATTGAACATACTGAAGCATTACATGTTATTGATGTAAATAGCGGTAATCGTTCAAACAAAGCAAACTCGCAAGCAGATACGGCATTGGAAGTAAATTTAATTGCAGCTTCTGAAATAGCTCGTCAATTACAATTAAGAGACATGGGTGGAATTATTGTTGTTGATTTTATTGATATGCATTCAGCAGATCATAGACATAAACTCTATGAACATTTAAAGAATGAAATGAAGTCAAATAGAACAAAACATAAAGTATTGCCACCAAGTAAATTTGGATTAGTTCAAATTACCAGACAAC
The DNA here is from genome assembly GCA_964463085.1 of uncultured Flavobacteriaceae bacterium. Lineage (GTDB taxonomy): Bacteria > Bacteroidota > Bacteroidia > Flavobacteriales > Flavobacteriaceae > Aureibaculum. The sequence continues at coordinate 306 of CAYXAZ010000154.1, read as the reverse complement.
GTGTCAGACCAGAAATGGTTATCAAAACAAAAGAAGAAAACCCAAATAAAAATGGTGAGGTAGAGGCACCGATAATTTTGGTTGAAAAAATTGAAAACCAATTAGAAATAATTGCCGGTAAATCTACAAAAGGTATTACATTACATGTACATCCCTTTGTGGCATCCTATATTAAACAGGGATTACCATCAATTCAAAACAAATGGTTTTTCAAATACAAAAAGTGGATTAAAGTTATACCTAGAGATGCTTACCAATATTTAGAATATCATTTTTTTGATTCTAATGATAAAAAAATAAGGTAGT
>CAYXAZ010000153.1:0-4883 GCA_964463085.1 uncultured Flavobacteriaceae bacterium | reverse complement strand
GCTTTTTCGAGAGCATCTGCTTTTTCCGATTTGGTGATTATATATCCTGCTGCGGGTAGGGTGACAAAGGTTTCAACTCCATTAATTTCTTCTTCAATAATAGGAATAGCTTTATTTTCATCTTCTTCGCTCAGTTTTGCCCTAATGCTCCCGGCAATTTTATTGGCATTATCACTAACCGCTACAGATAAGGTTTCCATTAAACTGAAAGTTCTGGATTGATTTGATGTAATTACCCAATTAATGATTGAATTGGCCAATGCTGGTATTAATTTTTCCCGCATTTCCGGTGGCGCAACCAAACATTTCCCAAAAACATATTCACTTTCTTTCCAACCGTTCTCACGAAGTAAGGTTTCTGTTTCTTCGGTAATTTCGGGTTCGAAAGAATTTAATGATACGGAAAACAAACGACGTAAATCAATAGCAATATCCTGAACGAAAAGGCCTGTTGCTCTCCGGTTATCCGGTATCCATTTTCTGCTTAGGCTTCTGTCTTTACCTTCCAGTAAAGCAATAATTTCATCTTCGGACATTGGATTACCATCTTTATCTCTTACAATTACCTCATTGTTAGGCCGGTCACTTCTGTCGAAAGATGCATTTTCTTTGTCAAGTCCTGCAAGTAATGGGTGTAATCCACGCATTGCAGAAATTGATAGTGGGCTTCTTCTTTTAATCGTTCTTTCTTTTCCTCCTTTTGCAGCTTTCATCCAACCTCCAAATAGTTGGTCAGCATACATTGGATTACAATTGGCAAATACTTCACCCTCTCCTAATTCACCTTTACTATTCACGTCAAAAACAAACGTTGTTGGTGCAGGGACTTCATTAATAACAGCGGTTAATCTGTCTATTAACGACCGTTTTACTTGTTGTCCGCTTGAATAAGGGACATATCTCTTAAATTGAGGATCGAAATATCTTTTTTGACCATCTTCTACGCCAAAAACTGTATGGTCGGCTCTTTTAAGTGTTCTAACATAAATTGTACTCATAGTATTAATAATTTTAGGGTTACGAAATTCTTTCTTGATAAGCATAATCAAACTTTAGTAATACTAAAAAGTATCCAAAGTCTTCGGTATTCATTATGTGAACTTGGTTTCGAAGTTCATTAAATACCTGCAGTTTGTTTTCTTCAACATCTGAAATAATTTCAGTTAATGCTTCCAAAAACATTTTTTTAGATTTAGATGCAAATAGTTGATTTTTAACAATATTTGCTCTTTTTTTTGCGCCTTTTTTGTCGGCTGCTCTATACTCGTATATTGCTTTTGCAACCTCTTGAGTATAGTCTGACATTTCTTCTTTGTTTTTTGTAATCATAGCTAGTAACCAGGTTTTATAAATTCTAAATGGAATAATTTTATTTTCGTAATCTTTCTTTTCAGATTCTTGTTGCAAGGTTTCAAATTCCTCGTCAGTTTGTTCTTGCTTACGTGATATTTTAGATTTTTTCAGATTCGGCATTTTATCCTTATCAAAGTATTTTCGTAATCCTTCTGGTTCCAAAGCCTGCAATCCAATTGCTCCTAATTCGCATGCCCTTTTGATATGAATACCATATAAATTTTCATATATCCTAGCATCTTGGATTGCTGCATTTTTCCCAAATAAATTTTCATAGAAAAAAATCAAAACATCAGCTTCTTGAAACTTAAAAGGATAAAATCCAAGTGTTTTATTGGTTTGCCCCAAGCTGAAGACGTAACCGGTATAAGTTTCATTAGGGAACCTTCGGGACAAGTTAAAGAATAGCTTGCTCCATTTTACAGTATTGATTACAACTGTTGACTTATCAAGTTTAAAAAAGCCCAAATTATCAAGAGAGCCATAATCAAAATATTCCCGGTAGTCTTCACTAAAGACATAACTCAACCATTGTCCATTCCAACTCGTTATCTTGTTTCCTGCTAATTTATCGAGTGCTGGATCATTTAAAAACTTTCGGTATACTTTCCAGCCATCAAAGGTTCTTAAAAGAATGTCCGGTTGATTAAACAATATCGAAAATCCACCGGCGATGCCAATACTTAAACCACTCCCTATCCATGAAAGATAAATATCAGCTTCTCGATAATCTATGCCTAAATCGGTAATTAATCCTGAAGTGGTAGCATATCCTTTTAATTCTGACGCGGGGAAACCAATTGCAATGCTGGCATCTTTATCCCCGGCGCTAATCTTTTCATGTAGATTATTCAGTTTTTCTTTTCTCTCTTTCAGATTTAACAAATATGGTTTTTGTCCTTTTTTCATTTGGACAAATGGAGAGTTGGTGGGCCATTGCATATATTTCGAATGATTAAAAAAGGATTCAAAATATTCCTGTTCGAAGAACTCCTTTGCGGAAAGTGCTTTTTTGAATTTCTTATTATAGGCTTTCAAAAATGTTCGCCCAGTATTTACTGTTATCATAGGCTCTGGTTTTATATAAAATTATCATTAGGATTGAATTCTTGTCTGGCTTTGTCGATATCAAAACCGCTTTCACTATTATATGAATGATTTGGAACAACATAAGGCTTGTTACCGTATTCAGATTGTGCAAAGTTTTTCATTTGCCAATATCTTGCAGGAATCTCCATCATTATTCTGTCTTCAAATTTTGCCTGTTCATATTCTTCTATATCATTTTCGAGAATGCAACTTACGCTGTCAATTTCAAGCAATTTTAATAAATATGATTTTGCTCTGTGTGTTAATTTATCTATTTGGATATTTCCATTAGCTTTAAAAATGGAGTGTTGTTCAATATCCATAACATCGATTTCTGGAAAAACAGTATCAATTTTTTCTTGTAAACCCCGCTCATGTAAAACTTTATTATCAGGCAATACAGCAAAACTTGCTTTTAGAATATTTACATCATATGGTAATGCTTCTTTTTTATCATCAGGCGGTGGTATTAAATAAACTGGTTTGTATTTTCCAATTGTATCAGAAGTTCGTATCCTATTTACCCGTCCAAACCGTTGAATAAGAGAGTCAAGTGGTGCTGTTTCTGTTATCATTAAATCAAAACTAATATCCAGGCTTACCTCAACAACCTGTGTTGCCACAACAATACATGCTTTATCGGAAGTATTAAATTCGTTAACCGAATTCCCATTTTCATCTAACCCAAGCAATTGCTTTTCCTTTTCGTTTCTGTCCCATCGCTTAAATCTACTGTGTATTAATAAGCTGGGGACATTATGTTTTGTTTTAAAATGGCTGTATCTTTCTTGTGCAGATTTTACCCGATTACAAACAATCAGGACTTTTTTGTTATCTGCAATAGCTTTTTCAACAATAATATCTGCATCTTCCCAACTTTTTAATTTATGGACGATGTGTCTGTCAAATTTATCAAGTTCGGGTTTTGGTAAACGTACTTCATAAACGTTTTCTGTACCAAGGATATTCAGGATTTTATTGTATAAATCAGACGGCATTGTGGCGGTTCCTACATGCAAACGACAGCCAAGTTTGTTCAAAACATCAACAATTTTTATTACGATAGCTCTGGAAACCTCTGTATAAGTATGTATTTCATCCAGAATTACATCGTTGCCTTTTATATCTAAAATTGTTGCTTCAAAAGCCCGGGTTCCAAAAATAATTGATGCAATTTGATGGGGTGTGAGGATTTTGATTGTTGAGCCAATAAGCCCTTGTAATGTTCTTTCTTCTATGGTTTTATTCTTCACAACAATTCGTGATGCAGAATGTAAAACGCGAATGTCCAAATTAGGATTTGTTTCTTTTAAATCATTTGCAACACGTTTATACATGGCATTTATTGAAGCCTGAAAGGGTAATGTATAAAAAATCCTGCCCTTACACCTTCGAAACAAAAAATCTGTTTTTCCCGCTCCGGTACTTGCTACAACAAGTGTATGTTTCTTGTCCGAGCTTGCCTTAATTAATGAAAGAGGATATAATTGGTGCTTTCGTTCAAAAAAGTTAAGATTGGGTGTTTTAAATAATCTTGGTAACTGTTTTTCAGTTTCATCAACCATTGCAGATGCAAAATGATCGGAAGCCATTAATAAACCTTTCCATTCGGAATATCCTTGCTTACGGACATTCTCCTTTGAGTAGTTCAAGGCTTTATTATAATTCTCTTTAGCTTCATCCAAACTAATGTCATGTGTTTGAATTCCAAATGAAGCTAATATCTCAAGTGCGTCTTTGGACCAACTTTCCCAATCATGGCTATGCATTCCAAAAACATCTTTATGCAATTGCCTTAAATCTAAGATTCCTTTCAGTTTTGCATCATCTTTAATAGATTTATGATGGGCAACTACCATTTCAATTAATTGGGGATGAATTGCTTCATCAAATAATGAGAGGAAAAACAGAGATGCTATTTCATGTCTATATGGTTTGTCACTTTCTTTCCGCTTGTAATTTGGCGATAATCTTTCTTGAAATATTGGGCTTGCTTTACCAATATCATGTAGAATTGCTCCGTATCTCGCTGTTTTTTTATCAAAGCCCAAGCTTTCAGCAATTTTTTCAATTGTAATTACAGTCTGTTGCAAATGCGTATGCAATGGTGTAAAATCCGGCTTCCCTTTGGCCTTAATATGTCTGCAGACAACGACCATCAAAATACGTTTTTAACAGGATTGCCAACGACCCTTAACCAACCATACATAGGTTTGCTGTTGTTCATTCGGTTATAACCGACAAGGAACGAATTATCATTTTTCTCGAAAACCAATTCAAATCCATAAAAGAGATTCTCATTTTCTTCAAATTCTTGTTGTGTTGTTTCTATGATTTCTGGTTCTGGATATAGAATATCTTCATTTCTTGCCAAACAAATATGCTGCTCTGATGCAATTTCAGCATCTTCCTTTGTCTCAAATGCTAAGTAAAGGACAGGG
>CAYXAZ010000152.1:0-4917 GCA_964463085.1 uncultured Flavobacteriaceae bacterium | reverse complement strand
GAATCCCTACTCCCGGAGGAAGTGGCAATTTTAATTTTAAAGATTATGGAGGAAGTAGTGTAAAAGCATTAAAAGCGGCTAAGGTATTTCAAAAAAAAATGCTGAGACAACTTCAATTTGACAGGACTTATTATAAAGAACATGGGGAGGTTATAGAGCGCGAACACCTTCACGTTAACAATAAGACAGGGATGTGTGGCGTTCATCGAATGGTGTGTCCTAACGGCTTCCAGTCACCCCGTATCGAATGGATAGCTAGTTGGACTAATGCCGCAGGTAAACGTTGTGTTAAATCTTTCAGTACTGCTGATAAAAATATTAAAAATGAACAAGACGCTAAACAAAAAGCGGCGGCGTACAGATTAGAAAAACATTCAAAGAAATTCAAATAAGAGATCAACATGACAAAAAAAGACGAAATACTCAACCTATTTAAAAAGAACCCTAAAGAACTATTCAGCCTTCGTGATATTAATCTTGAACTTAAATATGGATTGACACCTCCCGATATTAAACAAACAGAAAATGTTATTCGAAATTTTCGAATGATTAAAGTTATATTAAGACATAAAGATAAAGATGTTAATAATGACTTTCAATACGCAATGGAAATGAAAAGCTCAGATATTAGTGTTTGGGTTTTAAATCAAACCATATCCAATAAACAGACTGGAAAATCATACAAAAGAAAGGGTAATTTATTATCTAAGAAAGAAATTCAATCGATGTTTGCAGCTCAATATAATACGCTAGCAAAGTTGGAAGATGAAGTGATGAGAGTTGTAGATAATCACGAAGAAATTAGTAAGGAAATGCAACGTATACGAAACGCACTAGGGAAATGAAATGATATTAGAAAAATATGATGTTAACTCAATCGGGCGACACCTGAAAGAACTTCGATTACATATTCTTGAAAAAACAAAAGGCGATATTGAAATTACAGTAATTGTCGAAAAAAGACTTTCAGCATCATTTAAACAAATCGCTATTATCAGCTCTGAGGAAGAACGAGCAACACAAATTATAACAAAAGTTTATAAGGCAATTACAGGTGATGCACCTCACATCTTATCTGACAAATTATTATCTCAGGCTGCGGACGAGATGTTAAAAGACATGCCCGAAAATATTTTTAAAAAACTAAAAGATCTTAGTGGCGAAAAACCAACCAAAGATTTACTAAAGGAAATTTTGACTACTCTAAATAGTAAGGACTTTGTATGATATTAGAAAAATACGATATTGAATCGGTAACAAAGTATATTAACGAGTTACAAAAGCACATTTATCATAAATCGAAGGGTAAAATTGAAATGGCTATCGTCCTTGGGCATCCAGTAGACGAAGAGATTGAAATAAGACTACTATCAAGAAACTTAACTAAAACTAAAATTCTGCTAGAAACAGCGTTAGAAAGTCTAGAGAAGGATTGACTAAATTTAGACGCTTAGCTACACTTAACAATAACTGGTTCAGACAAGGTGAATTATGCGTCCTCTTACTACTTTAATAATGATAATTTTTTATTCTAACGTTAACGTCCCCATGTGGGTATTTTACACATGGTTTCTGTGTGAATTATTATGGTGGTACGCTAATCTCAATACTAAAAAAACTTCTGTATTGGGTTAGCGTTTCTTATTCTTAAACATCTTAGCAACACGTTTGGCTATCATCTTTTGGCGATTCGTTATCGTGCTAGAGACTACGCCTTTAGAGCCTGCTACTTTGCGCTTACCTGATCGTTTAACTACTGATTGACCCGATAAATCCACACCATCTTTAGGCTTTGATTTTACAATGCGTTTAGGTGGTTTCTTAGCTGTGGGTTTAGACGGACTTTTAGACGGTTTACTAGTAGGTTTTTTTGTTGGTTTACCGCTAGGTTTCTTATATTCATTAAACGGTTTACCATAATGTTTTTTTGGCATAATGATTCCTATTTCTTTTTATAAGGCATTTTTTTATTTGATCCTTTACCCTTGTGACCTTTTTTACAAGCCATATATCCCCCTAATGTGTTGTTTTAATAATAGCGCGTAAAGTTTTATTATCTTCACGACACAAGACTTTATTCTTAGCTAATTTCTGCATTCCTAAAACACTAACCAGAAAATGCGTTAGTCTATCGTTCTTATTTCTTACTGCTGTAACTTCATTTGATACATCAGTGAAATAGACAGGTTCTAACGGTAGCTCTAATTTAACGGGAATAACACGAGCGCACGATACAGAACTAATGATCAAGACTGCTAACGTTACCTTTTTTAATTTCTTTATCAACACGATTCATTACCTCTGTTACGTTACGATTGGCTAGAATTTTAGCCACGTCTTTGTTAATTTTTGCGGTTGTTGTGGCCACTTGCAACTCATTACGCTTTTCCCTTAACTTTGCGTTTTGAAGTAAAAAAGCCAGTATACCTACAACAAGGGTTAACCCTGCCATGATGTAGATTTTAATTTGTCCCATTACATTTTATCCCTAATGCCAAGTATTGCTAAACCATTCAAGATAATACCATAACCAAATTCTTGATTTGTTTGCATTACATAAATACCAAGTGCTATTAACCCCGCACCTGCAATCATACCTTTTGAAACAATAATTTTTTCAAGTGGTGTATTAAATAATGGAATTTTCATTTTTTAACCTCTCTTAGGATGCGTCTGATAAGTTTTCGAGTTTCTTTAGCTTCTGTCTTAATATCGGAGATGTCATCCGTTACAGTCTGTAATTTAACCTCCATGCGAATGATGGCGTGATTATCCACACTTAGGATGGCTTTATTCTCTGCTATATCTTGTGAATTCTGTTTAACACTTTCCATTACTTGAACAGCAGTAACAACACCGATAATTCCTTGACTTAAGAGAAATAATACAAAGCCCACGGCTACTTTTTTTAGATACACATCGATGTTGCGTCGATCAACGTTAGGCATATTACCCCCTTATTTCAAAATGCGGTAAGTCGTCAAATTTATTGTCCCTAACTTGCGTGTCTTGATCCCAGTCTCCGCCCCAACGTATCGTATACCCCATACTTAAACCTATCCCAATGACAATACCTGCGAATAAAGTAAATCGTTCGCGGTCATTCCAATCTATCGGGTATGGTGCAACATCAACGGCTAGAGATGGTACTGAGTTATGTTTACTATTTGGAAATTGAACTTTACTTAAACCTTGTCTGAATTTTTCATCTTGTTCTACTTGTGTCCGATGACCTTGTATAATGGTGCAATCAAAATGTTTTATCACTTCACTAAATACTTCTTGCAGCCTGTTATCGACGGTGACTAATTCATTTTGTGAGTTCTGAGAGAATGAAGGCATTAAATGATTTTATCTAACTCAATTAGATCCGCGCTATTATCTGCAAGCATTCTAGTTGCCTCGGCTGTAGCATCGACTAATTCTTTTTGACTTAATTCTTTTATCAAAAGTGTACCTAATACATGATCACGCCCATTAGATAAAGCCCTTAAGATAAGTTCTTGTTGTGGTACATCAATACCATTAATTACAATAAGGAATTCAGCCCATGATAACCTTCTTCGGCTTCGCTCCCTAAGCTTTCGAGCAATGACAGTAATTAACTGCGCCTTGTTTCTTGGTGGTCTAGGAGGATTGCCCGGAGAATTACCGGGAGGATTTCCCGGTACATTATGTGCGCCCATTATGATTTTCCTATTGTTTTTTTAGTTTCTGGACTTACTAAATTTGCACTAAGTAATAGATTATTCTGCTTTACCATTTCATTTCTGAATGACTCTACCGCCGCACCTGTCTGACGTTCGTGTAAAGAATGTTCGATCATTAACGTGGGCATCCAAGCAACGGCACATCTATGCTCATCAATAAGCTCGTCAGATTGTGGATCTTTACCTTGAACTTTAATGTACCAAGGACATAAAATTTGGGTATTATCTTCAATGGATATACATTGTTTACCTAAAGGACATTTTCCTATCTTAGTATCCATTAATCTTTAGTCCCTATGATTACATCAACGTACTGCAAGTCGAAATTAGTTAAAGGGTGAGTATGACCACCACCGCCGCCAGTAGAATCGGACTGTATAGTTGCTACTGCCGAGACTCCGCCGTCATGAGCCGGAGAAGCTGTTCCATTGTTATTACCTCCATTTCCAATACCGTGTGTATGTGCCGGCATCTCTGAGGTTAACAGAGTATGAGAATCAGTAGTTTTACCCGATCCGAAAGTTGTTGTAAAAGGTTGTGTTCCTCCGCTACCGGCCGTTGCTGAGACGATGCGTAAAGCTTTATCGTTATGCGTTGTTTGTTTCGTCCAACCCGCAGGTGTAGTAGTTTGCTGAAAGAGTAATGGCGTACCGGCGGGAAAATTATCTATTTTATCGTCTGTTGACGTTAATGTTTTCCCCGCACAAATTGCGGTTATTTCCGCTGCTGTAGCTGTGTTAGCATCACAAACAGCGTTAATTTCAGCGGCGGTCGCACTAAACCCGAAATTAATTACTGCGTCGGCTGCGGTACTTGCCGCTGACCCACCCTTGGCTAAGGGTAGTGCTCCTGTGACATCAGCAGTTAAATCGACTGGATTTCGCGTAAGGACTTGACCAGAAATTGTAATGTAATTCGGTGTACCTGCAAGCGAGACATCAGTACTGTTATCTGTTCCTGCTGCGTCAACACCAATACTAGTTCGTAAGGTTGCACCAGTTTCAGCGACCCAAGCAGAGCCATTACCGACAATCATATTGCTATCAGTATTCGCCAATGCTGCTATTGCTGTTAAGTCTGCATCCAATGGCTGCTTATTACTAAATTGGGTTTGTATTGCAGAGGTAACGCCGGCAGAGTAATTTAATTCAGCGGCGGTTGCTGTAATACCATCCATTGTATTTAATTCAGCGGCGGTTGCTGTAAT
>CAYXAZ010000151.1:0-4930 GCA_964463085.1 uncultured Flavobacteriaceae bacterium | reverse complement strand
TCGACTGCGCTCAATGTGACATTTAGGTAAATCTTATTTTTAAAATTATTCAATGGCTTATTCTAGGAAACGACCATTGCAAAGAGAAAAAAGGTTCGAAATTTAAGATTCTTCAGTCGTCCCGTCCTGATAGCTATCGAGACTCCTTCTGAATGACATAGTATTGTCATTCAGAACGTAGTATAGTAGAGTGAAGAATCTGAAGTTTTAAAATGTTTTTACTTTATATTCCTATTCGTCACCCAAATACCATAAAGTAAACTTATAGCTGATTTGGTAAACAAAAACCGTTTCCATTTACCATCAGAAAAATTAGCTGCTTTGATTGCTTCTAAATCAAAATTTATGATAGATGAAAAACTATTGAATAATAATGATATAATTACCAATGCAATAAAAAACGGAATTGTAATTTTTAATACACTTTTCCAAAAAAGGGTCGTTTTTAATTTTTCTAAAAATGTCATTATTTTAATTTAGGATTGTTATGATGACGATCGTGATCACGTTTTGTTTTGATTTCCATTTTTTTATCAAAGGCTTCTTGTAAGTCTATTCCTGTTTGATTAGCCAAACATAACACTACAAAGAGTACATCAGCAAGTTCTTCTCCCAAGTCTTTATTTTTATCACTTTCTTTTTCACTTTGCTCACCATATCTACGTGCAATAATACGTGCTACTTCACCAACCTCTTCAGTTAACTGTGCCATATTGGTCAGTTCGTTAAAATAACGAACGCCGTGTTGTTGAATCCAGTGATCAACTATTTGTTGTGCGTTTTTAATATTCATAATATCCTTTTTAATACCTGGAGTGGATTCATATCAAGACAGGAATGACAACCTCTTAAAATTCATATGATTTTTTACAGTTAATTCCCAAAAAACACCCCTAATCCCGATAACTATCGGGGCTCAAGGGGACAATTCTTTAAATTATTTTTCAAAGGTACTTTAAAAATTCTTTTCTTGGAATTTCTTCTGCTCCTAAACTAGCTAAATGATTATTATACACTTGACAATCTAATAATTTATAGTTTTCCTTTTGTAACTTTTCTACCAAATAAATAAAAGCAATTTTAGAAGCATTTGATGCTTTGCTAAACATACTTTCTCCAGAAAACATATTTTCTAAATCAATACCGTATAACCCTCCAACAAGCTCATTATCTATCCAGACTTCAACAGATTTTGCAATCCCTAGCCCATGTAATTTTATATAGGCTTGCTGCATTTCAGTGGTTATCCAAGTACCTCCTTGATCTTTTCTGTTCATCGTTTTGCAATTAGCAATAACATCAGTAAAACAAGTATTGTAAGTAACTTTAAATTTGTCCTTACGAATTAATTGTCGCATGCTTTTCGAAACCTTTAATTTTTTAGGAAAAAGCACCATTCTTTGATTCGGACTGTACCAAATAATAGGTTCACCTTCATTATACCAAGGGAAAATTCCACTTTTATAAGCCAATAATAGTCGTTCAACCGACAAATCACCACCAACGGCTACTATTCCTTCCGGGGAAGCAACGGTTACAGGAGGAAACGATATTTTGTCTGATAAAATATACATCAATTTATTTTGAGCTATGTCAATTCGAGCGCAATCGAAAATGAATTAATCTTGAATGAAGACGAAAACTCGAACTATATAGGCAATAAAAAAGGCTTCCGTTGAAGCCTTTATATTTTATAACCATAAGATTGCCACAGCATCCGCTTTTGCGGATACTTCGCAATGACGTTTTTAGAATGGTAAATCGTCCGGTTCTGCGTCACTAACCTTATCAGCTGGCTCAAAAGCATCAACAGCTTCTATAGGAGGCATTTCAGCAGGCGCATCAGCTTGTAATTTTTCAATTCTCCATCCTTGGATAGAATTAAAATACTTAGCCTCACCTTCAGGGTTTATCCATTCTCTACCACGTAAATTAATATTTATCTTAACATCTTCTCCAACATTGTAATTATTTAATAATTCACATTTATCCTGAGTAAATTCTACCATCAACATTTGAGGATATTGCTCATCTGTAGTAATTACCATTTCACGTTTTCTAAATCCACTAGCGCCATAGGTCTTGGCTTCGTCAATCTTCTTAATTTTTCCTGTAATTTCCATTGTTTGTTAATATTTTATTAAAAGTACTTTCCAAGCACTTTCTACATCATTATTATCTAAAAACTGTTGTGCAAATTTATGTTTTTCCTGCGTTTCTAAGCCTATATATTGTTGATTATCCTTTGCAAAGTTATCAACATCTTGTTGATTAGGCAATACTTCAACATTTGCTAACATTCCTAAATTATTTCCAGTAAGTAATTTACTATTCTTAATTTCTTCAGGGATTTTGTCAACACCGATCCCTAATGTAGCTAAAGGTTTTGGTATCTCGAAAAATCCATTTTTAGCTCTCGAATAGTAGCTCCCTCCTGCTCTGGCAACCAAATCTAACTTTTCTTGAACTATCATTTTATCATCACTGAGTACGCTTTCACTAATATGCATTCTTAACACTTCACAAATAATTAAATTTCCTGCACCTCCTTCTGTTCCTAAAGCAACTATCTCATTTACTTTACATTCAAATTGTATGGGAGATTCTGCAACTCTAAAAGGTTTTACCACTTCAGAAGGTAACATAGTAAATCCTGCTTTTTCAAACTCATTGATTTCTTTCGCGTACTCTGTACTTGATAATGACATTTGTTGTACAATATCATGATTCACAACATTTATGACCACTTCTTTTACCTCATGTACGTTTTCTAAAGTATGTTTTGTGGTATTATCTCTGACTCTTCTTGCTGGCGAAAAAATAAGTATGGGCGGATTGGCACTAAACACATTGAAAAAGCTAAATGGCGATAGGTTTGGGTTTCCATTATTATCAATGGTACTTGCAAAAGCTATAGGTCTTGGCGAAACAGCACTTAATAAATAACTGTGCAATTTCGCTGTTGGAGTTTGTGTTGGATCTATCGTTAACATTTATAATTTTATTAAGGGCAATCTCTAAAATACAAAAATACTTAATTAGCTGACATAATAAGCGTTATTTTTTGTAGTTATATTAAGAGATAATTTTATATTTGTTATAATGAATCTCCCCTTAAATAAGAATGCGCTTCGTTGGATACTTATAATTGCAGCATTTTTACTGGTTGCACTTATTTTATGGAATACCAATATTTTCTTTCAAAAATTCAAACAAGAAGAACGCTCTAAGATGGAAGTGCTTGCTAAAGCATATGAAAATATGAACAATCCCGATCTGGATGTCGATATTACTTTAGAAGGTAATATTATTGATAGTAATAAAAACATCCCTATGATCTTAACAAATAAGGATGGTAAAATTGTAGGTTGGAATAATTTAGATCTAGAAACAGAATCTAGTTTTGATGATCTTCCTACAAAAGAAAGAATGTTTCTTACGAAACAATTGGCTATAATGAAGGGTGAAAATGAACCATTATTAATACGTCAACATAATAGCGATAAAATTTATCAAAGAATACATTATAGAGATTCCGATATCCTTAATAAATTGCAATATTACCCTATCGCCTTATTATTGATCTTATTTCTTTTTGGTACCATTATTTATTTGGTATTCAAATCAAATAAAGTAGCTGAACAAAATAAGTTATGGGCGGGTATGGCTAAAGAAACAGCGCATCAAATAGGCACTCCCTTGTCATCATTATTAGGTTGGGTCGAAATTTTACGTATGGACAATGCTGCTGAAAGTACTGTTATAGAAATTGAAAAAGATATTGATCGTTTAAATACTATTGCAGATAGATTCTCTAAAATAGGTTCTATTCCAAAATTAACAAGACATAATATAGTTACTGAAACAAAAAAATCATACGATTACTATGCTTCCAGAGCTTCTAAATTGGTAGATTTTCATTTTGAAACTGATGAAGATCTAAAAATTTATGCCATGATCAACCCTCAATTATTTAGTTGGGTTATAGAAAATTTGGTCAAAAATGCGATAGATGCTATGGATGGTAAAGGAACCTTAAGAATAAAAGTGCAACCAAAAAATGGTAAATATGTTCAAGTTCTAGTCTCAGATTCAGGAAAAGGTATTCCTAAAAGTATGTATACAAAAATATTTGACCCTGGCTATACTACTAAAAGACGTGGTTGGGGATTAGGATTATCACTTACCAAAAGAATTATAGAAGATTATCACAAAGGTAAAGTGCAAGTTGAAAAATCTGAAGTAGATAATGGTACGACTATGAGCGTACTACTTAAAGAAATATAGAGGAGGTTAGAGGTTAGAAATGTAGAAAAGAGAGAAGAGAGAAGAGAAAAAAGACTCTAAGCGAAATAATGAAGCCCAACTTGTTATTTTATGCTAAAAAGCTAGAGATATTTTTAGCAATAGATCTAAACTCATCATCATTCAAGTTTACTTTGTGTTGAAAACTCATATCTTGCATAGAATGAAGCGGAATTAAATGTACATGTACATGAGATACTTCTAAACCAATAACAGTCATTCCTACTCTTTTACAAGGCACTGCTTTTTCAATAGCCAAAGCTACTTTTCTAGAAAAATTCATCAACCCTTTATAGGTTTCCTCATCTAGATCAAAAAGTTTATTTACTTCTTTTTTTGGAACAACCAAAGTATGCCCTTTTGCATTCGGATTGATATCTAAAAAAGCGAAAAAATCAACATTTTCAGCTATTCTATAACAAGGAATCTCTCCATTAATTATTTTAGTGAATATCGAACTCATTTTTTAATCTCTAATAGTTAAAGCTAAGTATATTTTGTTTTCTAAAAATTTTAAAGCCTAGAAATAAATATTCTTCCTGTCTCCTGTCTCCTGTCTCCTGTCTCCTATCTCCTGTCTCCTGTCTCCTGTCTCCTGTCTCCTGTCTCCTGTCTCCTGTCTCCT
>CAYXAZ010000150.1:0-5023 GCA_964463085.1 uncultured Flavobacteriaceae bacterium | reverse complement strand
TTCCTAATAGTAGAAATACTGCTAGTGGAATTAACGGAATTAATATGGTATAACTGAAATCCATTTTTACTTTATACTTTCATTTAAATTAATTCTAATTTTTTTATCAAAGGCTAGAAGTTTGAAGACGGAAGACGGAAGAAACTCTTCTGTCATCTGGCTTCGGTCTTCCGACCAAATAAATTTTTCTAATAATAGAAATTTATTTTTTTCAAGTTTTTAATTTTACTCATTAATACTTCATAGTTTCAGTGTCTTTAACTTCAACAGAATTTATTTGTCTGTAAAGGTTAATTATTATTGAAATAGCCAAGGCTGTTTCAGCAGCGGCAACAGCTATAATAAAAATTGAAAAGAATACACCTTGTAATATATCCGGGTATAGATATTTATTGATAACAACAAAATTTACCACTGATGCATTCAATATCAACTCTATTGAAATTAACATTGAGATCAAGTTTTTTCTTGTAATAAACCCAAAAACACCAATAAAAAATAGGATAGAAGTAAGGGTTAGTATTTCGTATATGCTAATTCCGACTATCATATTGTTTTATTTAGGTTTGAAGTCAGATGACCGAAGACCGATGTAATACTTAATGTTTTCATTTTATTTTTAAAAGCGATCATCATATTTATTAAACTTCATTTTTAACTCTAATTTAAACTTCTGTCTCCTGTCTCCTGTCTCCTGTCTTCTGTCTTTTTTTCCTCCAACTTTTCCCCTTTGGCAATAATAATTGCTCCAATCATAGCTGCTAATAAAAGCACACTAATTACTTCAAAAGGCAATATAAATCCGCCTGCCTCATAGCTCAACATTTTTGTTCCAATATCAGTAGTTGTTGTACTTATAGAATTTTCTACAACAGTAAATTTATGCGAATAAATTGTTGTGAGAAAAACGCCAAGACCGGCTAAACAAATTAAGCCTGTAATGAGTTGTTTTGAGATCTTAGCTACTTCTAATTTCATTTCTATATGATGAACGAGTAATACAGAAAAGATCATCAACACTATAATTCCTCCAGCATAAACAGTTAGCTGAATTGCTGCTAAGAAATTATAGTCAATTAAGAAGAAAATACCAGCAATACCTACTAATACAAATAATAAGTAGATCACAGAGCGAAGCATTTTACGACTACTTACTGAAGCAATAGCAAAAACAATCATTATAAATGCTACTATGTAAAATATATATCTTTCCATAATTTAATCTTCTACGCCGGGCATTAATTTTGAATCTGGTTGGTTTAAAACTCTGGTTAGGTAAGACCTATCATACACTGAGTTTTCATAATTTTGCGCCCACACAATAGCGTCTGTAGGGCAAGCTTCTATACATAAACTACACATAGTACAAAGACCTAAATGGTAAATGTGTTGGTCTATTTCTTTTTTCTTTTTACCCGTTTCAGGATTCACTTTTCGGTCCCAAATAATCTCTATACTTCCGTTAGGGCAAGCGATTTCACATTTTTGACAACCTGTACACCTGTGTTCATTTTTTTCATCGTGTGGCATAACTACTTCGCCACGAAAGCGGTCAAACATTTTTAAGGTTTCTCTATTGTCAGGATATTGTTGTGTTATGGCTCCTTTTCTGGAAGTTAAAAAGTACTTTCCGGTAACACTCATACCGGTAAGTAGTGTTCTTATTCCTTTATATATATCTGAAAAATAATTCATAATTTTAAAACTGAATTGTTAAGTTAAGCCAAACAATTAATGCCATTATTACAATATTTACTAAGTTTATTGGTAATAAATATTTCCATTCTAGTGTTAATAATTGGTCAATTCGTAATCGAGGGAATGTCCATCTGAACCACATCATTAAAAACACTAAGATTAATGTTTTTCCTAAAAACCAAAAGACACCTAGCCAAGGAATAGATTCGGTAATGCCGAAAGGAGATAACCAAGCTCCAAAGAAAATAGTAGTAGCAATAGCTGCAATCAAAAACATGTTAATAAATTCTGCTAAAAAGAAATAGGCGAACTTCATCCCTGAATATTCGGTATGGAAACCTGCACCTAATTCAGATTCGGCTTCCACTAAATCAAATGGAGCTCTATTGGTTTCGGCAGTACCCGCAATCATATAAACCATAAACGCAATGATTGCCGGTATATGTCCTTGCACAATTAACCATCCGTTTTTTTGTACTTCAACAATTTCTGAAAGTTGCAATGAGCCGGTAATTAATACCATGGTCAACAATGATAAGCCTACAGATAATTCATAACTAATGGTTTGTACGCCACTTCGCATAGCGCCAATCAATGCAAATTTATTATTACTTGCCCAGCCACCTAATAGAATTCCGATAACACCAATAGATGATATGGCAATTAAAAAGAAAATACCAATATTAATATCAAAAGCATGAAACTCTTTTGTAAAAGGAATGACGGCTAAAGCCATTAATGACGAAATAATAACAAAATAGGGTGCTAAATTGTATAAGAATTTATCAGCTTTTACAGTACCTGTCAACTCTTTTGATAGTAGTTTAAGGGCATCAGCCATTGTTTGTAAAAGCCCTAATGGTCCCACACGATTTGGTCCAATACGCAATTGAAACCAAGCGGCAATTTTTCTTTCAAGTAGCACTAAAAATAGACCTGTAACAGAAAAAATACCTAAATACACCAATGCAATTAAGATCATCTCAACAATACTTGCTACGCCCTGTGGCATTATGGAGTATAACCAATCATGTATAGTTTCAATCATATTCTTTTAATTTCTCTATTCTCTATTCTCTATTCTCCTTTTTGGAATTTCTTTTTTAAAATTTGGAATTTTCTTTAACGGTCAATATCCGGTACTACAATATCTAATGTTGCCATTGTTGCAACTAAATCTCCTATTTTTCCACCCACAGCAATATGATCTAATAACGATAAATTTGAAAATCCGGGAGAACGAAATTTCAATCGGTATGGGTTTTTAGTTCCGGTACTGATAACATACACTCCAAGCTCACCCCTTGCCGTTTCAACTTTTTGGTAGAATTCTCCTTTTGGTAATTTTATTACTGCTTTTGTAGCTACTTTAAATTCTCCTTCAGGGATATTATCAATTAATTGTTCAATGATAGATAATGACTCCCACATTTCTTGAATTCTAACTTCATATCGTGCTAATGAATCGCCTTCGGTTTTTAATGCTTCATTAAATGCAACTTTATCCAAAGCACTGTAAGGATGGTGCTTTCTAACATCACAGGAATATCCCGAACCACGTGCAACGGGTCCTGAAGCACCATAAGAAATGGCATCTTCTTTTGTTAGAATTCCAACACCTTTCATTCTTTTCTGGAAGATTACATTTCCGGTTAAAAGCCGGTCGTATTCAGGAATTTTTGTTTTAAAATGAGTTATAAAATCCTTTGTTCTTTTTACAAAATTGGGATGGATATCAAACATCAATCCTCCCGGAATATTGTAGTTCATAGTTAATCGTGCACCACAGGTTTCTTCAAAAATATCATTGATCATTTCACGATCTCTAAAACCATAAAAGTAAGTTGTTAATGCACCAACATCCATTCCCATTACACCCCACCATAAACAATGCGAAGCAATTCGGGTCAATTCACCAATAATGGTTCTAATCACTTTTACACGTTCAGGAATTTCCAGTTCTAACGCGTTTTCAACGGTCAAACAAACGGCTTCATTATTAATATGTGACGATAAATAATCCATCCTGTCTGTTAAATGAACTATTTGCTGATAGCTGTCTCGTTCACACATTTTTTCAATGGAGCGATGTATATATCCTAAATCCGGTTCAACCTTTTTAATAATTTCACCATCAATAGTCAATAAAAGACGTAAAACACCATGAGTAGCCGGGTGTTGAGGTCCCATATTAATGAAATATTCTTCAGTTTTAAAGTTGTTATTTATTGTTTCGGGTTTCATGTTCCGTGTTTCAGGTTTTGAGTTCTAGGTTTCTATTTGTATTTGATTCCTTTGAAATCATTTTTCCTTAGATATATCATAAACGCCCCTATTTTTCTTGATAATAAAATTGTTTTTTCTTTGAGTATTCCAAATTCTTTTTCAGAAATATACTTTCTATCAAAAGCCCTGTAGAGTTGTGAGCGAGTTTCTCCACAAGAAGCTTTAGCAATGGATAGAAAATTATGAAACTCTTTATTTCCATCTCTTTCAAACCCTTCAGCTATATTATCCATTATTGATCCTGACGAACCATTTATTTGATCTTTTAGTTTATAATCATTTTTTAAAGGCGTTTTGGTCATTAAATCAAAAACATCATTACATAGTTCACGTGCTAGTTGCCATATTTGTAAATCTTCAAAATTTTGTATTGTTGCCATAACTTGAAACATTAAACCTAGAACATTAAACTATTTAATAACCATATTAATTTCATCTACATAATCTTTTCTAAGCGGATAACCTTCCCAGTCTTCAGTTAAAAAAAGGAATTTTAAATTGGGATGATTATTAAATTTTATTCCAAAGAAATCAAACACTTCACGTTCATGAAATTCAGCGGTAGCCCAAATATCACAGACGGTATCGAAAGAGGGTGTTTCTCTATCGTTGGTTTTTACTCTTACAACTACAATATGTCTGTGCGAGGTTGATTCTAGATGATATACAATGCCTAATTCTTCTCCCCAATCAACACCACTTAAACAAAACAGATAATCAAAATTAGTTTCACTATTGGTTTTTAATTGTGACATTAATTGGTGAAGGAGTTCGGGTTTTACCGAAATATTTAAAAATTGAGAATCTTCTTCTGTAAATTCTAAAAGACTAGGGTTAACAGGTTCCGGAGTTTTTGAATTTTCTCCTGAATCTTCTTCAATTTCGGATATCTCAATAACTTCAGAAATTTTGTCAGCTTCAGGATTCGGAAACCAACTGCCAATTAAACTTTGTAACTCGTTGTTATTCATTTTGATTAGTCTATTTTCTCTATTCTCTATTCTCTATTCTCTATTCTCTATTCTCTATTCTCTATTCT
>CAYXAZ010000149.1:0-5046 GCA_964463085.1 uncultured Flavobacteriaceae bacterium | reverse complement strand
AAGATGCTGTTAACGAACATCCCGCTGTAGCGGAATCTGCTATTGTTGGCTTCCCGCATGACATCAAAGGAAACGCATTGTATGGTTATGTAATCTTAAAAGAGACAGGTAAAGGGCGTGATCAAAATAACCTCCGTAAAGAGATCAATCAAATTATTACTGAACATATAGGTCCGATAGCCAAGCTAGATAAAATTCAATTTACAAGTGGATTACCAAAAACACGTTCCGGGAAAATAATGCGACGTATTTTACGTAAAATAGCAGGAAAAGACACAAGTAATCTTGGCGACACCTCTACCTTGTTAAATCCTGAAGTGGTACAGGAAATTATGGATAATTCATTGTAATTATGATAAAAAAAATTGGTTGGGTATTCTTTGCTGCATTTGCAATTATAATAGGTTTATACCCAATAATATATTTTGTTATTGATAGAACCTTTGGTTTATTGAGCTCAAAGAGTGGTGTCTTATTGCAAAATAACTTATGGAATACCGGCTTTTATACCCATATTATTTTTGGTGGACTTGCCTTACTTGTTGGGTGGATTCAATTTAGCAAAAAATTACGTTTAAAAAATAGTACACTGCATAGAAATATTGGTAAATTTTACTGTATTGCAGTACTCATCAGTTCAATAGCAGGGATTTATATAGGTTTTTATGCTACCGGTGGAACTATTTCTGAACTAGGTTTTATCTTACTGGGTCTTATTTGGTTTTCTACAACACTAGGTGCATTTTTAGCTATCAAAAAGGGCAATATTATAAAGCACCAAAAGCTTATGATTTATAGTTATGCTGCATGCTTTGCGGCAGTTACTTTACGTATTTGGCTTCCGATTTTAGTTACAATTTATGAAGGAGAATTTGTGCCAGCTTATAGAATTGTAGCATGGCTTTGTTGGATACCTAATATTATAGTGGCATATTTTATAACTAGAAAACTCCAATTAACCCAATAGCACTATTTTTAAATTTTGAGTAAGAAAGTTTTTTTAGTTAGCACTTAGACTTAGCAATTCTACATTTAAAATTATTAGAGATTAATCAAAATAACTAAACGTTTCACCATTTTTGATTTTCAATAGTGATTCATAGATCAATCGAATAACATTTTCAACATCATCTTTATGTACCGTTTCTACTGTGGTATGCATATAGCGTAATGGTAAAGAGATCAATGCACTGGCAACACCAGAATTACTATAAGCAAAAGCATCAGTATCGGTTCCA
This sequence comes from uncultured Flavobacteriaceae bacterium, assembly GCA_964463085.1. GTDB lineage: Bacteria > Bacteroidota > Bacteroidia > Flavobacteriales > Flavobacteriaceae > Aureibaculum. The sequence goes on along the minus strand of CAYXAZ010000149.1, from coordinate 3,808 downwards.
GTGGCTCTTGACAAGGCAGCGCGTTGAAACGGAATTTTATGCTTTTCGGCTGTATCAGTAATTAGATCACGTAATTTTTGTTGTACGGCCGGTGCATAGGCAATAACCGGTCCTTTACCAATTTCACAATGACCTTGTATTTTTTTATCGATCATTGGTGTAGTTGTATCATGTGTAACATCAGTAACTATTGCTACATTAGGTTGAATCCGTTCTGCTATCATTTGTGCACCACGTAAGCCTATTTCTTCTTGTACAGAATTCACAATATATAATCCGAATGGTAACTTCTTTTTATTTTCTTTTAGTAAACGAGCAACCTCAGCGATCATAAATCCGCCCATACGATTATCTAAAGCTCTACACACAAAATTATTCTTATTTAAAATATGAAATTCGTCAGGATAAGTAATTACACAACCTACATGAATACCCATTTTTTCAACTTCCTCCTTTTTTTTACAACCCACATCAATAAAAATATTATCAGGCTTAGGTGGTAATTCTTTTGCTTTACTTCGAGTATGAATTGCCGGCCAACCAAATACGCCTTTTACTATTCCTTTTTTAGTATGGATATTTACTATTTTACTTGGTGCTATTTGATGGTCAGAACCTCCGTTTCTAATCACATATAATAGTCCATTGTCTGAAATATAATTTACATACCAAGAAATTTCGTCTGCATGACCTTCAATTACAACTTTATACTTTGCTTTAGGGTTAATAACTGCTACTGCTGTACCATAAGTGTCAGTAAAAAATTCATCAACATATGGTTTTAAGTATTGCATCCATATTTTTTGTCCGTCCCATTCATAACCTGTAGGAGCAGCATTATTTAAGTATTTTTCGAGAAATGTTAATGATTTTTTATTTAATATCGCTTTTTTTGCCATTGTTCAAAATTATTTTATACGAATGTAATAATTTATCCTAAAATTAACGTTACTATTTTATAGACTTCCTTAATATATTTTAATTTTGGAACAGTTTTTGAAAAATTTCTGAAAAGAGAAAAATGAAATACTTTATAGCCAGCATCCTTTTATTAACTTCTTTTATTATTTCTGCTCAAGAAGTTCAAAAAGACACCATTATTAATGATATGATAGTTATCAGAGGTGATTCTATTATGATTTCATTAGATGAAGTGATCGTTTTAAATAAATTCAAATTTAATACCACTAAAGAAAAGCGTTACTATTATTGGTATTGGAAAAAAGTTCACAATGCATACCCTTATGCAAAATTAGCAGCTGAAAGACTGATTAAATTGAACGAACAGTTAGCATTGATCCGTTCTAAGCGAAAAAGAAAAAAGCATACTAAAAAAATGCAAAAGTATATGGAAGATGAGTTTACAGATAAACTCAAAAAAATGACACGCACCGAAGGTAGAATACTTATCAAATTATTACACAGGCAAACTGGTTTAACTGCATATGGTCTTGTAAAAGAATACAGAAGTGGTTGGAAAGCCTTTTGGTATAACACAACGGCTAAAATGTTCAAACTATCTCTTAAAAATGAATATCATCCTGAGAGTGAGCCTTTAGATTTTTTAGTAGAAGATATTTTACAACGCGCTTTTACTAATGGAAGTTTGATAGAGCAAAAAGCTCGATTGCCATTTGATTATTTTGAAATTGCTCCGAAATATAAAAATATTGATGTTGTTGAAGTAATTAATAGTAGAAAGAAATAACCAAATTAATTTGATAAGCATCAGTAAAACAATCCCGATAATTATCGGAACCAAATTACAAACATAGTTTATGGTAATTTAAGGGCACCTCCTTTTAAATATTTTTGCCATTCCTGCTTTTCGACTGTGCTCGACGGAACATTAACTTTCTTTCTATTCTAAATACCTATTATTTTACATATAACTTCTGCCCAATTGAAAGTTCGTTACTTTTCAATCCGTTTGCCCACTTTAATCTTTCAACTGTAATATTATTAGTTTTTGCAATTGAATATAAAGTGTCTCCTTTGGCAACTATAACATATGAATTTTTATATGCTCTATCGTTACTCTTTTTTACAACTTTTCCTCCATAACGAAAATCATCTCCAAAATCATCATATTTATATAATTCATAAATTTCTATAAGTGCAATCAATTTTTTAGGATATTTAGGATCTGTAGCATATCCCGCTTTTTTTAAACCTTTAGCCCAGCCTTTATAATTTTTTTTTCGTAGCTCAAATAAAGCAGCATAACGTTTACGGTCATATAAAAACAATGAATGGTCTCTAAAAGAAGTCAAAGGATGATCATACTTTCTAAAACATTCTTGCTTAGCATCATCATCGTGATACAAACGTCTTCCTTTCCAACTTTTATGGCATTTTATTCCAAAATGGTTATTCCCTCTTACAGACAATCTACTCTTACCACTCTGAGATTCTAATATACCTTGAGCTAAGGTAATACTCGCTGGAATTTTATAAGATATCATCTCTAAAATAGCAATATCATTATACTCTTCAATATAAGCTAATGTACTTTTATTTAAATTTGGTTTTCTTCGTTTTAAATCATTTAAAACGACATCAGCAGCCTCTATTTTTCGAACTTTTATAGGTGTAGGTGTCCTTTTTACAACTTTAGGTGTATTTGTTGAAGATGTCTTTCTACTAATTGTTTTTTTATGTGAACCACAACTCACAAAAAAACTGATTGTTAAAACTGATATTATAATTTTAAGATACTCCATTTATTCAATAATTATTGGCAACCCTTTCTGTTGCAATTTCATATTCATCCCTTGTATGCCTTGTAAGCCTCCTGTATGTATTGCTAATATTTTACTTCCTTTTTTAAAATAACCTTTACGGATTAGATCAACAATACCAAAAAGCATTTTACCTGTATAAACGGGGTCAAGTGGAATGCCGGTTCCTTCTTTAAACTGATTGATAAACGTTATTAGTTCACTATTTATTTTACCATATCCACCAAAATGATAATCAGTAATCAATTTCCAATTATCTTTAGTTGTAAATAATTTTATTTCTTCCTGTAAAAAGTCTCCTTTTAAGGCAGGGAAACCCAATATTTTTTGATGTTCTTTAGCTGAATTTATCAATCCTGAAATGGTACCTCCTGTACCAACAGGCACGCAAACATAATCAAAAATGGTATCTTCTTTAGTTAAAATTTCTTCACACCCTTTTATAGCTAATTCATTCGTTCCGCCTTCGGGTAAAACATAAAAATTACCAAATTCCTTTTCTAATGCAGCTAAAAATTTAGATTCTGTCTTCTTTCGATAATCTTGACGAGATACAAACTTGAATTGCATATCACATTGTTGAGCAAAAGTTAAAGTTGGATTATCAGCAATTTTATCAGCCAATTCTTCTCCCCTAATAATACCAATTGTTTTGAATCCAAATTCTTTTCCAGCAGCGGCTGTAGCAGCAATATGATTAGAATAAGCACCACCAAAAGTTAGCAAAGTATTAATGTTTTGCTCCCGACACTTCGGGGTTGCAGCAATCAGGTTATACTTTAGCTTTCTATACTTATTACCCGAGATATGAGGATGTATTTTATCTTCGCGCTTAATGACAAGTTCAACACCTTTAATTAAAGAGAACTTTACAATTTCGTTTTGGCTTGTTGGCTTACTATTCATATCAGCAAACGAATATAGAAAAATTTATTTATGACAACCATAAAAGTAAATTATAGTAATTTTACACTTCAAATTAATTAAGTGTATAACAAACTACCAGAATTAGAACCAGATGATTTTTACCTTACTAAAGAAGGTTATAAGGTCTTTACAGAAAAATA
>CAYXAZ010000148.1:0-5139 GCA_964463085.1 uncultured Flavobacteriaceae bacterium | reverse complement strand
TAGCATGATATAAAAACACAGAATGCATTGCTTCACGAACTGTATCATTTCCTCTGAACGAAAAAGACACATTACTCACTCCTCCACTAACGCTTACATTTGGTAAATTTTCGCGTACCCAACGTGTTGCTTCAATAAAATCGACAGCATTTTTGCGATGTTCTTCCATGCCTGTTGCTACAGGAAAAATATTCAAATCAAAGATAATATCCTCTGATGGAAAGCCTACTTTATCAACCAAAACACGATACGAACGCTCAGCTATTTCGATACGTCTTTGATAATTATCGGCTTGTCCAACTTCATCAAATGCCATCACAATTACAGCAGCACCATAACGTTTGATCTGTTTTGCTTGATAGATAAAACTTTCTTCTCCTTCTTTTAAGGATATAGAATTAACAACACATTTTCCTTGCACTACTTGTAGCCCTGCTTCTATAATTTCCCATTTAGAACTATCAATCATTATAGGAACACGGCAAATATCCGGTTCTGCAGCAATCAAATTTAAAAAGCGAACCATTGATTCTTTTCCATCAATCAAACCATCATCCATATTAACATCTATAATCTGCGCACCTCCATCTACTTGATGGCGCGCAATAGCCAATGCTTCATCAAATTGCTCCTCTTTTATCAAACGTAAAAACTTACGAGAACCCGCCACATTGGTGCGCTCTCCAACATTAATGAAATTACTTTCCGGAGTAATAATCAGTGGTTCTAATCCTGATAATTTTAGATATTTCCTCCCCTCTCCTCCCGATGCCTCGGGACTCCTCCGAAGGAGAGAGGCTTTGTTCTTATCATTATTTTCCGCTTTGTTATTCATTCGTTTCTTATTATGAGATTCCTGCCTACGCAGGAATGACAAATTCACGAGGTTTATATTTTGCAGCCACCTCAACAATTGCTTTGATATGTGCCGGAGTTGTACCACAACATCCGCCAATAATATTTATTAAATTCTTTTTTAAATACTCTTCTATTTGCATTGCCATTTCTTTCGGTGTTTCATCATATTCTCCAAAAGCATTTGGCAAACCAGCATTTGGATGTGCTGAAATTGCAAAATCCGTTTTAGATGCAATTGCCTCTAAATGTGGTTGCAATAAATTGGCTCCTAAAGCACAATTGAATCCGATAGACAATAAGGGAATATGTGAGGTTGAGATTAAAAATGCTTCAGCTGTTTGACCTGACAAGGTTCTGCCACTCGCATCTGTTATCGTACCGCTTAACATAATTGGAATATCTACATTTTTTTCTTCTTTTACCTGTTCAATGGCAAATAAAGCAGCCTTTGCATTTAGGGTATCAAATACTGTTTCTACCAATAATAAATCTACGCCACCATCTATCAACCCTTCTGTTTGTAATTTATAAGCTATCCGTAATTCATCAAAAGTTACCGCTCTAAAACCAGGATCATTTACATCTGGCGACATACTTGCCGTTCTATTAGTTGGTCCTATAGAACCTGCTACAAATCTTGGTTTATGGGGTTCTTTGTCTGTAAATTCGTCTGCAACTTCTTTTGCTATTTTAGCTGACTCAAAATTCATTTCATATACCAAACCTTCTAACTCATAATCTGCCATGGCAATGGTTGTACCAGAAAATGTATTGGTCGCAATAATATCAGCACCAACTTCTAAATATTTTGCATGGATCTCTTTTAATGCTTTTGGTTGTGTTATAGATAACAAGTCATTATTTCCTTTTAAGGATATGGGGAAATCTCTAAATCGTTCACCTCTAAAATCTTCTTCTGAAAAATTGTATTGCTGTAGCATAGTACCCATAGCACCATCTAATACCAATATTCGTTTTTCTAATTCTTGTTTAATAATACTCATACTTACTTATCATTAATTAAGCTCATTAGTTTAAATTTCATTTTTACATTAGGGTTCAAATGTCAAAACTTATACGTCAAATTATTTCTATTATGGATTCCCTTGCGCTTGCGCTAAAGTTTCTGCGGCACGCGGACGCAGAAATGACAAACATAAAAACAACTAATAATGTACAATTTGTACTTAAATGTAAATTCAAAAAATATATGCTAACAAGAAATAAGAGGAGACTTTAAAAACTCATCGCTATCTATCCTTTTTAACTTTTAGATTGAATCTAAAAGTTACTGAAATAATCCCGATAGCTATCGGGACATAACAAAGGTAGAATGTAGCACCTTCTTTACGAATAAAGGGTTGCCAAGGTCTCACAGGGTCTAATCCCTCAACCTTTCTTGATAACATTCAATACATTAATGAACTATTGATGGTACAAAAAAAGAGAATTTTTCGATATAAAACAATAAAAAGAGTACTAAAGATTTAGAATTCAACTTTATTCTAATTTTTCTAGCTCTTTTTTGATAGTAATTATATGCTTTATCTATTTTATTAATCCTTTCGTGAGGTTGTTCAATGTTTTGACTTTTGAAGAGAAATCATCTTTTAATTTTTTTCTATAACTATTCAAATTCTCTACTAACTCATTAATGTCTTCCGGGAGAACTTCTTCAAAAAACTGGCGTAACCTCTTAGCCATTGTTGGAGATTTACCATTGGTAGAAATGGCAATCTTTACATTACCTTTAGTTACAATTCCACCTAAGTAAAAATCACAATATTCAGGATTATCGGCTACATTAACTAATAAATTTCTCTTTTTACAATCGTTATAGATCTTGACATTTGTCTCTTTCGAATTTGTAGCGACAATAACAATATGTTTATCACCTAAATAGTCTAAATGATATCTATCGCCGGTTAGTTCAACTTTATACTTTTTGATTAAAATTTTAATAGCTTTTGTAAATTTTAACGCCACAAGTTCTACGTTTGCATCAGGACTCGACTTCAGTAAAAATCTTAGTTTTTCTTCAGCTACGTTCCCTCCTCCAACAATAAGTATATTGAGATTTTTAGCTTTTAAAAAAATTGGATATAAATTATTTCTTTCCATTTTTAACCCTAAACACTTATCGTTTTGTGAATAATTGCCTCGCAAACTGAATCTAATCTTACTCGCTCTTTTACAACTTCTCCGATCACAATAATTGCAGGAGATGACAATTGTTTTTCCGCTACTATTTGACTAATTGTTTTTATCATGCCTACTCCAAATTTTTCGTTTTCTGTAGTACCATTTTGGATAATTGCAACAGGGGTATCTTGTTTATTTTCTCTTAAAAAAACATTCACTATCTCATCTAACTTTCCCATACCCATTAAAATAATAACAGTTGCTGTAGATTTTGCTGCCAATACCACATCTTGTGACAATTTATGTGATTTTGTTGTACCTGTTATGACCCAAAAACTTTCAGAAACTCCTCGTTTTGTTAAAGGAATACCTTGATATGCCGGGACAGCTAAAGCAGAAGATATACCAGGAACCATTTGTGTTTTTATACCAAACTGTTGAACATAATCTATTTCTTCCGAACCACGACCAAAAACAAATGGATCTCCCCCTTTCAATCGGACAACATGTCCATTACTTTTTGCTCTACTAACAATGAGTTCGTTAATTTGTTCTTGTTGATATAAATAACAACCTTTACGTTTACCTACAAAAATAGTTTCTGCCTCAGATGAAGCATATTTAAGTAAATCAATATTTATCAGCGCATCATATAGAATAACATTAGCAGACTCAATTGCTTTGATCGCTTTTAGCGTTATTAGATCCGGATCGCCAGGTCCTGCCCCAACGATTGTTAATTTAGGATTAATCATCTTCTATTAATTACTGAGTTATTTTCCAATTCAATCGCTCTATACGTCTTAACTTTACCCAAAAAATGTGTTGCACTTGTAATATAATTTATAGCAAACTCTCTTGTTGGAGCATGTACTTTGATTTGATATATCAATTCTGAAAAAGGAGTTCCTAAAACTATTTTCTTGCTAGAAACAAATACTTCATCAAATTGTTTGATAATTCCGGCCTGTGTATTTGTTTGTTTATTTTCCGATAATAACATAGCTTTAGCTGAATTAACCAAAGAACTATAGGCATGATAAATAGAGTCTGAATACACTTCATTATCAAAAGATACTTTGGCATTTTCAATTCTCTCTTCACTTTCTAAAAACAATGTTGCAATTAAATCAATCACAACACCTGCACACTCACCAATACCAATTTCTTTTTTATATTTTTCTGCTTCTCCCCAATCAATAAAATCATCTTGGCTAAGACTAGTTATATCAGAAAGATCAGTTAACAACTTATAAAAATACATTTCGCCTTGAGCGAGATAATAATTTAAAAACGTTTTACCTTCTGCATTAGCTTCATAATCATTTAAAATACGACGTAAGGCTTCCGGTCCTCTTTTACTTGGTACTTTAACTACTTTATCTGCAAAATGACCCTTGCCATTTCCTAAATTACCTCCACCTAACAATACTTGTACAGCAGGAACTACAAAGTTCTCCGGTGTACGAATAGACATTCCTTGAAATCCAATATTTGCCATGTTATGTTGACCACAAGCATTCATACAACCACTAATCTTTATAACCAAATCTTTATTCTCTAAATATTGAGGATACTCGGTTTTAATAACACGTTCTAGTTCTTTAGCAATGCCTGTACTACTTGCTATTCCTAAATTACAAGTATCAGTTCCTGGGCAAGCTGTTATGTCAACCGCCTTATTATATCCTGCTTCAACAAAATCTATTTTCTCAAGTTCTGTATAGAAAAACGTTAACAGCTCCTCTTTTACAAAAGGTATTAATATATTCTGACGTAAGGATAATCTAATTTCTCCTGCCGCATATTTTTCAACTAAATTTGCTAATAATCTTGCTTTATCTGTATAAAAATCTCCTAACAACACCTTAATACCAATGGCAACATATCCTTTTTGTTTTTGGGGAATCACATTGGTAGATCTCCATATATCAAAGGCTTTTTTATCTTTAATAATAACTCTGGGAACTTTGACTGTTACCGGTATTGAAGCTTGATATTTATCTACTAAAATTGGTACTGATTTAAATTCTATGGCATTCTGTTCTGCTTCAACTAACTCTTTAAAAGCTGCCACACCAATATCTTTAACTAGGAATTTCATTCGTGCTTTTGCTCTACTTTTACGTTCTCCGTAGC
>CAYXAZ010000147.1:0-5244 GCA_964463085.1 uncultured Flavobacteriaceae bacterium | reverse complement strand
GCAAAGTTATGTTCATAACGACCATAGACTATAATTTTTTTAGTAGTTAGGTAAAAAGTATGTGGTTTTAGGTATAGAATTAGCGTAAATAATACAGCCTAAAATAAGTAGGTAAGAAGTCTCCAGTTTTTGGTATGAAAATTATAAGGATGTTATGTTTTCTTTATAATTTTTTGAAATAGGGATTTCAATTTGTGTGAGTGATATTGTATTTTGGTTTTTCCAAGACTTAAAATGTGATAGATTTATTAAATGCGAACGATGTACTCGTGTTAAAAAGTCAAAATCAGAATTAATTTTTTTAAGCGAAGAACGAATTAATTTCGTTTTGAGTTTCTCATTATCTATATAAAAAATCTCTACATAATTTTGTGAATTAGAAACACAAACCAAATCTCGCTTTTTAATCTTTAAAACATCTAATTTATTTACACCTTTTATAATAATATAATCTTCTTTTATTGGAATTAATTTTATTATATATCTCCGAGCAAGAACAATTACAGGAATTATAATCAAGATTACCTTAATGAATATTATAGAAAAGAACTCGTAAAAAGTATATCCACCGTTAATAATAGAACTTCTATAGTATAAATAAGTAAACAATAAATAGATTACTGTAAAAAAAAGAAGACTTATGATTTCAAAACCAAGATTCCACTTTAAAGATTTTTGATAAATTCTTTTTTGGATTAAAGCAAGAATTATATAGGCTAAGAATGCACTTAAACTGAATCCTGTACTCATTAAAAGCCATACTTTAAAGTTTAATGTACCATCATCAAATGGTCTTATAATAAAAGCAAAAAGAAAAATCCAAACACTTAAGAGTATTCCTATAATTATATGATGTTTAATCGACGAATTTAATTTATTCATTTAAAAGGAAGATTGTTTTCTATTTCAGTTTCGAATTCAGGGTGTTATTTCTTGCTTGTTGCCAACGATTTGGATATGCGTAGTAGCGGATTCCAAGGTACTTACCTTTCAATTTAGAACTAAACTTTGTCAAAGATACAAACTTTGAAATTATCACTAAAACCGCTATTATTTTTTTACTTTGTTCTATGCCGTTTTCTTGATGAAAAATTGATTGCTTTTCAGAAGAAGTTTTGTTTTTTTATTATCAAAATGATACAATAAATCTTTAGACCAAAGCATCATTAATTGGTAACTCCATTTCAAATTGATTTACTGTATTTTTTAGGCCAATATTCTCAAGAAATTTAACTTTATTGCTCAATCGCTCATCAACATTATTTATTTTTATTTTTTTTGATAATTGTGAAATTCCTTCGAATAAATGTTGATAACCATTATCCTTTAAACAATCGAATTGAGATACATAATCATTTTCAGAATTTATGGCAAAGCAAGATGTTACTACATTATTGTTTAACACCTTAAAGTATATTTTGTATCACATTCTTATGATTATCCCAAGAATATAACTCCTGATTGGGCAATTGTAATATGTTATATTCTTTAAAGCCAATTTCTACCAATTTGATAATTTCATTACTTTTTAATTGAATTTCACCAGAGTAACACTTATAGTTTCTGATTGTTCTAAAACCAATATTCTGGTATGCTTTTATCGCTACTTTATTTTCTTTAAATCTTTTAAAGCATAATCATAAATTGATTTTACAATTCTCTTGCCTCGATATTCAGGAAGAATACCAGTACCAGTATTGAAAGCAATAAGTTTTCCGTTTCTATAATCTATTGCATTTATAATAAAACCCATTAATTTTTCGTTTTCAAACATTCCGTATGAAAGGCTATAATCTACTTTCGCATTTTTCCATCGTATTTCCCATAAATAGTTTTCTTTTGGAAACGGAACAAAATAATTTTCAAAGCATTGATGGAAACAATCCATAATATTTGTAAAAGGAATATATTTTAAATTTTTTATAATCATTATAATTTTTTTATACTTTAAATCTAATTTTTTTTCAATTTTTTTGACATTGCAACAAATTTGAATTTTTCTATTCCTATTTTGAAAAATGTGTTTTCCTACTTCTACGAAACCTGATTTATTATAAAATTTTATGGCTCTTTCATTACTTTCTAAAACGGATAACCAAATTTTAAGATTACCATTTTTAATGGTTATTTTTAGTAATTCTTTCTGTAACATAAAACCAATCTTTTTTGACAAAAAATCTTTTAAAACGTATATTTTTTGTAATTGACAAATCTTATCTTCTTCTATGAATTCAGATTTTGAGTTAAATTTAAGTTTCGCAAATCCAACGGGAAGTTCTTTATAAAAAGCAATAAGAAAAACATTATTCTTTTTATCTAATCCACTTTTTATTTTATTTACTGAAAATGTTTTATCTAAATAAAGAAGTAAATCATTATTATCATTAAATAGGTGTCCAAATGTTTCTGTAAATGTAATTCTGCCTAATAATGCAATATATTTGGCATCTATCTGGTTTGCAATTCTTATTTCAATCATATTTTTCTCTTTTTTTTAATTTGCTCAATCTAAATGTATGTAATAGAACTGCTATTGTTCCTCCTACAATTATTGGGTAAGCACCAAGCAGAACACCATATATTACATATATTGAGTTAGCGATTAATGAAATTAAACGTAATTTATATTCTCCTTTTGTTGACATAGAATACAGATTTATGCCTAATGCCAAATATCCTATAATATTTATTATACTTGAGTTCATAATTTAAACTATACTTTTAACAGGTACAAACATAATTATATTATCTTTGTCTCACAATAACTGTCTTTTTTGACAGGTTAAAAAATAATAGTATGATAGTAGATGGGAAACAAAAAGTTTATCAATTAAAAAATGAAACGTTTCATTGTGGTACAGGTATTACAATGCGATTTATTGGTGGTAAATGGAAATGTATTATACTTTGGTATTTAAGAAATGGAAGTATTCGTTTTTCTGAATTGAAAAAATTAATGCCTGATATTACTGAAAAAATGTTGAGTTTACAATTAAAATCATTTGTAAAAGATGGTTTGATTACTCGCAAAGTTTATGGAAAAAAACCTCCAATTCGAGTGCAATATGAATTAAGTTATTTTGGTAAAACTCTTTTACCTGTAATTGAATCTATTACTAATTGGGGAATTTATTTAGGTGAAACGAAAGGAAAAACAGTCACCCAAAATTAGATTTGAAGTTTGGATGTTGTTTCAGCTTGTTGCCAACGTTATGATATGGTTTTGTTTTAATAAACTATATCGATTGATACTGAAACAAGTTCAGCACGGATAAACGAAGTTAGCTGTTTTTTATGAGAAAGTCAAGCCAACTTATAGCATAAAAAAACCGAAGCTTAACTTCGGTTTTATAAATGATTATTTTTTCTTTTTTTGTTGTGCTTGTTGTTCTTGCGCTTGCTTCATAGCATTATCTAAACGTTGTCTGAATTTACTTTTCTTTTTCTCAGGTTTTTCTTTATTTTCTTGGATCTGAGCATGTATTTTATCTTCATCTAAAATATAATGCTTAATTACCAGCATAATAGCAATGGTCAATAAATTAGAAACAAAATAATATAAACTCAAGCTACTGGCATAATTATTAAAGAAAAACAACATCATGATTGGTGAAAAATACATCATCATTTTCATCATTTTGCCCATGTCCGGCATTCCCTCTTGTGTAGGTTGTTGCATATTCATTTGCTGACTCTGTGTCATTCGCATATAAAAGAAAATTGCCACAGATGCCAATATTGGGAACAAACTAACATGATCACCATAAAAAGGAATCTTAAAAGGCAATTTTGCAATAGCATCATAAGAAGATAGGTCATTTGCCCATAAAAATCCTTTTTGACGCAATTCTATATTAGAAGGGAAAAACCGAAATAAGGCAAAGAATACCGGCATTTGTATCAAAGCAGGAATACATCCTGACAACGGACTAACGCCTGCTTTACGCTGTAATGCCATTGTTTCTTGTTGACGCTTCATGGCATTTTCTTTACCCTTATATTTTTCATTAATGGCTTGCATTTCTGGTCGTAATACCTTCATTTTGGCACTTGACAAGTACGATTTATATACTACGGGAGACATTATGATTCTAACAACAATGGTCAATAAAATAATGATCAATCCATAGTTGCCTATAAAAGAACTTAAAAAGCTAAATACCGGAACAAAAATAAGCCTGTTGATCCAACCGAAAATTCCCCAGCCTAGATCAGCAACCTCATTAAGATCAGTACCTTTATAAGCTTTTAATGTTTTATAATCGGTAGGCCCAAAATACATATTCATCACATAATTCAACTCACCACTTTTCATTTCTAAAGGAGCCTTTATCGTAAATTGTTTTGTATATACAGTATCTATGTCTTCATCTTCAACTAAATTCTTTGATATAATATTTGCTGAAGTAAAAGGTGTGTCGGTCATTAAAATTGAAGAGAAGAAATGTTGTTTAAAGGCAACCCAATCGACATCTTTTTCAGTCTCATCATCATCTTGCGACAGGTAACTTACATCATCTTCACTTTTGAAGTAAAATTCTGTGTACATATTTTCTGTACTCAAACTTTTTTCTTGTCGATAAGCTTTTAAATTCCAGTCTAAATTTAATTTTTGAGAAGTATTGATTGCCCTGTCCATTCCCTGCGACTTGATCGCAAAATCTAACATATAGTCATCAGGCTTAATTTCATAACGATACTCTAAATATCGATCGTTAGCCACTTTTAATTTCATAGAAAGTACTTGATTGTCACCACTTTTGCTAAGCGTAGGTTCAAAAAACAAGTCTTTGGTATTTAAAATTCTATTATCTGTAGTACCAAAATTTATATTAAATGAAGCATTGTTGGCTTTTACTAAATATAATGGTAGTGAATCGTGTGTTTTAAAGTTCTTTAATTCTACTTCAGTAATTTGTCCCCCTTTATTAGCAACTTTTATTTTTAACAAGTCGTTTTCTATGACGGTTTCATTAGTTTTTGCCGAAGGAAGCGTTGCACTGTAAGCAAAAACACCTAACTCATTCTGAGTGTTTGCTAAAGCAACTGAATCCGTAGGATTTATTGCAGTTATAGCAGTATCTTGTTTTACAGTATTTTTTTGGAGTTGCTCTTGTACTTTCTGTATAGAATCTTGAATCTGTTCGGTTCTTTGTTTGGCAAGTTCTTCAGGTGTTGGTTGATTGGTATAAAAATACCACATCATAATGGCACCTAATAATACAAATCCTATCAGTGAGTTTA
>CAYXAZ010000146.1:0-5461 GCA_964463085.1 uncultured Flavobacteriaceae bacterium | reverse complement strand
TTAGTGTAAAGTCTAATCTTTAACTTGTGTAAACTATGTATCTTAACGAACATTACAAAAAGGACAATTTTAACATGAATTTAAAATCAAAAGAGTTTCGCAAATATGCTTATCAATTTGTTGATTGGATGGCGGATTATATGGATAATGTCGAAGATTACCCAGTAAAATCTCAGGTATTACCAAAAGAAATATATAATCAAATTGGAGATAATATTCCATATCAAGGAGAAGATATTGAAACCATTTTCAATGATTTTAAAAAAATTATTATACCGGGAATTACGCATTGGCAAAGTCCAAATTTTTTCGCTTATTTCCCGGCTAATACAAGCCCCCCGTCCATATTAGCTGAAATGCTAACCGCTACGCTCGGCGTACAGGGAATGAAATGGGATACCTCTCCTGCATCTACTGAATTGGAAGAAAAAATGATGGAATGGTTTAAAAAAGCAATAGGAATTCCACATAACTGGACTGGAGTAATTCAGGATTCGGCTTCATCGGCAACCTTAGCTTCTATTTTAACTGCAAGGGAACAAAAATCTACTTACAAAATAAATCAGGCTGGTTTTGATGGATTTACAAAGTTTCGTGTCTATTGCTCTGAGGAAACTCATTCATCAATTGAAAAAGGAGCAAAAATAGCAGGTATTGGGAAAGAGAATGTAGTAAAAATTCCAACCGATGAAATTTTAAGATTACGACCTGATCTATTGCGCCAAGCTATTGAACAAGATATAAACAATGGCTACCAACCACTTTGCATAATTGCTGCTATTGGAACTACAGGCACCACGGCTATTGATCCATTAAATGAGATTGCTGAAATTGCTGAAAAATTCAAGATATGGTTGCATGTAGATGCAGCTTATGCAGGTTCAGTTCTATTAATACCTGAATATCAGCATTTAATTAAAGGAATAGAAAAAGCAGATAGCTTCGTATTTAACCCACACAAATGGCTGTTTACAAATTTTGATTGTTCGGTATACTTTGTAAAAGATAAAAATGCATTGGTTAATACTTTTGAAATTTTACCTGAATACCTCAAAACAAGTACAGATGGTATGGTTAATAACCATTGTGATTGGGGCGTTCCTTTAGGCAGACGTTTTCGTTCATTAAAACTCTGGTTTGTAATGCGTTATTATGGATTGGAAGGCTTGCAAAACAAACTTAGACATCATATAGAATTGGCAAAGTGGTTTGAAAATGAAATAATAAAATCTTCGGAATTTAAACTCATAGTACCACGCAATATTAACTTAGTGTGTTTTTACTTCAAACCTCAAGAGTTGAGTGATATTAAAAAACTAAATAGGTTAAATGAAGAGCTATTACATAAATTAAATGCTACGGGTATAATTTACCTTACACATACAAAAGTTAATGAAATTTATACATTGAGAATGGCTATCGGACAAACGAATGTAGAGCAAAGTCACATTGAAAAGGCTTGGGAATTGATAATAGAGAAAGCAACAGAAATTGTATGACTTTACAATCGAAAGAAATAACCGTAAAGCTAGCTGGGAACATAGTTTATAAGAATAGTTGAAATAGTGCAAACGAAGGCATAAATTTAAAATATATTACATAATCAACCTTTAAAAGTTTGTACTTATGAAACGAGCATGCTAATCCCGACGCTTCGGGAGCAAACTGTCCCGATAGCTATCGGGATGATCGAATTATTAAATATTATAAACACATGAAACAAAAAAAATTATTGCCGTTAATTGCTTTTATTAGTTTAGTTGTACTTAGTTCTCATGATCTATTTATAAAACTTGAAAGTTTTTACCTGAAACCTGAAACTGAGACTTTAATTTATTTGTATAATGGAACTTTTGATAAAAGTGAAGCTGTGTTAGCACGAAACCGAATGACGGATGTGTCTTTGATCAATCCCGGAGAAAAAATTGTTCATCCGGAAAAAAGTTTATGGTTTGAAGATAATAACCGAACTATTTTAAAGATCAGAACAGGAAAAGAAGGTACGGGCGTTCTCGGAGTTTCCACTTTACCTAGAATAAACCAGTTTACAGCTCAAAGTTTTGCAGATAATATGAAATACGAAGGTCTATTACATGTGATAGCAGCACGTAAAACATCTGGTGAAGATTCAAAACCTGTCAAAAAAAAATATTCTAAACATGTGAAAGCTATTTTTCAGGTTGGAAACAAACTGTCTGATGATTTTACTACTGTATTGGGGTATCCGATTGAATTTATTCCAATGACCAATCCTTATGCGCTAAAAGTTGGAGATGAATTTTCTATGAAACTTTTGATTCAAGGAAAACCTGTATCTGGTGAAATGGTATATGCCAGTTATAATAACCAGCATGGTCATGCAAAAGATGGTACACTACTTGATGCCTTTAAGGTGTTGACAAATAGTGAAGGTATTGTAAAAATAACGATAACAAATACAGGACATTGGTATTTTCGTACTGTTAATACCCTAAAAAATTCAGAAAAAGATTCGGATTACATATCCAATTCGGCATCTATAACTTTTGAAATAAAAAAGTGAGTCGCTAATCATACACTTTGCACTCAAGTTTAAATGAGTTCATGTTAAAAACAGGAAATATTGTAATTACTTTAGAAAGCAACAACAAGACTCTCTAAAAAGGCACATCTCCATTATTATCATCAGTATCATCACCAAAAGCTTCTTCTGCTGAGGGAAGGTTAGGCGTAATAAAATCATTCATTTTAGATTGGAATTCTGTAGCGAAGGCTTCTTCTAGATCTGAGAACTGTGCTAAATGACCTGTAAATTTAAGTCTGATATTTTCTAACCCTCCATTACGATGTTTTGCAACAATAAATTCTCCTTGCCCTTCACAAGGTGTACGTTCTTCATCATCCCACTCGGTTTGCCCATAATATTCAGGTCTATAAATAAACGATACAATATCTGCATCTTGCTCAATAGCTCCAGACTCACGTAGATCTGATAATAACGGACGTTTACTGCCTCCTCTGGTTTCTACAGCACGGGATAATTGTGATAATGCAATAACCGGTATATTCAATTCTTTTGCCAATGCTTTTAAGTTACGTGAGATCATAGAAATTTCTTGTTCTCTATTTCCTGTACCTTTAGTGTTGGTTCCTGCTGTCATTAATTGTAAATAATCTATCACAATTATTTTAACACCATGTTGCGAAGCTAAACGCCTTGCTTTAGCACGCAGATCAAAAATAGATAAAGAAGGTGTATCATCTATAAAAATTGGTGCTTTTGATAGATTTTTAACTTTTATATTTAATTGTTCCCATTCATGGGGTTGTAGATCTCCTTTTCTTAGCTTTCCTGAAGGAATTCCCGTTTCACTTGAGATCATTCTAGTTATCAATTGTACTGAAGACATCTCTAATGAAAATATGGCTACGGGTATATCAAAATCTATAGACATATTTTTTGCCATAGACATTACAAAGGCCGTTTTACCCATACCAGGTCTTGCTGCAATAATCACTAGATCTGAAGGCTGCCATCCGGAAGTTAGTGCGTCTAACTTTGTAAAACCTGAAGGTACACCACTCATTCCTTCTTTACCGGCAATTTCTTCTATTTTCTTAAGTGCCTGTGATACCAATCCTTCTGCAGCTTCAGAACTTTTTTTAAGATTGCCTTGGGTTACATCAAATAATTTAGTCTCAGCTGAATCTAATAGATCAAATACGTCTGTTGTTTCATCATAGGCTTCATCAATAATCTCTGAAGAAATACTGATCAATCTACGTTGGATATATTTTTGTAGAATAATACGTGCATGAAATTCAATATGTGCAGACGAAGAAACTTTTTGAGTCAGATTTACCAAATAAAAATCGCCACCAACACTCTCTAATTTACTGTCCTTTCGAAGCTGATTAGATACTGTCAATAAATCAATAGGTTCAGATTCATTAAATAAGGTAAACATGGCATCAAAAATATATTGATGTGCTTGTTTGTAAAAAGTTTCTGAATGTAAAATATCAATAACATCATCAACCCCTTTTTTATCAATCATCATCGCTCCAAGCACAGCTTCCTCTAAATCAACAGCTTGTGGAGGTAATTTTCCTTTTTCAAGATTAATTATAGTGCCTTTTTTAGTGTTTTTTGTATGTAGGGGCTGGAGTTTATTCATTCAGCAAATGTAATTTTTTAAACCAAAAATCAACTTATAAGTTACAATTAAATTTGTACACAAATTGTTAATAAGCAATAATTTTGTTAATAAGTTATAAAGAGTATTTTTAAAATATTATTTTTATTATTTTTGAGCAATGAAGAAACTAACCGTCTATCAAATACTTACCCTCTTATTAGTTATACAATTACTTTTAGTGAAGTTAGTATCCTATTTTCCAAATTTTATTGAACATTATTATTCTAATGGAATATATCCCTTCATTTCTAAATTATTCAGAAGCATTTTTGGATGGCTCCCATTTTCTATAGGAGATATTTATTACTTTCTTTTAGGATTAATACTTCTGATCTCTATCTATAAATTTATCAAAAACAAAGGTAGAGATGCTAAACAGCATCTATTCAAATTTGGTGCCTATCTATCAGTTTTCTATTTTTTATTTCACTTATTATGGGGAATGAATTATCATAGAAATTCATTGTTCAAAACACTTGAACTAGAACAAAAAGAATACACTTTAGAAGAATTAACCAACCTGACCCATAACTTATTAAATAAATTAAAACAAACACATTTACAACTGGTATCTAATGATACTTTAAAAGTTGATATTCCGTATTCTAGAAATGAAATTATCACAAAAACTGTGTTGGGTTATGAAGCTCTATCAAAAGAATATCCTGAATATACCTATAAAAAAGTATCATTAAAAAAATCACTCTTTAGTCTGCCACTCACCTATATGGGGTTTTCAGGATATTATAATCCACTTTCAGGTGAAGCACAAGTAGACTATTTAGTACCAAAGGTTAGTCTGCCAATGATTTCCAGTCATGAAGTTGCCCATCAATTAGGTATAGCTTCAGAAAGCGAAGCTAATTTTATTGGTTTTTTAGCTGCTACAAAGAGTGAAGATAAAAATTTTAACTATTCCGCTTATATAACAGCTTTAAGATATTCTGTTTCTGCCGTCCATTTCAGAGACTCATTAGCGTCAAAAGAGATTATTAAAAAAATACCAGTAGGCATTCTAAAAAACATTAAAGAATCTCAAGAATTCTGGCAAGCATATCAAAATGCTGCAGAACCCTTCTTTAAATTATTTTATGATAATTACTTAAAGGCAAATCAACAAAAAGACGGAATGCAAAGCTATAGCAAAATGGTAAATTTATTGGTTGCTTATAATGAAAAGCATGGTTTATAAGTTTAGGACACCTCTAAGAAGCTGCGTGTATACCCTAACCATTTAGGTTTTCGGGAGTTTTGGCGAAAGTTATTTTTTTCTTTAAAAAGGC
>CAYXAZ010000145.1:0-5755 GCA_964463085.1 uncultured Flavobacteriaceae bacterium | reverse complement strand
ATCAAACATTTGCTTTTAGAGCCGGTTATTTTAATGAAAGTGATTTAAAAGGAGCACGTAAATTTTTTACCTTAGGTGCTGGCTTTAGTTTTAAAAGTACCAGATTAGATATGTCATACCTTATAAATTCAACTGATATTAATAATCCGTTAGAAAATACATTACGTTTTTCTCTAATCTTTAATTTTGGTGATATATATGAGGATTTTTAAAATTTTATAAAATCAAAAACTATAAATAAACAATCATTTTAGTAATTTAGCATAAAATGGTTGTTTTTTTATGCTCTTAAAAGTAGATGAACATCTGAAACCCTAATATTTCATAGATGCAAAAATTGCAATTGATTACCGATTATATATTATTTGATTCTATTTCTGAACTAGATGTAAAAGATCAAGAATTAATGAACTTAGCTATAAAATCTAGAAAACAAGCTTATGCCCCCTATTCTAATTTCAGTGTTGGTGCAGCAATTTTACTTGCTAATGGTAAAATAGTTGTTGGTAGTAATCAAGAAAACGCGGCTTATCCGTCTGGTATGTGTGCAGAACGTGTTGCTATATATAGTGCTGGTTCAAAATACCCAAGAGTTTCTATTTTGAAACTAGCAATATCTGCCAGTTCTTCCCTTAAAGAAATTATACAACCTGTTGCCCCTTGTGGTGCGTGTAGACAAGCAATTTCTGAATACGAAGTAAATCAAAATATCTCTATAGAAATTTTTTTTATGGGAGAGTCAGGAAAAATTATTAAAGTAGATTCATTAAAAGACCTGCTACCTCTCGGTTTTGATAAATCTTTTCTCTAAATGCAAAATGACATTCAAAATAGAGAAGATATTCTTTTGATAATGAAAGAGTTTTACATTAAATTATTAGAAGATAAATTGGTAAAACATTTTTTTGAAGATATTATCCGACAAAATCATTTAAAACAGCATTTAGAAACCATTACAGATTTTTGGAACGGTATACTTTTTAATGATACAACTTATCAAAAAAATGCTATGCAACCTCACCTTACATTAAACAAAACAAAACCTTTTAAGAAAGAACATTTTAAAACTTGGTTACATCATTTTAATGCATCTGTAAATGAAAATTTTAAAGGAGAAAAAGCTGAAATGGCAAAAACCAGCGCCTTATCTATAGCAACAGTTATGGAAATAAAGATGATAAATTCTTAAAAATGGTCATTCATAATTATTAAATAGTCAAAAAATCAATAAATACCTAAACTATAATAATAGCCTTCTTTTAAATTGTTTAAAAAGATATATCTTCGCAAATCTAACTCACCATACACAATATGAATTCAGTAATTACAGGAATCGGTAGTTATATACCAACAGTAATAAAAACAAATAAAGATTTTATTAAAGAGCGTTTTTATAATGATAAAAATGAGCCTTTTGAAGCTTCTAATGAAGTAATTATTGAAAAATTTAAAGCCATTACCGGTATTGAAGAAAGGCGTTATGCAACTGATGATCTAGATTCTTCAACTATGGCAACTATAGCAGCTCAAAAGGCCATTGAAGATGCTGGTATTAATTCAGAAGATTTAGATTATATCATTTTAGCACAAAACTTTGGAGACATTAAAAAAGGAACTATCCAAACTGATATTCTACCAAGTTTAGCTTCAAGAGTTAAACATGGTTTAAAAATTAAAAACCCCAATTGTGTTGCTTATGATATTATTTTCGGTTGTCCCGGATGGATAGAAGGGGTCATTCAAGCCAATGCTTTTATTAAATCGGGAATTGCAAAAAAATGCCTAATAATTGGTTCTGAAACCCTATCGAGAGTATTAGACATGCATGATAGAGATTCAATGATATATTCTGATGGCGCCGGTGCTTGTGTGATTGAAGCTACTACAAATGATAATTCAGGAATTTTAAGCCATGCCTCGGCTACTCATACTTTTGATGAAGCTTATTATTTGTTTTATGGCAAATCTAACAAACCAAATACCGACTCAAAAGTGCGTTATATAAAAATGCATGGAAGAAAAATTTATGAACTTGCTTTGAATAGTGTTCCTTTAGCTATGAAGACCGCTTTAGATAAAAGTAATATTGATATAAAAGATCTTAAAAAAATATTTATTCATCAAGCAAATGAAAAAATGGATGAAGCCATCATCAAACGTTTTTTTAAATTGTACAATGAACCTACTCCTGAATATATTATGCCTATGAGTATCAGTGTGTTAGGTAATAGCTCTGTGGCAACAGTACCAACTCTGTTAGATTTGGTAATTAAAGGTAAACTAGAAAATCATCATTTAAATAAAGGTGATATTATCATGTTGGCATCTGTTGGTGCCGGTATGAATATCAATGCTATTGTTTATAAATACTAATAGAGAATTATAACACTAATCTTCTAATACTTCTTCTATTATTTTTCCGGTATTAGCATTGGGGAAGCTAATTTGTAATAAATTAGCCAATGTAGGTGCAATATCTATGATAGGAATATATCTTTTAGACTTCCCTTTTTTTATTCCTTTGCCATAAAATAATAAGGGTACATGTGTATCATAATTATAACCCGAACCATGTGTTGTCCCGGTACGTTCCTCCCATACAATAGTTGACGGATTTGGAACTATCAGTATATCACCAGATAGCTTTTGATTATAACCATTTTGCAACAAGCGCAAAACACCTCGTGTAAAGTTTGTAGTTTGCAGTGTTTGAGCAGTTACCACTTTATAAACTCCATTAAAATTAATAATTTCATCAGCAATAGTTTTAACAACTTTATAAGTATCAAGGTGTAATTCTTTAATTTTCCTTTTATTTAAAAATAGTTGAAAATTGGAAATATTTTCCACTAAACTATCTGATTTAAAATAATTTAAAGTAATCTCGTTTACAAATTTTTTAAGTTCTTTTTCATCAAAATATCCAGCTGGTATTTTAAGGCTTTGCAAATATGAGGGTACTTGTACAGCGGCATGATCTGCAGTTAAGAATAAAATATAATTACCTTTACCTACCTTCTTATCTAAAAAATTAAAAAAAGAAGCTAAGTCTTTATCTAATCGTAAATATGTATCTTCAATTTCTTTTGAGTCAATTCCAAATTGATGACCTATATAGTCTGTACTCGAAAAACTTATAGTTAAAAAATCAGTAAAATTATCTTGTCCCAGTTGTTCTGCAATAATTGCAGTTTCTGCAAAATCTTTAACTATAGTATTTCCATAAGGTACTCTTTTCAATAAATCAAAATTGCCATTGTTTGTTTTTAATTCTGATAAATTATATGGAAATGTTGGAGTTTTTTTTCCTTTAAACAATCCTTCAAATGTATTGTTGTCTTCAATGCTCTCGGTATATAAATTAATATCATACAGCGTATTCCATGTTTGGTTTAAATAACCGGAAATTTTACCGGAATTATTAAAATCAACTACCCAATCTGGTAAGGTATCCTTATAAAAAGAACTGGTAATAAACTTCCCGTCATCTTTTCCTTGATACCAATATGCTGCATTTGCAGTATGTCCGGCAGGAAATATTGCCGAACGATCTTTAATACTTACTCCTATAACCTTACCTTTTTTGTTTTGAGACAAGTACAGTTCATCCGTAATAGTAGTTGAAAATAATCTATAAGGTGATTTTTTTCCTCCTTTTTTTGCTCCAACCGTCTCGTAATTATCATCATCAACACAATAAATTGACTTTTTTAAAAACTTATCATACCAGCTATTACCTATAATACCGTGATGTTGTGGAGTTGTACCTGTATAAATTGAAGCATGTCCTACAGCTGTATAGGTAGGGATATAATTAAAATGTGCATTTTCACAGCTAAAGCCATCATTCATTAAACGTTTAAAACCATTCTCAGAATATTTGTCGTAAAATCTGGTTAAATAATCGTACCTCATTTGATCTACAACTATACCTATAACTAGTTTCGGTTTTTGATTTATTGACTTTAATATAATTGTTTTCCCTTCTTTAACTGGGTTAATTTGTGCATTGCACGAGGCAAAAAATACAAACAGAATAGAAAATATAAAAAAAATTCTCATTAAAATAACTTTTTAAACTAATATCGAAATTAAAGCTTTTTTACTTTTAAAATCATATTTTTGAATATTAATATTCAGATTTAATATAAATAACTGCTGCCAAAATTTTGATAAGCTATTTTAAATATATCGGTAATTATTTTTTAATGTTACAGCAAGTTTTTAAAAGACCGCAAAAGCGTTCGGTTTTTAGAGAACTTATATTTAGAGAAGTAGAAGATCTAGGTATTAGTTCAATAGGTATTGTTGCCTTTATATCTTTTTTTGTAGGCGGTGTTGTTGTTATTCAGACTGCATTAAATTTAGAAAGCCCGTTAACTCCAAGGTATTTAATTGGGTATGCTTCTAGAGAATCATTGATACTTGAATTTTCGCCAACCTTAATATCTATTATTTTAGCAGGGAAAGTAGGTTCTTATATCGCTTCAAGTATAGGAACTATGCGAGTAACTGAACAAATTGATGCCTTAGAAGTTATGGGTATTAATTCATTAAATCATTTAGTATTACCCAAAATAATTGCGAATGTTTTCTTTTATCCTTTTGTAATAATTATAAGTATTGCTTTAGGTATTATTGGTGGTTGGGTAGCAGGAAATATTACAGGATTGGTAAGTTCTACCGATTATTTAACTGGTATTAAAGTTGATTTTGAACCTTTTCATATTACTTATTCATTAATTAAAACTTCAATTTTTGCATTTGTTATCGCAACAATACCAGCATATCATGGTTACTATGTAAAAGGTGGTGCAATTGAAGTTGGTAAAGCAAGTACCAGAGCTGTTGTTTGGACAAGTATTGTAATTATTGTTCTAAACTATATTCTAACTCAAATGCTTTTAGGAAAATGATTGAAGTAACAGATTTATATAAAGAATTTGATGGAACACCTGTACTAAAAGGTATTAATGCAACCTTTGAAAAAGGGAAAACTAGTTTGGTAATAGGACAAAGTGGTTCTGGTAAAACTGTTTTCTTAAAGTGTATGTTAGGTTTATTAACTCCTGAAAAAGGAGATATTTGTTATGACGGCAGGCATTATGGTGAAATGACAGATGATGAAAAACGAGACTTAAGAAAAGAAATAGGAATGGTATTTCAGGGCAGTGCCTTATTTGATTCCTCAAGTGTTGAAGAAAATGTAATGTTTCCGCTTAAGATGTTTACCAATCAACCATATAATGAAATGTTAGAACGTGTAAACTTTGTATTGCAAAGAGTAAACCTAGAAAATGTAAATGATAAATTTCCTGCAGAACTTTCGGGAGGTATGCAAAAGCGTGTGGCTATTGCCAGAGCAATTGTAATGAATCCAAAATATTTATTTTGTGACGAACCGAATTCAGGCTTAGATCCAAAAACAGCTATTGTAATTGATAATTTAATACAGGAAATTACAAATGAATATAATATTATCACCGTAATTAACTCTCATGATATGAATTCTGTGATGGAAATAGGTGAAAAAATTATCTTTTTAAAAGATGGTGTTAAAGAATGGGAAGGCACCAGTGATGGTGTATTTAGAACTGATAATAAGGCTATAACTGACTTTGTTTACTCATCAAATTTGTTTAAAAAAGTAAGAGAAGCACAGCTTAAAGAAAAAGGTATGTAAAATATGTTGGATGACTAATGACTGATGACTGATGACTGATGACTGATGACTGATGACTGATGACTGATGACT
>CAYXAZ010000144.1:0-5859 GCA_964463085.1 uncultured Flavobacteriaceae bacterium | reverse complement strand
ATTAAAAAACTTTCAATCTGACTTTTATCTAAATTTGGCGGACAGGATTCATGCAATTTTTTAAACAAGAACCTCATATTGATTTCATGGGCGGTCGCAAGATTGCGATAGCGGTTTCCATTTTGATGGTCCTCGTTTCCATCGGCGCACTGGCTATGAAGGGGCTGAGTTTCGGTCTGGATTTTACCGGCGGTACCCTGATTGAGGTGGGCTATTCGAAGTCTGTAGAACTACCTCCTATCCGCACGGCCCTGGAAAAGGCGGGTTTCAGAGATGCTGTGGTGCAGCATTTCGGTACCGCGAAAGATGTACTGGTGCGTATAGCACCCCAGGAAGGCCAGGATGCCACCTTGCTGGGTGATCGGGTTTTGAAGGTACTGAACGGGATTGGCGGTGACGAAGCCAAAATGCGGCGGCAGGAATTTGTCGGCCCTCAGGTGGGTGATGAACTGCGCGATGACGGTGGCCTGGCGATGCTGATTGCGCTGGGCTGTATCCTGCTCTACGTTATGGCGCGTTTTGAATATCGTTTTGCGCTGGGGTCTATTATCGCATTATTGCATGACGTGACTATCACGTTAGGCTGTTTTGCCCTGTTTCAGTGGGATTTCGACTTAACAGTGCTGGCGGCAGTGCTGGCGGTGATTGGTTACTCTCTTAATGACACCATCGTGGTGTTTGATCGTATTCGTGAAAATTTTCGCAAGTTGCGCAAGGTTCCGCCTGTCGAAGTGGTTAATCGATCTCTGAACCAGACTCTATCAAGAACCATCATGACTTCTTTTACTACTATGCTGGTGATCGTTGCGATGTTCCTCTTTGGGGGAGAGCTGATTCACTCCTTCTCTCTGGCCTTGATGATCGGTATTTTTGTGGGTACCTACTCTTCAATTTATGTCGCCAGCACGATGGCACTGGCCATGAATATTACCAGCGGCAGTCTGATTCCGGTGAAAAAAGAGGGTGAGGATGCCGAACCCCATATGCTGCCCTGAATACCGGGTTTAGCCTTTATATTCCAGGAATTACTTTAAGGACCAGACTGCGTGCCAGACGATTCAAAAACCCGGTTTTCGAAAAACTGGTTTTTCTGGAGCCTTCTGTTTTTTTCAGGCAGCCTTTTGGCCGCCTGGCTGGAATGGCAAAGCCTCACCGCGCATACATTAGGCTGGTTTATTGCTGTCAGTCTCTGGTCCGCTGTCTGCGCTATCGGCTATTCCCTGGTTGACTGGGTTTCAAAAAAATAACATCTCCCCAATTTAGCCTATACTACTTCTAAACTTGAAGAAACGGACTTTTTTTAGTTCTCTTCAGGAGTATAAGCAGCTTGACAAGGTAGTCTTCTGAAAAAATGCATAGAAATTATTACCCGGTTGCTAATAAATCATGCCGTTTATCCTATCTCTTTCGGGCTATGCGTAAGCGATATAATATTGATGTATGTCAATATTACAATTCTTTAATATGTGCTTATATTACATCTAAGAGGAAAGCCTATTTCCAGCTGTACCCATAATCTTTACATGATGGGGTAGAGAAGATGATACAAAATTATAGTATGCAGGTAGTTTCCGTTTTACCCGCACGCTTTACAAAGAGCTACGAGCAGTTGGTCAGTTTATGCCGACTCGACTCTGATATGCATATCGCTATTGCCGAGCAATTCTGTCTCTGGCTTAAAGATCCCCCTGTACTTACCTGAATACAATGTATCTCTGACACGAATCGTCGATATAACAATAAACGCGGTCAGGGTACCTGTCTAAACATAGTTGTTAGCGGGAGTGTGGGTATGTATAAACATTTACTGGCAAAATTGCTTATTGCCATTATTGGGTTTTACGGATTTGCTGATTTTAGTTACGCGGGTGATGAGCTGAACTGTGTTCTTTGCCACAAATTCCGTGGTTTGAGCAGGATTGACAAGACTGGAAAGTTCCGCCTGTTTTATATCAATCAGGAACTGTTTGACAGTGGTCCCCATCGGCGAAACAAATGCAAGGATTGCCACACCGATATCAATAAAATTCCTCACGATCCAGCCAAAAAGGTGGACTGCACGCAGGAATGTCACATGGTTGAGCCATCCACCAATGAAAAGTTTTCACATAAACTGGTGGCCAAGGTACTGAAAAAAAGCGTACACAGCCCGATAGACAAAAACGGCAAGCCAAAAAAATATCAGGAAGATTATCCGGGGTGCAAGGATTGTCACGATCAACCTTTTTATCGCCCATTTTCAATTTATAAGGGCAAGCTTAGACCCGGCGTATCCAAACGTGGTATCACTCGTTGCAGAAGCTGCCACACCAAGGGTTATTTTGCGGAAGATTTTTACGAGCATGTTACAACACGTCTGCGTAAATCCCGTTCGCCTCTGGAGACGATTAATGCCTGTGCCAAATGCCATCAGGACAAGGCTTTTCAGAAACGGCATAATCTTGATGATGTAGTGACAACCTACAAGCATACTTTCCACGGTGAGCTGATTCAGCTGGGTTCGGAAAGAACGCCTGACTGTCTGGACTGCCACGTAGTCGAAGGCGAGAATATTCATCTGATCGAATCCCAGACTGTGCCGACATCGTCAGTATATAAAACCAATATACAGCGGACCTGTCGTACCGAGGAATGTCATAGCAAGGCAGCGGCACAACTCGCGAGCTTTAAGGTACACGTTACCTACGATCGTAAAAAATACCCTATGGAATTCTATATGCTGATTGGCTTCAAAGCTTTGATGGCTGTAGTGCTGTATTTCTTCCTGACCTTAATTTTCATGGAATTGTTACGGCGTTTATTCCCCGGCTTTAGTTTTTTCAAAAGAAAAAACAAAGACTCAAAAGCCAAATAAACAAGTATTGAGTGAGGTGTAATTATGTCTAAATATGATCCGATTGTTTATCAGGATGGCAAGCGCCTGTTTTACCGTTTTTCCGCGCATCAACGTGTGCAGCACGTTGTGTTATTTTCCTGTGTTATTACGCTGGCCCTGACAGGCTTCCCTTTACGCCATGCTGGCGAAAGCTGGGCCAAACCTATGTACAGTTTTCTTGGCGGGCCGGAGTTGGCTCCCATGATTCATCATACTGCCGGTTCTATCTTACTGGCATTGTTCGTCTATCATACGATTTACTGGATGGGGCTGTTTTACAAGAACCATATCGGCAAGTTAAAACGTGAAAATCGTTTGACGATTATCAATGCCATCAAGGAATTCTTTTCTCAGGAAATGGTGCCGAATAAAAAAGATCTGATGGATATAATCCATTTATGGAAATATCTTTTTTATATTAAGCAGCGTCCACCACGCCATGAAAGAATGTCCTGGCGGGAAAAGTTCGATTATTTTGCACCCTACTGGGGTATTCCCATTCTCGGCCCGGCAGGTGTCGTGCTTTGGTGGCGAGATGAATTTTCTCACATTATGCCGGGTTATTTGATGAATGCCGCCTATATCATGCACACCGATGAGGCATTGCTGGCTGTACTGTTTCTGTTCTTTGTGCATTGGTACAACGTACATTATGCGCCAGAAAAATTTCCGGCGGCCACGGTCTGGTTGACGGGGTATTTGACCGAAGATGAAATGATTCACGAACATTACGGCCAGTATGTTCGCATCATGATTGAAGAGGGTCTGGAAGATGAAATTAAGCCTCAACATTTTGCTGGGGAGGAATACGAATGGTAAAGCTGATTAAAAAAATTATTTTCAAGTTTTATGTGATTTTTCTTATGGCCTTTACCGTTTGGTATGGATCTTTTATGTATCCCCTGATCTTCGGTTTCGAAGGTAAGGAAAAAGCCGAAGAATCATTAAAGGAAATGGGACATGCAGGCACCGACAAGGAACAAATGTTTGTTAAGCTAATCGCGGAGCAGGCGCAGACCAGAAAAACCGACCTTGGATATCGAGTGATCGACCAGCCCTATATTGAAGGCCGTTTTCATAATATTGGTATATCGGTTAAGCCCGACAAGGCCAGTATTTGCGTACGCTGTCATGGCAATGTGCCGCATGATCACTCCAAAGAAATACGCAGCTTCCTGAACATGCATGCCTTTTACCTTGCTTGTGAAACCTGCCATATTCAACCTGAAAAAGGTAAACCAGCCTGGAAATTTCGTTGGTACAGCAAGAAGACGGGCAAGGTTGTGCCTAATCCCAAGGCACTTGTGGAAATTGAAGATTCCTACAAGACCGCAGAGAGCATGAGGAAATATCCGATGTATGGCAACTACGGTGCGAAGATCGCCCCTGGAAAAATGGTAAATGGCAAATTCAGGTTCTTGCATACCCAAAAGGATATGGCCTTTGTCAATCGTTATATTGCCGAGCAGGATCATCTGGGACCCGAGCAAAAGTCACAAATGAAACGGGTTATTCATGAAGCAGTAAATAAAAAGCCGCTCATGTGCGATCACTGTCACCAGGAAAAAGCGCCCTACATTCCGTTTGCCAAACTGGGTTATCCACCCAGACGGGTTGATGAGCTGACAGATACGTCGGTAGTGGGCATGATCAGAAAATACAAGGAGTTCTATATCCCTAATTTTCTCACCCCTGGAGTAACAAGTTCTGAAAGGGCGGCGGCACAACATCAATAATCTTAATGGAGACTGCAAGGGGGGCTTCGGCTCCTCTTGTTATGCATGGAAGCCTAAAAGATTGCCCGCGATACCTGAAATGTGTTATGTGCGTATATAAGCGAAGCAGCGATTGATGGCTTGCAGCTTGCTGCACAGAGAGCAAAAAAAAGCATGTTATCAGCACTTGTATCTGTTGTCTGAATAAGGTATCTTTCTGCTCAAATTGACAACAGGCGCGTAGCTCAGTTGGTTAGAGCACCACCTTGACATGGTGGGGGTCGTTGGTTCAAATCCAATCGCGCCTACCAGAATTAGTACCTTAGAAATGAATTTCTGTGCATTTTTCAGAAAATTATTTCGTCAAGGGACTTATCCGGTTCATCTGGATTAGGTAATAAAATCAGCCGCTTATGCGGCTTTTTTTATGTTTGCGGTTTATTCTCAAGACTCTTCCTGCCATTGAGAGTCAGCCTGTTCACTCTTCGAGAAGCCTCAGGATGAGCGCTGAATAAACCACTCCCATGCCACGTCTGTCTGGATTTGCAGGCCAATAAACTAGAGGCTTGCATGTCCTGGTTGGGCAAACTGTTTTTCATGGATTTCCTGACAGTTACGACAACGACAGGATGTTGGATTGACCTTCAGGCGTTGTTCTGCAATGGCTTCACCACAGTCAACACAGATCCCGTAATTGCCTCGTGCGATACGAAGCAGGGCCGCATCAATCTCTCGAATTTCATTAATGTGTCGATCAATATTGGCCAGGTTTAGATCGACCAGGAAATCGGCAACGGATTCCTCGGCGATATCATGGACACGCGTTGCCAGATCAATATATTGTTCATTATCCGATTTTAATAATTCCTGTCGTACTTCTTCGCGCAATTCATAATAACGATCTTTGAGCCGCTGTTGGAATTCGCTAATCTGCTTGTCAGTGAGTTCTGCTGGCATGGTCTGTTTCTCCTCTTTGGGTGAATCATTTGGAGTTTTTTAGTGACAGATCTGTGCTGTTTTTATGGGGCTTATTTCCAGAATTTAAAGTCCCCCTGCTGCTGGCGCATTGCGCATATGAGTAAAATAAAATGTATGCAAATATCAGCAATAAAATATCACTGCTGTTCTGTTAATCCCTCTCCCCACCGGGGAGAGGGGGTTTTAGTTATCCCCCCTCATCCTGGCCTTCTCCCCTGGGGGGAGAAGGGATGGCTCCGATATTAGAATGCGGTCATTTCATGTCTTCAATGACTTCGATTAACAGAATAT
>CAYXAZ010000143.1:0-5906 GCA_964463085.1 uncultured Flavobacteriaceae bacterium | reverse complement strand
CTGCATAGTCAGCACGTGACTCACCATTATCGCCTCCAGGTATAATAAATGCACCCTGATATTCTAAGTCTTCTATTTGTATTAAAGGTAGCGATGCTGGACCTGTTTGTGCAAATAGACTTATAACACTTAAAAAAAAGAAATAAGATAATACAATTAACGATTTTACTATTCTTGTTTTAATAAATCTATTTATTTTATTGTATTTGCCGAATCCCGAAGTTTCTGGACGGAGTAGGCTGTAATTTTTCGTTGAAAGGTTCATGTTTTTTTATAGTTTGGTTGTTGAATTTCATAAGGTTACTGTTGATAACTCCTAATCTAAATATAGAATCTAAAGAAATTTTCAAGTTGCATGAAAGCTTGGTTTTATAAAAAGTTAAATTTCAAGCTAGAACTAGGATCAGTCCTTTTTAAGCTATAATTTTATTATTTTTTTAGTGGCTATTTTACTACTTTGTGAAGTAATTTTAACAAAATAAATACCATCAGGTAGATTTGAAATATCTACTTCATTTGAGGCTGTTTCTTTAATTTTTTGTCCTAATTCATTGTAGATAATTATATTTTTTAATATATCATCTTTTAAATTAATTGTTAAAGTATTAGAAGTAGGATTTGGTATTATTGAAATGGAATTATTGAAAGCTTCATCATTGATTGATAAAACGGAAGTATTTTCAAAAGCTCCGATGTCTAAACTTCCGGAAACAGGTCTGGTTTCTGAATCTTGATGTTTGACATATTCAAAAGATATATTGTAATCAGGCAATAAAGCAGCAGAAATCACATCTCCCTTATTTATGAGAGGAGATGTATCTTGTAATTTAAAAATCTGATTGGTAAAATTCTCAAATAACGGGTCAGAACCTGTTAAGTTGTTGCCTTGATCATTGACTACACCACTTGGAGTACAATGACAATCTCGCCAACCTGTTTTTAACCAGTTATGATACATATTAAATGTTCCGTTACCTCCTATCATGGCAAAACGATTTCCGGAAGCTGAAGTATATATGATATTATTAAAAACTTGTGCTGTTTCTTCGTTGGTTGACAATCTGACCAAAGTAGTATTTCCTGTTCGGGTAGAAATTACTGTATTATTATAAAAATATAAAATCCCTTTTCGGTAATCTGCTGTGGTTCCGCTATCTCCTCCATAATGAACCATCTGAGAATTTCCGGCACCATCCGGTTCTATCAATACATTACCATAAACGTGTGTAGTCTTGTAGTTAGGATGATTAACTAAAACCTGAGAATCTTCAGCATCTACCAAATCTAATTGTCTGTTACCTCCTTCAATCCAATTATTACGAACTACTAGACCTGCAGATCTGTCTTTGAGATTGTTACCGTTTGCACCTGCTCTTAATGGTCCAAAACGATTATATTGATAGGTAATATTAATGGCTGCGGTATAAGTATTATGTTCATAAATTCTTCCAACAATACCATTATTATAAATATAGTTTTTTTCTATTAATATATTTTCTGTTTGTCCTCCATTTGCACCGATGAATAAACCATTACCGGAATCATGCAGTGTACAGTTTCTGATGATAATATTTGCTCCTTTTTCAATATAAATGGAAGCTGCATTATTTGCATAGGTTTCCGTTTGATTACTATCATTAGTAAATTGATATGCCGGTCGTCCTGATCTAATTTCAAGATTTTCTATGGTAATGTAAGTTGGTAAGCCATCTGCCGGTGTGTTTGAGCCACCTATCTTGATTACGCCTCGTTTTTCATTCCAAAAATTAACACCAACCACTGTAACTGCACCATTACCGTCTATTACCGGTTGTTGCCCTTGTGATCCGCTTACACCAATAATTTCTATACGATTTGTAGGAGTT
Organism: uncultured Flavobacteriaceae bacterium; assembly: GCA_964463085.1. Taxonomy (GTDB): domain Bacteria; phylum Bacteroidota; class Bacteroidia; order Flavobacteriales; family Flavobacteriaceae; genus Aureibaculum. Next base: position 4,041 of record CAYXAZ010000143.1, on the reverse strand, counting down.
CCTTGTCTATTAATTACCCACTTTTCTTTATATGGTGTGGTTCTCCAGTGGATATATACACGGTCACCTGCATTTAAAGTAGCCCAAGGCACTTCAGAAACTGTTGTTAATGCTTGATTTGGACCAACATGATAGTCGGTTGCATGAATAAGGGAAGAAATTAATAAAAATAAAATGTAAAAATATCGCATAGTTTTTTATTTTAAGAATTTTATTAAATCAAATTTGGAGACTCCTATGTTGATTTACCTTAACATGTTCTTGGGGAAGTTGACAGTCCTAATCTTGATTGTTATCGGGACTATTTGAGATAGAGATCCTAGGATACTCTTTTTGTTTAAAATCGATAGTTTTTGTACTCCAAACTTAGTTTGTAACTAGTAAAACCTGAAAATTTAAGTTTTATTGTTCAAAAAGAGGCTATTAGTCAGTTTATTAAGAATCTAAATAAGCCTGTTTATTGTATTTTTTAAGCAATATCATTAAAGTTAACATGGTGTTGACTTAGAAACAAAATTAATACACTTAAGAACACGCATTTACATTAAGTTTTGTCATTCGGACTCCGAGTACTTGGGATTCAAATGACAAAACTTAGAGATTCCCCCCAAATGCTCGGGGTTCCTCTTTCGGAATAATAGTAGAACTCCTTAAATTAAGAGATATATGAAACCTTTCGGTCTTTTGATTTTATCAAATGTTATCTTTTTAAAGAGTTTATACCCTTTCCTTTTCGGGAAAGGAGTTTGATTCTAACACAGGTTAATTGGGAGGGAGTACGAAGTGTTGTTTGTATCTTTACTAATAAATCTATGATTCATTATGTTTATGTTTAGCTTTTTTACTGCCTTCATACATTTCATATTTAACCAATCTACATTCTAATTTACCATTATATACTTTTATTTTTTTAGAAGTACGTAAACCTACATTTTTAAGACCATCTGTAAAGTTAGAAGTGATCAACCATGCATTTGTATTACTATAACTTTGTTTTAGCGTATTGCCAATTTCTTTATAAAAAATTGGAACATCTATCTCTAAGCGTTCACCATAAGGTGGATTAAACAATATAATTGTTTTACCCTCAGCTTCTTTTTCGGTAGTAAAAAAATTTGTTTGTTTAACTTTTATAAAATCTTCTAAATGTGCATTTTCTATATTATCATTTGCTTTTCTAATAGCTGAAGGGGCTTTATCATAACCTATAATTACAGCGTCTGATTCCTTCACTTTTTTGAGTAAAGAATTTCTGATAAGGTCAAATAGATCTTCATCAAAATCATTCCATTTTTCAAAACCAAACTCTTTTCTATTGATATTTGCAGGAATATTATTAGCGATCATAGCTGCTTCTATCAAAATAGTTCCACTGCCACACATGGGGTCAATAAAATGTTGTGTACCATCATATCCGCTTAACAATACCAATCCTGCTGCTAACACTTCATTAATTGGTGCGATATTGGTTGCACTTCTATAGCCTCTTTTATGAAGAGAATCACCAGAGCTGTCTAAAGAAACTGTACAATAATCTTTTTGTATATGTATGTTTATCTGTAAATCAGGATATTTTATGTCAATATTTGGTCGTCTTCCAAATTTATCCCTAAAATAATCTACAATGGCATCTTTTGACTTAAGTGCCAAATAATGTGAATGTGTAAAATTATCAGAGTTCGCAACGGCATCAATGGCAAAAGTTCCGTCAACATTCAAGTACTTATCCCAATCAATCTGTTGTAATTTTTTATATAGATCATCTTCAGAGTGTACTTTAAAACTGTTGATTGGTTTTAAAATTCTAACCGAAGTTCTTAATGCCATATTGGCTTTGTACATAAAGCCATTATCACCTGCAAAAGAAACATTCCGTACACCAATTTTTACATCTGTAGCTCCTAAAACTCTTAATTCTTTCGCCAACAACTCTTCAAAACCAAATAAGGTTTTGGCCAGCATTTTAAAATTTTTGTTCACACATATAAAATTATAGAACAAAAATACGCTAATTATTATTGCTATAAAGAACAGATTTGAATTGATTTCTTACTTTTGCATTGAATTTCATATTTATGACCCAAAAACAGGAATGGTTTAAAGAATGGTTTGATACTAAGTATTACCATATTTTGTATCAAGACAGAAATGATGATGAAGCGCAGCTTTTTATGCGAAATTTACTATCGTTTCTTCAACTAAAAAAGAACAGTAAAATACTAGACCTACCTTGTGGCAGAGGAAGGCATGCTGTTTTTTTAAATTCTTTAGGTTTTAATGTTATTGGTGCTGACTTATCTGAAAATAGTATTAAATATGCTTCACAATTTACCAATGATACTTTGCATTTTGAAGTGCAAGATATGCGCAATAAATTTGTAACAAAATTTGATGCTATATTTAATCTTTTTACCAGTTTTGGATATTTTGATGATGATAAAACAAATATTAAAGTTTTACAAAATTTAAAAAATGGTTTAAAAAGTAATGGTGTATTGGTTATTGATTTTATGAATGTAAATTATGTAAAACAACATTTTGTCAAAGAGGAAAGTATTACTAAAAATAATATCGAATTTCTTATTACTAGATCTGTTACTGATCATTTTATCGTAAAAGATATACACTTCACAGCAGATGGAAAAGAACATCATTTTACTGAACGTATAAAATATTTACCAATCACAACATTAAAAGATTATTTAAAAAAAGCAAATTTAAAATTAAAACATACATTTGGCGAATATTCACTTTCAGATTTTGACAGTGAAAATTCAAGTAGATTAATCCTAATTTTAGAATGAATATAGCAGCTCTATTACTATCCGTTTCACTCGGTGTAGTGTTGGTTTTAATTTTTAAACCAGCAACAAAATCAATTCAACTATTTCTCTCATTTAGTGGCGCTTACTTATTATCTATTACTGTACTACATCTATTACCCGAGGTATTTGAATCTCAGCAAAAAAATGTTGGTGTATATATACTTATCGGCATTATTTTACAAAGTGTTTTAGAATTTTTTTCTAAAGGGGCTGAACACGGTCATATTCATATTCATCCCTATACAAAAGGTTTGCCTTGGTTGCTATTTATTAGTTTGGGCTTACATGCTTTTTTTGAAGGAATTCCTTTAGGAACCGAAAATAATAGCCTGCTTTTATGGGCAATTGTAATCCATAAAATACCTATTGCTATTATACTTTATATATTTTTATTGAATGCTAAATTACAAAAAAAACAAGTTTACTTTTTTATACTTTTATTTGCACTAATGAGTCCGCTAGGCTTATTATTAAGTAAAGAAATGCTTTTTTTTAATAACTACCACATAGAGATAACAGGAATAATTATTGGTGTATTTTTACATATTTCCACAGCAATTCTATTTGAAAGTACACAAAATCATCAATTTAATAGTAGAAAATTTATTGCTGTTTTAGTAGGGTTTGCAGTCGCTTTTTTAAGTACACAGTTTGCGCATTAATGTATGATAGGAGTTCATTAGATTGTTTTAGTTTATGACTTAAGACTGTCTGACTTATGACATTTGATTTAAAAAGTAGTAATTATAGATTGTATAACAAGTATATTCTAAAACAAAAAGAATGATACACCCGTTTGTGCATTTTGAGTTTTTAGGTTTATCTCAATGGTCAGGAGTGATCCGCCAAAGGCGGATAATATCAAGAACTAATTTAATAACTAAAATTCTTATTCTCGATACTCCCGAGGATTCGGGATTACTCATTTCAATCGTAAAATTCACAACGAGTTGATACATAGTTTTATGAACAAACTTAGCAGTCAATAGTCCTAAATCATATATCTTAAAGTTATTTATCTAAAATAATTCATTGTTGTCCGATTAAAATCAGTAAAAATCTATAAACACTAATAATACCAATTTAACAATAAAACAAGTCATATAAATTATTTCTTTTTCACTTATATTTTGTTAAAAAACAAAACTATAATAATACTATACTTTATTTTTTTGCCTCATCTAAGCAAAAAATAATTCAATTTATTTATGACAAA
>CAYXAZ010000142.1:0-6124 GCA_964463085.1 uncultured Flavobacteriaceae bacterium | reverse complement strand
GCTCCTTTTAAATCACTTTCATTAAAATAACCGGCTCTAAAAGCAAATGTTTGATCATACATATACTCTGCGCCTAATGCCCAAGTAAATTCTTTAAGCTCTTCGCTAAAACCACCCGGTGCATCACCAAAAGATTGAAAGATACCAGCTACAAATCCTACCTCATCATCTTTACCATCAATAATTACCCCACCTTCTCGTATAGGAGGTGTTGGTACTAATAATTTATTAAATTCTAAGTTGGCAGTAATCGTATTTAGATCATCTAAAATAAAATCAAAACCACCTCCTAAACGTAAGTTAGTTGGTATAAAACTTTCTTTTCCACTATCAGAAAGACTTACTTTAGGCCCTATGTTAGAAATATTAAATCCACCTCTCCATCTACCATTAAAATCTCCATAATTCTTTTCTTCTGTTTGATAATAGCCTGCTATATCGACAGCAAAAGCATTGACAGTTTTAAGGTCTGAATTTTCTACTCTTAGGGCATAATCAGATCTTAAATATCTAACTCCAATTCCCATTGAAAAAGTTTCATTTAATTTCAATGAATAAGAAACATCTAAAGATAATTCATTTGGGTTTTCAGAACCAATTGTATTACCATCTACATCAGTTAGGTCTATTCTTCCTAGCGAGAAAAATTTAAAACTTGCAGCCCAAGCACTACCTTCGTCAATTTTGTTAGAAAAAGTTAAACTACTTACAAATACATCATTGGTTAAATTTCTCAGCCAAGGGGTATAATTAACACCAATTGAAAATTGTGATTCTGCAAATGCATATTTTGCAGGATTAAAGTGTTGTGAATTAGCATCAGGAGATGTAGCAACACCTATATCACCCATTGCTCCTGATCGGGCATCTGGAGCTATCATTAAAAAGGGTGCAGCTGTTGTAATAGGATTAATTTCATCTTGAGCATAAGTATTACTTAAACTTAATATTGCTATTAGAATTAAAAAGAATTTCTTCATTTAGAATGTTTTGAATTAGATTGTCGATTATTTCTTTATTGTAAAATAACTAATTTTTCAATTTTCGTAGCTTTAGTATTAGAGATTACCGATTTAACATTGAGCTTGTACACATAAACTCCTTTTCCTATTTTATTACCAAAGTCATCTAAACCATTCCAAGAAATTGATCTTGACAGATTTTCAGATTGTACAAGTTGATTAATTGTTTTAATTAATTTTCCTGAAACTGTAAATATCTGAACCTGCACTTCTAGGGGTTCATTTGGTTTATTATGATTAAACCAAAACTCTGTGTAATTTATGAATGGATTAGGGTAATTTAATACATTACTCAATACCAAGTCTCTATCATCTACTACAACAAAATTTAACGTACTTTCTGAAGGATTATTGTATGTGTCCCAACATTTAAAATTAATTGTATGTGAGCCTGTTTCTAGATTTCTGAAGGGAAACTTTACTTTACCTTTGGTAAAGTCATCTAATTCAGTTTGATAGAAGTCATTTAGAATAAAAGGATTGGCTTGATCGCCATCTAAAATAGCTACAATATCATGGTCTACAGCGGTAATTGATGTGTTAATTCCAGATTCATCTTCTAACACAGCAATAAAATGGGGTGATTCACTTGTATTACCACCGTCAACAAAAGACTCATCATCCATAAATAACTTTATAGTAGGACCAATATTATCTTCTGGCGCATTTTCATCAATTCCTCCAATGACAATTTCTTGATTTACACCTGCTTTATCAATAATTTGATTATCTGCATACATACTTATTTTTGCTTTACCAAAGGCAATTCGAATATCTTTTGGTACAATAAAGTTAAAACTAAACAGGCCATTTTTTACCGAAGCTCTACCTCTAAAAATTTTACTTTCAGTAGCATCAAAAGTGAGTTTTTTTCCAAAATTATCATTGTCAAGTGTAGTTCTATCAACAGATTTATCAAAAATAGTTGTTGATAGTGTACCATTAAAATCGGTTAAAATATTGTCAGAAATATCCGTAATGGCACCTTCTAATGTTATTTTTGACAATGCTTTTAGGGTGTCTAAAGATTGTGTAATATCTGCACCATTCATTTTGGTGAGTTTAATATTAGGTTTTGGTTGTGCTAATTTCATCGCAGGATCTCCTAAATAAAATACAAATAAACGCTGACTGGTATTTGGTGATGTCGGGTCATTTTTCATTTGCATCATAGCTTCGGCTATGGTATAGTTTTCACCACTAAAACCAAATAGTTTTTTTATTAAAATTTCATTAAATCGCTGACCTACACTAATAAAAATACTTCTTGTGGTAGAAATCATACTTGTTGTACCACCATTTGTATTTAAAAATACAAATTCGCCTGCTGTGGGTCTGAGAGGATTGTCAAACCTTGAAAACTCACAAGTAACAGTAATCATTAATGGTAATGAATTTGGGTTGTTCCAGTCTTGAATTTGAGGTACTTCTAAGATACGTTCATTTGCCCACCCATCTTCACCACCATGTCCATAGTAATCTATAATTAACGACCCGGTTTCTACGGCATTATTGATAGCTTCGTTTACATCAGGGTAGCGTTCACCACCGGCTGAAGTTTCTTGTACATAAGCATCTGAATAAATCTTTACAAGATTAAAAATAGGTCTTCTGTTTTTAATAGTATCAGCAATACGTTCTACTGTTTGTTGAAGTACAAATTCACTGGCTAGATCTGGGTCATCAGCAATCACTGCAATATTATTACGCCAATCTCCAAAAAAAGAAGTAGTATAATAATTCAAGGTTTTGTCAACAGTATTTTTTGCTTCAATTATTGAAGTAACCGGAAATCTACCTGTGACAACATCTTGTCTGTCATCAGTACCTAAATCACCTTCATTATCATCCATCATTCCATAATAATCATCGGTAACATAGGAACTTGCTATATCAAAACTTTCATATGATTGAAATGATGGAACTATATTATTGTTATTATTAATTCTATCCTTGAAATCAAAAGAAGCATCACCAAATAAACATACATATTTGATTCTTGAATCAACACTAGAGGCATTCAAGTAGAAATGTCTTACAAAATCTCTAATAGCAGTTAAATCAGGCGATCCTGAACTAAATTCATTATAAATTTCTTTTAGATTTATAACCTTAACGGTGAGTCCGGAATTTTCTCTATGATAAATAGCCAAGCGCTCAGCTTCGCTCATCAAATAATCTTGAGTAATAATTATATAATCAATATCTTGTAAACTATGTAAATTTTGATTTGCTATTTGACTTATGGGTAAAATTTCAGGTGTAAAATAATCAGTACTATTTAATACAATGAATTCACGTAGAGGTCCTCCGTTGGTCTTAAAGATAAAATTATTTCCGGTGGATTGATTGCTAACAATTTTCGGATTGATATAATCAGTAACATTCCAAACCTGTGAAATATTAGAACTGTTTTGAATAGTATATTCTACAATTGAAGTGAGTGGTAAATTAGCTGTACTGAAATTCCTAAAAGAAAATTGTTTATCACCTGCCACTAAATTCTTTACACCTATTAATTCAACATAATCTAAATACGCTTTTGAGGAAGGGTTACCATTATTATTATAGGTTATTTCTACTTGAACAGGATTACTACTTACATTTATAGCTTTGATCTCCTCATCATGTCTTGCAAGTGCTAAATTACTAGGAGTTGAAAAGTTTAAAGTTGTCAAGTTTTGACCATTTACTTTAACGTCCATTTGCGATGGTGTAGAAGAAATGGCAGCACCTCTAACTCTAATATAAATATCTTGAGAAGTATCAAGATTTATAAAATTAAAATTAACCGTAGTTGTATTGTTAAAACTTAAATCTTCACCAAACCATTGTTGTCCGTTAGCAAAAAGGTTCGTTTTCTCTTCTTCAAAATATACATAATCATTAAACGTGGCTATTTGTTGTGTAGCAGGTAATGTGATTTCAGCAGTATTTTCTATTCGTTTTCCTATACCATTGTCAACAGTTAAAAAGTAAAAGGCTTTTTCAGAATATATATTAGTTTGATGTCTTGATAAATTTGGTTGAAAAGGAACTATATTCCAACTGTGAGGTCCTCTACCATAAAATAGAATAAAATCATTGGTATCAAAGTTACCATCTTCTTCACCATTTACAATGATGGCATTTTCTTGCAAGCCATCATATCTAAAGTCACTATTTCGCATAGGTAATAACTGACCACCATTACCAAATATTCTGATATTTTTGGGATCTATTTCATTTGTATTGATACCCAAGTTTTGTAAAAAAGAGCTAGTAATTTTAAAAACACCAGTAGTGTCAATAGCAAATTTATACCATGTTCCCTGAGATAAGACTGAATTTTTTACTGTTGAAATCGATTTATTTTGTGCAAAAATAAAAGCAGTAATAAATAAGAACAGTATTAATGTATTTTTTTTTATAAGTGTCATAATTATAAACAAACGCAAGTTAAACATACTTATTTTAATATTTTACAAGGTTACACATAATAAAGAAAAAAAACAATCGTTATACAAGCATCAAAAGGCATTTATGCCAAAAAAATAGTTATTGATAATAACCTTATCAACCCTAAATTTAAACAAAAGAATTATAAAGTATGAAAAGGCATATTGGAAACAAAATTTTGTTAGTAGTACTAGTAGCGGCTACTTTAATTAGTTGTAATAAAAAATCTAGAACACATTCTGAATTAACAGGGTGGAGGTTTAATGATCCAACTTATGGAGGTTTTACAGCAAATACAAATTATAAAGGTCAAAAAATTCCTCCGGGAATGGTACTTATTGAAGGTGGTACTTTTACAATGGGAGCTGTACAAGATGATGTTATGTTTGATTGGAATACTACACCAACAAAACAACAGGTTCGTTCATTTTTTATGGATGAAGCAGAAGTTACCAATTTAGAATATTTGTTTTATTTACAATATTTGGAGAGAGTTTACCCTCCTTCTGATGATAGTTATAGAAAAATTTACCATGCAGCTTTACCAGATACTTTAGTGTGGAGAGATGCTCTAGGTTTTAATGAATTGTTAACTGAGACCTACTTACGTCATCCTTCTTATAGTGATTATCCTGTAGTTGGAGTGTCATGGAATCAAGCTTCAGAATATTGTAAGTGGAGAACTGACAGGGTCAATGAAAAAATATTAATGGATAAAGGAGTGTTAAAATCACTATTTGATATGGATTCGGTTACCGTTGAAGGTAAAAATCGTTTTGATACAGGTACTTATTTAGCAAACCCTAAATTATTATTTGATGGAGATGAAAATATATATGGTAAAGGCTTACCAGATTATTCTCAAAAGACTTCTAAGAAAAAAGGAAGAAAAGATAGAAAAAGAGATAAAAATTCAGATGAAGATATAGATCAAGTGGCAGATGATTCAAATGATGAAGGAAATAAAAAGTCAAAACGTAGAGGTAGAAAATCAAAATCACCTCAAGGATTTACAGGAAGACATGTAAAAACATCTGATGGTATTCTAACACAACGTTTTAGATTACCTACTGAAGTTGAGTGGGAATATGCTGCAAAAGCATTGATTGAAAACAGAGAATATAATACCATTAGAGGTAGAAAAAAATATTCATGGAATGGTAGATATACGAGAGACCAATCAAGAAGAAGAGCTGGTGATCAATTAGCTAACTTTAAACAAGGTAAAGGTGATTATAGTGGTTTAGCCGGATGGAGTAATGATGGTGCTGATATTACTATTAAAATTAAATCTTATGATTCAAATGCATTCGGATTATATGATATGTCGGGTAATGTTGCTGAATGGGTGGCTGATGTTTACAGACCAATAATTGATAATGATGCAAATGATTTTAATTATTTTAGAGGTAATGTATTTAAAAAACCTTTAATTGATGAAGAGGGTAAAGTAGTAGTAGTTGATTATAACAGTATTGAGTTTGATACTTTAGATAATGGTAAAATTATACCTAAAGATTTACCGGGAAGCATTAAATATATTCCTATTACTAAGCGTGATGCCTTTATGAGACCAAATTATGAAAAATCTGATAATATAGGTATTGGCGATGGTGATTTAGCTTCTACAAAGAACTATTTTAAAGATGAGGAAGATATGGATG
>CAYXAZ010000141.1:0-6144 GCA_964463085.1 uncultured Flavobacteriaceae bacterium | reverse complement strand
CATAGAATGTCCACGCGATGCTATGCAAGGCATAAAGCAATTTATTCCTACCGAAATAAAAGCTAATTATATTAATTTATTATTACAAGTAGGCTTTGATACTATTGATTTTGGCAGCTTCGTATCCCCAAAAGCAATTCCGCAAATGCGAGATACCGAAGAGGTACTTTCAAAATTAAATTTAGACTCAACTCAAAGTAAATTATTGGCGATTGTAGCGAATATTAGAGGCGCTAATGATGCCTCACAATTTGAAGAGATTGATTATTTAGGCTATCCTTTTTCTATATCAGAAAACTTTCAGATGCGTAATACAAGTAAGACCATTGCACAATCAATTGTAATTCTTGACGAGATCTTGAATATTGCTGTAAAATCAAATAAAGAAGTGGTTGCTTATTTGTCTATGGGTTTTGGAAACCCTTATGGAGATCCTTGGAATGTTGATATTGTAGCAAATTGGACAGAAAAATTAAGTAAAATGGGCGTTAAAATATTATCACTTTCAGATACAATTGGTAGCTCTTCACCTGAAATTATAGATCATTTATTTTCGAATTTAATTCCCTTATATCCTCAAATAGAATTTGGTGCACATTTGCATACTACACCAACAGCCTGGCATGAAAAAGTACATGCAGCTTATAATGCAGGATGTAATCGTTTTGATGGAGCTATCAAAGGTTATGGAGGCTGTCCGATGGCAAAAGATGAACTAACAGGAAACATGCCGACTGAAAACCTGTTAGAATACTTCAATAATCAAGAAATCGAATTAAAACTCGATCAAGAAAATTTTATGGATGCATATGAACAAGCTGCTAATGTGTTTTTGTAAAAAGAATAATCTTTGAAAGTACTCTTTGCCTCTAAAGTTACATTTTATTAATGAAGAAAAATGTAATTTTATAATTGATTAAATTTATAGAAATGCAAAAATTTAAATATCTATTTATAGTTGTAATTTCAGCTATTATATTGTCTTGCGGTACAACCCGGCAAACAGTTACACAGCCTAACTTAGTAGATGATGGTAAAATTAGTTTTACATTTTTACAATTGAATGATGTATATGAAATTGCACCGTTAGAAGGCGGTAAAGTAGGAGGGATGGCTCGTGTTGAATATGTACATAAAGAATTATTGAAAGAGAACCCAAATACATATTTATTTATGGCAGGCGATTTTTTGAATCCGTCTTTATTAGGAGCCATAAAATATAATGGAGAACGTATTAGAGGCAAGCAAATGGTAGAGGTGATGAATGCCATGAATTTTGACTTGGTAGCTTTTGGTAATCATGAATTTGATATTAGTAAAAATGATTTGCAAAAACGGTTGAACGAATCTACTTTCAATTGGACTTCTGCCAATGCACGTCAAAAAGTATGTGGTAATACTTATCCTTTTTACAAAGAGAGAAATGGTATAAAAGAATTTGTTACAGATACACATATTATCAATGTTGAAGATGCTGATGGAACGCAATTGAAAATTGGTTTTTTTAGTGTAGTCATTCCTTCAAATCCACAAAATTATGTGAAATATACTGATATGTACACTCAGGCTAAAAGAGCATATCAATCCTTAAAAGAAAAAGTAGATGTTGTTTTTGGTTTGACCCATGTATCTATAAATCAAGATAAAAAAATTGCAGAATTATTAAAAGATATACCATTGATTATGGGAGGTCATGAACATAATAATATGTTGGTTGAAGTTGGTTCAACTAAAATTGCAAAGGCTGATGCCAATGCAAAAACCGTATATATTCATAGAATTAATTATGATAAGAATAAAAATGTTTTACAACTTACTTCTGAATTACTACCTATTACTGATAATACTCAGAGTGATGTTGAAGTAGCTGGAATAATTACAAAATGGAATGCTGTTTTAGAAGATCAGATCAAACTAATTATTGAGAATCCTAACGAGGTAATTTATTCAACAAATATTCCACTTGACGGTAGAGATATACCAATTAGAAGTACACAAACAAATTTAGGAAAGTTAGTAGCTAAAGCGATGGCTTACGGATTTAATAATGAGGTAGATTGTGCTTTGGTCAATGGAGGTTCAATTCGATTGGATGACCAATTGATAGGAAATGTAAGCAGTATTGATATTTTTAGAGTATTACCTTTCGGTGGAGGAATATTAAAAGTTGAATTAAAAGGAAGTTTGTTAAAAGAAATATTAGAGTATGGTAAGTCTAAAGCAGGAACAGGAGCGTATTTACAGCGATATAATGCTGATTTTGACACCATAACTAATGAATGGAAAATAAATGGAAAATCTATTAATGATGATAAAATATATAAAGTAGTATTTAGTGATTATTTATTAAAAGGGCGTGATATTCCTTTTTTAAAACCAGACAATAAAGATATTATAAAAATTTACACTCCAACAAATGAAGAAGTGGGTAGTGATATTCGGAAAACAATTATTAAGTACTTAAAATCATTAAAATAATGTGAGTTTGATGTAAATTTAGAGGTAAATAAATGTAATTTGTCATTCAGACCTCACCAAAAGCGAGGGAAGAATCTCAAGTTTGAAATTCCTATCAAGATCTTCCTCTTTCAGAACGACAACAGTATTCTCAGATAGACATAACATAAGTGATGGCTTTATCGACTCAGGTTAAAATAAGTCCTAAAAATTCGCTTTCAATCCGAAGTTAAACGCTCTTGGCATGCCGGGTCGTAAACCTGCCGGTCTTCTTGCTACCACATATACTTGATCTGTTAAATTGGTAGTATTGGCAAAAAGGGAGATATTTTTGTTCAGGTTATAGTTTGCGCTGGCATCTATCACAAAATATGAATCGGTTTTTTCGTTAGAAGGTATCTTTCCTTGCCCCGGGGCAGTACGCATTTCGTCTGTATATCTCCCGCTTAGGTTTAAACTGAATTTATGATGTTCTAAACCAAGCATAATCGTAAACTGGTTTTTTGCCAAATATGGGAACTGATCGTCCGCCGAAACTTCTCCCCAACCACTAAAATCACTGTCAAAATTGTTTTGAAATCTGGCATCTGTATAAGTATAAACTATGGTAAGTGGCAATCTAAATACACTTTTGTTTTTTGAAGATAGCAGGTCGTATGTTAAGTTGAATTCCAATCCTTTTGTTTCTACAGCTCCGCCATTGAACTGTTCGTTTGTACCTCCGCCTCCGGCAGCTTCAAGATCTGTACCAAGTAGGTTGCTGTAATTATTAAAGAACAGTACTGCCTGACCAGATAGCCCATTTTTTGCATACCTTGTACCCAATTCATAGTTAATACTTTTTTCAGGTTCGAGCTCATCTTTTGAACCTGGAGGAGCAAAACCTTTGTGAATTCCTATAAAAATACTTAGGTAATTGTTGAATCGATAATCAAGACCGATACCGGGAATAAAAACATCCACTGTATTGCTTCTTTCCGATAAGTTAACACCTGTTCTGTCAGGATCTTCTTTACCGTAATCTTCTCTTGCCGAACTTATATTTTCGTACCGAATACCCGGAGTTGCCGTAAATTTACCAATTCTTAATTTATATTGAAGGTAGGTTGCTATAGCATTAGCTGTTTCAATACGGTTGCTTTCCGTACCATGTATTCCAGCTTTGGTGAGTTCCATCATGCCATTATCCATTGCATATTCATCAACCCATTGAAAACGATTAATTTGATCCTGATGTATCCTGATACCTAAATCAATATTGTGACTTATTTTGTTGGTTTCGAAATTGAATCCCAGTACGGTTTGAATTCCTTTTGCATAATAGGTTCTGTTATTGGCTTTTACAAAAAGAGCATCATTATTTATACTGCTCGTTCCTGTAATAATATTGTAGGCGTCCGTATAGACCATCGGATTATCCAATATTTTCGCAATTTTTGTTTTATCGTCTGCTGCATCTTTTACCTCATCAAGTTTGTACCAGTTTCTACTAAAATTGGTGCGATATGCTACGGTAGTAATATCAAATAATTTTGAGAATTTTACCTTATGGGTCAAAGAAAATTGTGATTGTTCAGTGTTTATCTGGTCAACTTGAGAACCGGCATATCTACGGATTGGATTGATGTCGAAATCTTCTTGGGTCAGACCAAGATAGGTCTCGTTAATCTTTCCTATTGACTGACCAATTTTAAAAGTAAGAGATTGATATATTTTTGCATCAGCATTGGTATTGATACGAAACTTAGCAAGATAATCTTGCTTGTCAAAACCAGAATTTCTGCTTAAACCTCTATTTCCTGCTCCGTCCAATTGTTTAAAGCCATTTGAACCATATTGGAACGTCTCCACCATATACCCAAAATTCTTGTGAGAATCACCAACAAAAGCGTGAAGGTTTCTACTTCCGAAACTTCCGCCCAACAGGTTTATTCTTCCGGAAAAATCATTGGGAATTTGAGTTGAGATCAGGTTGATTGCACCACCTGTAGTATAAGGTCCGTATTTTATTTGGCTGCTTCCTTTTAGAATTTCCACACCTTGCATTCTTCCTATTGTAGGAAAATAATAAGCTGCCGGTGCAGCATAAGGAGCAGGAGCCATTAGTACACCGTCTTCCATGACTGTAATTTTAGTATTTCGTTCAACACCAGTCCCTCTTAATCCTATACTAGGAAAAAGACCAAAACCATCCTCTTCTTGTACATTTACTCCCGGCACAGCTCGTAAAGTACGGTTAATATCAGTGTAGTTGAATTTTTGGATTTCCTTTGGTGAAATGTAATGCACTGAGCCCGGAATATCTTTTATACCAATATTACCACCTGTAAGAGTTATTTCTGACAGCGTAGATATGGTTTCTGTCAACGTAAAATCAGCCCTCACGGTTTCACCTACCTCAACACTTATTTCTTTTTTTTGAGTGAAATAACCGATTGCAGAAACTACTAATGTATAATTTCCACTCGGTACATTTTTTATCATGTAATTACCATTACCATTGGTTGCTGCACCGAGTTGGGTACTCTCAAGATAAACTGATATACCCGAAAGAGCTGTTGAACTGCCTGTTTGTATTATTCTTCCTTCTATGATTGTGTTTTGAGCAATTGAACTAAAAGATGTTATTAATGTTGTTATTACTATTATTAGTGTTCTGTTCATTTTTTGTTTTTATTTATTTAGAATGATTCTAAATAATTTTAAGCAAATGTATGATGAAATTAAATTCTTGTCAATCGCCTTTAAGGGTTAAAGTGCAATCGCTAAAAGGAGGTAGTTTGCATACTTAATATAAGGTAGAGCACATAGTGCATACTGCTTTTTTAGGATGGATAAGTCCTGCATTCACTGCATAAAGTACAATACCGGATGTAGATCTAACACCGAGTTTTTTAAAGATATTTTTACGATGCGTGTTGATAGTATGATGACTTAAAAAAAGTTTAGTAGCTACTTCTTTACTAGTCATTCCTTGCGAGATGAGCGTAGCGATTTCAGTTTCACGTTCAGACAAACTGGTTGGCTCGCAATCTTCATTATTGTTAGATGTAAGTTTTTTTTCAAGGAGTATATTTATGATTTTGTTGCAGTAGAATTTATCTCCTTTTACAATTGCAAAAACAGCATTGATTAACTCTTCTTCTTCACATTCACGTGTAAGGTAGCCATGCACACCTAATTCAAGAACGGAGAGAACAAAAGAGGGGTTTTTATCAGTGGAAATGACAAGAATTTTAATGTCAGGGTATTGTAGCCTCACTTGTTTGGTATCTTTGCTAGAAAAATGACCGGGTTGGTCGCAATCAATAATCAATAATTCAGTTCTTTTTTTTTTAAGAATGTCAAAAAGTTCTCGATCATTTTCGGCTTCATACAGTTCGTCAACACCTCCACTTTTAAAAAGTACAGATTTCAACCCGGCACGTACAAGTGTATTTGAATTTGCATGTAATATGTTAAGGTTATCCATTTTTAATTTAGAATAGTTCTTAATAAGATACAAATTAAATCATTATTTAGAATTAATCCAAATAATAAAACATCTTTTTTTGAAAAAAATATGAATAAAGAATGGTATAGAATTATACCAATGTTAACCCGTTGTACATTTTGAGTTTTGGGCTTATCTCAATGTCAGTTCGAGTGATCCGCCAGAGGCGGATTGTATCGAGAACTGTTCTTAAT
>CAYXAZ010000140.1:0-6229 GCA_964463085.1 uncultured Flavobacteriaceae bacterium | reverse complement strand
AGATTTTAACGCAGTAAAAGGGCAAAAGAACAAACTAAAATGTATCAGTTATTCCTTAACAGTGCCTTAAACCAAAATTAATGGGAATCAAGTGTAATTTGAAAAGGTAAAACTAAAAACCTGGAACTCAGAACTCGAAACTCGGAACAACAAAATGAACTCCACCAAAGATAATTTACAGGTTTTATTTGAAGATAATCATATCATTATCGTTAATAAAAGAGTGGGAGATATTGTGCAAGGTGATAAAACAGGTGACATTCCTTTAAATGAAATTGTCAAACAATATATCGCTGAAAAGTATCATAAAAAAGGGAATGTTTTTTTAGGCGTTGTACACAGGCTTGACAGACCCACAAGCGGTATTGTCATTTTTGCCAAAACTTCAAAAGCATTAGAGCGTCTAAATAAACTGCTACGTGACAAACAAATACAAAAAACATATTGGGCTATTGTTAAAAACAAACCTAGTAGAGAAAAAGACACCCTAATACATTACCTTAAAAAGAATTCTAAAAACAATAAATCAACTGTTTTTAGTAGAGAAACGAAAGACAGTAAAAAAGCAATATTACATTATACGGTTATTAAAGAACTAGATAATTATATTGTGTTAAAAATTGATCTAGAAACAGGACGTCATCATCAAATAAGAGCGCAACTTTCTTTTATTAAAAGCCCTATCAAAGGCGATCTAAAATATGGTGCCAACAGAAGTAATCCTGATGGTGGTATTTGCTTGCATGCCAGAGAAATTGAGTTTATACATCCAGTGACTAAAGAGATTGTTTATGTTTTAGCTGATACACCTAAGAATGTGCTTTGGGATAGTTGTTCTAAATAAGTAGGCAGTCCCGATAGCTATCGGGATCAGTTGGCAGTAAAAATTACTTATAATTATAAAAAAGATCAGACTTAATTACAAGCCTGACCTTTCTTTTTAAAACAGTTACACTCTCATTTTAAGTGTACGCACTAAATATCCCTTTTCAATATTTTAAAACTAATTACAATCTACAAAGTTATTAGGGGTAAATCCATCACACAATGCTAAACAAGCATTTTGATACTCAACAACTCCTTCATTTCGCGTTTCAACACAAACAGGGTCAATCTCTGCCGGACAATTACAATCAGTACTAACATTACAACTTACTAATAAATTAGTTAAATCATCAACATTCGCTAGAGTTATAGTCTCTACTTGTCCATTTACTTCTTGAGTAACATTTATTGGATATACAAACTCAAAGGTAGATGCAGTAAATAGTGCGGTTTCAAATTCTCCTTCGTTATTTATTTCAATTACATCTCCTATTACATCACCTCTTCCATCAACCACAATACTAAATGGGTAAACAAGATCGAAACAATCGTTGGCAAAATTTGCACCACTAGGGTTACCATTATCACATTCAACCACATCATCTTGAGTAAAGCCTTCACATTCTGCATAACACATATTAGGGAACTGCATTATATAAGTTCCTCCATCATTCGGAGTTTGAATTTCTACACAAACAGGATTATACTCTTCAGTACAAACACACCCTTCATCATCACCTATATCACAACTCTCTATTAAGGTAATAAACTCATTTTCAGACGTTATCGTTCGCACCACAACTGCACCATTCTCAACAATTTCAACATTGAAAGGGAAGGCTATCCCATCAATAAACAAAGCGTCTGTCATATTTACCAACACCTCTATCAACTCATTAAAATTTTGCACAACAACCTCAGTACTATTATTGTATGATAAGGTTACAGGATATACAAATTCAAAACAAAAATCAAACAGGATGTTACCAATCGGATTATTTGCATCATTTAGAGTTCCATCTTGATTAAAATGTGTTTTTAAAACCTCCATAGATTTCTCTACAGCAGCACTTTTTGTAGTATTATCTGGAACATCTATAATAGCATCATTATTTTTACACGAAGTAAACAAAACAAATACAATTATAAATATGTTTAAGATCAGTTTTAAGTTTTTAGATTTCATAAAATTTTATTTAATAAGTTATTATTGATTTTATATAAAACAGTTGACTTGATAAATACCCTCTATTTTTAGCTAATTATTTTTTTATACTTTTGAATTTTGACTAATCAATTAATTTTTAATGCCTGAAAATATAAAAAATGTTTGTGATGAAAAAGTATTTAAAGAGCTTTATCTCAAATATGCTAAAGAACTAAAACAGTTCTTATATTTTAAATTTGGCAATTTAACAACAGCCGAAGACCTAGTTCATGATGCTTATATTTCTTTATGGAATAATTGCCAAAAGATAACTTCTGACAAAACGAAAAATTATTTATTTACGGTTGTAAACAATGCCTTTATCAATATTAAAAAGCATGAACAAATAAAACATAGACATCAAGAAAAAGTTAGGAAAATTGATAAGAGATCAACGTATGAAACCCCTGAATACCTATTACAAGAAAAAGAATTTTACGATAAACTTAAAAATGCAATTGATAGCCTTAAAGACAATCAAAAGGAAGTGTTTTTACTAAGCAGAATTGAAAAATTAACTTATAAAAAGATTGCAGAAAAATTAGATATTTCTGTAAAAGTAGTAGAAAAAAGAATGCATAATGCCTTGGTTATTTTAAGAAAAAAAATTGGAAATGTTTAACAAATAAAAAAATCTTGAAACCAACTATCCCCAAGGAAGAGCTATAGGAGTATTTCGCCTCCCGATAGCTATCAGGATCGGAATTGTATTTTACCTCACCCGGAACTGCAAAAAAGCAGTTCCGACCTCTCCTTGGGAGAGGTAAATCGGAAACCCCGAGGCTCTGCCTCGGGGAGCTCTTTTCGGTTAAAGCGTAGGGTATTTATCAAGTCAACTGTTTTAATATAGTATAAAAATGAATAAAAAAGAGACGCACATAACAGACGACATCTATTTAGCTAAATGGCTAGCTAATGAAATTACAGACGATCAACTTAAAAAGTTAGTATCTGAAAAAGATTTTATTGCCTACAAGAAGCTACAGCAAGGAATTTCTCTATATGAAAATTTAGAAAATGTAAATGAAGAAACTTATACTAGATTAAAGGTAAAATTATCAACAAAAAATAAAACGAAAGTTAGAAATCTATATTATAAATGGGCAATTTCTGTCGCTGCTGCCATTCTAGTTTTTATAACAATTACAACTACTTATTTTTCAGATAAAACTATCTTAAACAAAGCTGATTATGGTCAAAACAGTACTATTGCTTTGTTAGACGGATCAAAAGTTATTCTCAATGCTAGGTCAGAAATTAGTTTTCAAAAAGACAATTGGAAAACTAAAAGAGAAGTGTTTTTGAACGGTGAAGGTTTTTTTAAAGTAAAAAAAGGAAGTACATTCATAGTGCATACAGAAAATGGTTCCGTAACTGTTTTAGGCACACAATTTAATGTAAAATCTACTTCAGGTTTTTTTGAAGTAATTTGCTATTCAGGAAAAGTAAAAGTAACTAATAATAATAAAGAGTATATTTTAAACCCTACTCAAGGTTATAGAAAAATGAATGGCAATTTGTTTGAGGACATCAATGAGAATGATATAAGACCAAACTGGTTATCAGATGAAACTTCATATAAAAGTGTGCCATTAAAATATGTTTTAAAAGATGTTGAGAATCAATTTAACATTGTTTTTAACACCAAAAATATTAACACAGACATACTCTTTACCGGTAGCTTTACACACAAAAATAAAGAAGTTGCATTTAAAACTATTTTTAAAGCAATGGAGCTAGATTACAAAATAATAAACAACAAACAAGTAGTACTTTCTAAAAAATAATGAAGCTACCATTTAGCATTTATTTTATCTTTTTTTATTCTTTTTTATGTTTTGCTCAAAGTCCAATAAAACATAATTTAAAATATACTGATGTTAGTTTGTCATATCTGCTAGAAGAAATAGAAAATAAATACAAAGTTCGATTTTCTTACCAAGACAACTTAGTGCAAAATAAAAAAATAAGTATTGATGAAAAGAATATTTCCTTAAATCATTTATTATCTAAAATAAGCAGCAAAGTTTTTATACAATTTGAAAAAGTTAATACAACTTACTACGTATTACGTAATTTGTTTAAAACAAAAAAGAGAGTTGTATTAGACACCATCACTTTAAATCAATATTTAACAAAAGGGATTTCAAAAAACAGTATAGGTAATTTTACAGTTTTACCTAAATCACTTGAAATCATTGCAGGTTTAACTGAAGCAGATGTTTTAGAAACATTACAGCAATTACCTGGTATTGTAAGCCCAAATGAAACTGCAACCGGTCTTGTGGTTAGAGGCGGTAAACTAGATCAAAACAGACTTCTTTACGATGATATAAACATCTACCATAGTGGTCACTTTTTTGGAATGCTCTCAACATTCAACCCTAATATGATCGATAAAGTAACTTTTTATAATAAAGGTACACATCCTAAATATGACGAACGTGCTTCTAGTGTAATAGCCATGCAAACCAGTGATGAAGTTGTCTCTAAACCAACATTCTCTTTTGGATTAAACGGAATAAATGCAAGTGCAAAAATAAACATTCCTATTAGTAAAGATAAATTAAGTGTCATTGCATCGTCTCGGCGTTCATATAAGGAAATTTATGAATCTTTAACCTTGTCAAATATTGCCGATAAAGTATTCCAAAATAGTATTGTTACGAATAATCAAGGAGCCCTAAATCAATTTTACTTTTACGATTATGCATTAAAAATCAACTATAAACCTACACAGAAAAGTTACTTTTATTTTAGCCTATTAAACATTAAAAATCAACTAGAATATCAACAAAAACAATCCTTGCCCTTTCAAGAATCTAAAGACATTTTAAGTATTGAAAATAATGGATATAGTATAGGGTGGTCTAAAATTTGGAATACCAATTTAAAACAAAACTCCACCTTAAGTTTCTCTAAATACAACTTTAATTACAATTTTGTCATTACCGAAAGTGATAATGTAATTTCTGATTTTGACAAAAGGAACGCCATTTACGACACTAATTTTAATACTGAATTTTCTTTAAAATTAAAACAAACTAAAATTGATTTTGGGTATCAATACACCTTTAAAGATGTGAGCTATTCTTTTTTAAATACAGGAAATATTAACTTGATCTTAGACAGGGCACAAAATAGAGTTGGTACACA
Organism: uncultured Flavobacteriaceae bacterium; assembly: GCA_964463085.1. Taxonomy (GTDB): domain Bacteria; phylum Bacteroidota; class Bacteroidia; order Flavobacteriales; family Flavobacteriaceae; genus Aureibaculum. The sequence continues at coordinate 1,041 of CAYXAZ010000140.1, read as the reverse complement.
TGCAATTTTTACTAATTACAGTATTACTAAACTTGATAATTTCACAATTAATGCAGGGGTTCGTATTAATTTTTATCCTGAGTTAAATGTGATGAAGTTTGCCCCTAGAATTATTTTTAACAAAACATTACACCCAAATTTAACTGCACAAATAACTTTTGAAACTAAAAATCAAACAATTCATAAAATTGACGAAACTGTTTTAAGTAATTTATCTCTAGAAAATGAATTATGGCGTTTGGCAGATAATAAGACTTTTCCAATAATCATAAGTAATCAGGTCTCTAGCGGATTAAATTATAAAAAAAACAATTGGCAAATAGATACCGATTTTTATTTTAGAAAACAAAAAGGTATCACAGCATTGTCTCTTGGTTTTTTAAATCCTGATAATCCAAATTTTAATATAGGTGAACAAACTATTTACGGATTAGACCTCTTTATAAACAAAAAGATTGGTTCGTTTAACCATTGGATAAGCTACTCGTATATAGACTCTAAAAACAAATACAACTCATTAAATAACAATTCATATTTTACAGCAAATAATGCCATAAAACACAATATGACTTTTTCTACCTCTTATAAAAGCAAAGGCTTTCAAACTGCAATAGCATTTCATTTACGTAGTGGAAAACCTTTCACAAAGTCAATTATAGAAGATGATAAAATAATTTTCAAAGATATAAATACTGAAAATTTGCCTGTTTACCATCGTTTAGACATTTCATCTAATTATCAATTCTGGCTTACTGAAAAAAGACTTTCTAAAATAACACTTGGGCTTTCTTTACGAAATCTGTACAATCAAAAAAATCAAATTAGCAAAGAGTATTTTGGTAATAACTCTCCTAGCGATCCAATAAGAGTTGTTGATAAATTTGGATTAGGATTTACACCTAATTTTTTAGTGAATGTACGTTGGTGAAAATTTATATTACCTTAAATCTGCAAGAGTGTTCGTTATGAAAAGCCAAAATGTATGCTAGTATTGGCGTAGCGCAGAAAAAAGTAACGCAGACATATCACTCGTTATGGTGA
>CAYXAZ010000139.1:0-6262 GCA_964463085.1 uncultured Flavobacteriaceae bacterium | reverse complement strand
GCATCGCATACATTGGTAATATTTGAGTTACTGTTTCTAAAAAGTTACCATATACCAATGTTCCGTCAGGATTAAAGTCTTTCCACATCAGTGCCTGCGTAAATCCGGCTACATATAATGGTATTGAATAAAATAAAATACCCAATGTACCTAACCAAAAATGAGTGTTTGCTAATTTGGTAGAATATAATTTTGTTTTCCATAATCTTTCAGACAACCAATAAATTATACCTGCTGCCATAAAACCATTCCATGCTAAGGTACCGATATGCACGTGAGCGACAATCCAGTCTGTATAATGTCCGATAGCATTTAAACTTTTAAATGACAACATTGGACCTTCAAAAGTAGTCATACCATAACCCGTAATAGCTACTACAAAGAATTTTAATACGGCGCTTTCCCTAACTTTATCCCAAGCACCACGTAGGGTTAGCAAACCGTTTATCATACCTCCCCAAGAAGGGAAAATTAACATGATAGAAAATACTGTCCCTAAATTTTGAGCCCATTCCGGTAATGCTGTATAAAGTAAATGATGAGGACCTGCCCATATATATATAAATATCAATGACCAAAAGTGTACAATAGACAGTCTATAAGAATATACGGGTCTATTAGCCGCTTTAGGAACGAAATAATACATCAAACCAAGGACTGGAGTTGTTAAGAAAAATGCTACTGCATTATGGCCGTACCACCACTGTACCATAGCATCTTGAACTCCAGCATAAACAGAATAACTTTTAAATGCTGATATAGGTAATGCTAAATTGTTAAAGATATGTAGTACTGCAATAGTTACAAGTGTTGCTAAATAAAACCAAATTGCCACATATATATGACGTTGCCTTCTTTTTAGAATAGTACCAATCATATTGATACCCATAATTACCCAAATTATCGTAATGGCAATATCAATAGGCCATTCTAACTCTGCATATTCTTTAGAAGATGTATAACCTAATGGTAAAGTGATGGCTGCAGCAACGATAATCAATTGCCAACCCCAAAAATGAATTTTACTTAGGGTATCACTAAACATTCTTGCTTTTAAAAGTCGTTGCATAGAATAATAGATCCCCATAAAAATACTATTACCTACAAAGGCAAAAATAACGGCATTTGTATGTAATGGACGTAAACGACCAAAACTTAACCAAGAAATGCCTTCCATATAATTTGGGAAGTTAAACAGAAATGCCACCATTAAGCCTACCAGCATTCCTACAACACCCCAAACAATTGTTGCAATTAAAAATAATTTTACAATTTTGTTGTCATAATAAAATTGTTCTTTCTCCATTTAATTAGTTATTTAGGTTGATTGATTGATTTTGTTTTTACTATAGTATCATCTTCTTTCTCGATAAACTCATCCTCAAAAAGCATACGTACTGATGGCGTATACAAATCATCATACTGCCCAGATTTTACTGATATTAAAAAAAGAATAAAGAAAATTATTGCAATAAAAAGGCTTACAATAATCATAAAAAAAACGATGTTCATGTCCTTACAAGAATAATTTCGTAAAAGTAATTTTTTCGTCTACTGAAAAACATGATAAATGTCATGTTTTTCGGAGCAATAAATTTACACAAAAATAATTCTTTTAGCAATATAATTAGTAGCAATTGTTACAAATATTATTATTGTTATAGAACTAATTGGCATTAAAATAGCAGCAACTATGGGAGATAGGTTGCCAGTTACTGCAAATAACATTCCGATAATATTATATAAAAAAGACAACACAAAGCTAATTTTAACAACTTTTAAAGTTTCTTTTGACAATTCAATAAACTTAGGCAACAATGTAAATTTTGTAGCATCAATAATACCATCACATGCAGGCGAAAATACATTGGTGTTCTCTGAAACTGCTATACCTACATCACTTTGTGCCAATGCACCGGCATCATTTAGTCCGTCACCTACCATTAAAACTTTTTCATTGTTTTCTTGTTGTTGTTCTATATAAACTAACTTATCTTCAGGTTTTTGATCGAAGATCAACCTTGTTTTTGTTGGTAATATACTTATTAAATATTCTTTCTCACCTTCATTATCTCCTGATAATACACCTAACTGATAATCTTTCCTTAGCTTATTAAAAATTGAAGTAATTCCATCTCGGTATGCATTTTCAAAAATATAATTACCTTTTACATCATCATTAATTTTAATAAAAATTGCCGTTTGCAATGTATTGGAGGAGTTTCCCTTTACAAAACTTTCTGAACCCAATTTAATTTTAATATTATTGACTTCACCCTGAATACCTTTTCCAAAAATTTCTTTAAAATTATTAACTTCAATTCTTTCTGATTTTTCCAAATACTCATATAACATTCTGCTTAGCGGATGGTTAGATTCTCTCAATACACTTCTAACTAACTGTTTCTCATTAACCGTCAAAGGCAAACCCTTATAGGAAATATTGGTTTTATTGGTTGTGATCGTTCCTGTTTTATCAAAAATAATTGTGTCGATATTAGAAAGGTTTTCTATGACAGTAGTATTTTTAAGATAGAATTTTTGCTTGCCGAAAATACGAAGCATATTACCCAATGCAAAAGGTGCAGATAATGCCAATGCGCACGGACATGCAACAATCAATACGGCTGTTACCACATTTGCAATCATAGTTGCATCTTTAAAATACCAAAATACACCTGCAAAAAAGGCAATCAACAACACAATAATAGTAAATCTTTTACTAATAGAATCTGTCAATGTTTTAATGGTATTCTGATTTTTTTTAGTAAAAACATCATTACTCCATAATTGTGTTAAATAACTTTGAGATACGGTTTGCAAAACTTCCATTTCTAAGGCTCCTGAAAGCTGTTTACCCCCAGCAAATAATTTATCACCTGATTTTTTTGAAACCGGTAATGATTCACCTGTAACAAAACTATAATCAATTTGAGCATTTCCATTAATTAAGATACCATCTACAGGAATCAACTCTTCATTTCGTATCAATAGTCTATCTCCTTCTTTGATGTCATAAATAGAAATATTAGCTTCTGTCTGGTCTTTTTCAATTTTCGTAACCGCAATTGGAAAATACGATTTATAATCTCGTTCAAATGACAAAAAACTATAGGTTTGTTGTTGAAATATTTTTCCTAACAACAAAAAGAAAACAAACCCTGCCAAACTATCAAAGTAACCTTGACCGAGATTAAAAATGATTTCTACTGCACTTCTTATAAATAAGACCGAAATACCTAATGCAATTGGTACATCAATATTTAGTATTTTATGTTTTAATCCTTTATAGGCCGAAATAAAATATTCATTAGCTGAATAAAAAACTACGGGAATAACCATTATAAAAATCAAAATTCGAAATAAAGGTTTGTATCGTTCTAACCAAAATTCATTTGCTTGAAAGTATTCCGGGAATGATAGTAACATAATATTACCAAACGCAAATCCAGCAACCCCCAACTTGTAAATAAGTGTACGGTCTGTTTTGCGTTTAGAAATTGAAGCGTCTTCTAAACTTATATAAGGTTCATAACCAATTGAGCTTAATAATTCAACTACTTGTCTAAGTGAAATATTGGTATTATTAAATGTTATTCTTATTTCTTTTTTTGGAAAGTTTACAATACCTGATACTATCCCCTTATTTAATCTATCTAAATTTTCTAATACCCAAATACAAGAGCTACAATGTATATGAGGAATATAAAATGTAATTATACTGACTTCATCATCAATAAAATCATAGAGATTTTTAATAATTTGTTCATTGTCTAAATAAGCATACTTGCTTTTTATTTCTTCGGGAATTGCTCCCGGAGATTGCTCAAAATCATAATAACAAGAAAGGTCATTTTCATTTAGAATTTCATATACCGTTTTACACCCATTACAGCAAAAGGACTGATCATCAAAAACAATAGTTTTTGATTCACATTCAGCACCACAATGGAAACAATTTTTATCTAACATTTACTATTATTTATTTTAATACACGGTAAATTTTATACTATTTTGAATCAGGAGTGTCCGGTTAAAGACGTAAGACTCCCGAAGTCTCGGGACTAATAGAACCAAGATTTAAGACTTAATCGTAACTAATTGATAAACATTTGATTAAAATGCAAATTTTCATAAAATTAAAACTTTTTTTAAATTTTTTAAAAAACAAGGGTACATTTTTAGAAAACCTTGAAGTCCTATTTTTGTCTCGAACATTCGGGATTGGTATTTCTTTAAAAATATTTTCTCATTAAATTTAGTGTTTTTTAAAGTTGCAATTTCCAATACAAACTTACCATATTATATGACATTTATCAGTAATTTTCAGTATCTTTGAGTAGTTAAATATCCAATTTTCATATGAGTAAATGTGAACAGTGTATTATACGTGAATTCAGTACTTTAAAATCATTATCAAAAGAAGATCTAATGAACCTTTCTGACCATAAAGATTCCATTGATTTTAAAAAAGGAGATGTTTTATTTTCTGAAGGTACTATTTTAAATGGTGTATATTGTATAAAAAAAGGTGTATGCAAATTATCAAAACTTAGTCCCAATGGTAAAGAACAGATTGTACGATTTATTAAAGGTGGTGATATGCTAGGTTACCGTTCTGTTTTGAGCGAAGAGCCTGTTACATTAACAGTTACTGCGTTAAAAGATATGAAAGCTTGTTATATACCTAAAAAAGAGATATTTAACTCCATGAAAACAAATCCGAAATTTTCAATGGATATGATGAAAACTGTTTGTCATGATCTAAAAGATGCAAATATGGCTATAACAAATATGGCTCAAAAAAGTGTTAAAGAAAGATTGGCTGACACTTTACTTTTTCTGAAAGAAACTTTCGGACTGGATGATGATGGTTACTTAGATATTATCTTAACCAGAGAAGAATTTTCAAGTGTTATTGGTACTGCTACAGAATCTGCTATTCGATTATTGTCTGGATTTAAAAAGAAAGGTCTCATCGCGTTAGATGGAAAAAGGGTAAAGGTTTTAAATGAATCTGAATTGATTAGAATATCACAAGGATTCTAATATATTAACCCGTTGTGCATTTTGATAAAATTTCTATTCTCGATACTAATTTTTATTCCAAAATAGGCAAAAAATTCACAACAGATTATATTAATAAGTTTCTAGTTATTTCTTTAAGACGGGAATGATATGAATAAAACACTAACCTTACAGAAACTACTGATAATATTTGGAATACCAATATTAATGATTTTGTCGATGATTTTAATTGCTAGATCATCAATATTTAACTTATATTCAAATAAGTTAACTCTTGGAGTAACATTAGACTTATTACTAACAATACCTCTAGTTTATTTTTTACTGATAAGGAATACAAGTATACCAAAAACTACAACTGTTCCTTTAATGATTTTTGGGCTTATTATAGGTTCAATTATTTTACCTTCTGAAAACCAATATTATTTAAATCTTTTTAAGACATGGGTATTTCCTGTAATAGAAATAGTTGTCATTAGTTTTATCATTTTTAATGTAAGAAAAACTATAAAGAAACTCAAAAGGAATAAAGCATTCGCTTTTGATTTTTTCTCAACTTTAAAGGAAACTTGTAATGAAATACTTCCTAAAAGAGTAGTGATGCCTGTAGTAACAGAAATTGCAGTGTTTTATTACGGTTTTATTTATTGGAAAAAAAGAGATTTAAATAAAAATGAGTTTTCATATCATAAAAATAGCGGAACAATATCTCTATTAGTTGCAATAATTTTTATTATTGGTATTGAAACTGTTGCTTTTCATTTTTTACTCTTAAAATGGAGCGATACAGCCGCATGGGTTCTAACTTTTTTAAGTATCTATTCTGCTATTCAAATTTTTGGTTTCTTAAAATCTATTATTAAAAGACCTATCTCTATTGAAGATAATAAACTTAAATTACGTTATGGTATATTAAGTGAAGTCTCTATTAATTTAAACGAAATAGAAAGCTTAGTGCTAACATCTAAAGAAATTGAATTTAATAAAAAAACTAGAAAATTATCACCATTCGGTGAGTTAGAAAGTCATAATGTGGTTATTAGATTAAAAAAAGAAAATACCTTGTGTGGATTATATGGTATAAAAAGGAAATTTACAACATTGGCTTTTTATATTGATAATAAAGAAGAGTTTAAAAACCAAATAGAAAATAAAGGGTATTAAACCGAGATCCCGCTGAAAAAAGCGGGATTAGTTCGACTAACTAAAAAATCGAAATTAATTTTTTAGAGTC
>CAYXAZ010000138.1:0-6292 GCA_964463085.1 uncultured Flavobacteriaceae bacterium | reverse complement strand
CCGGCAATTAACGTAGGTATTTCTGTATCTCGTGTAGGTGGTAATGCTCAGATCAAATCAATGAAAAAAGTAGCAGGTACCTTAAAATTAGATCAAGCCCAATATCGTGAATTAGAAGCCTTTGCCAAGTTTGGTTCTGATTTAGATGCGGCTACTATGAATGTAATTGAAAAAGGTAAACGTAATGTTGAAATATTAAAGCAAGCACAAGGAGATCCGTTTACTGTTGAAGACCAGATTGCAATTATTTATGCAGGTTCAAAAGACTTGTTAAAAACTGTACCTGTAAACAAAGTTAAAGAGTTTGAAAAAGACTATTTAGCATATCTTAATGCAAAGCATAAAGATGTATTAGATACTTTAAAATCAGGTAAATTAACTGATGAAACTACTGATGCTTTAGAAAATGCAGCTAAAGAAATATCGGCGAAGTATAATTAATCTTGTCATTCCTGTCCCGAGTACTCGGGAGCAGGAATCTCATAATTTGAAACTAAAAGGGTAAGATTCCTGCCTTCGCAGGAATGACAAAGAAAGAAAAATGGCAAACTTAAAAGAAATACGTAACAGAATAACATCTATTGGTTCAACCATGCAGATTACCAGTGCAATGAAAATGGTATCTGCAGCTAAGTTGAAAAAAGCACAAGATGCTATTACTGCTATGCGACCTTATGCTAATAAATTAACCGAATTATTGCAAAGTTTGAGTGCCACACTAGATAGTGATGCTGGTGGTATATATGCTAGTGAAAGAGAAGTTTCCAATATTCTTTTAGTAGTAATAACCTCTAACAGAGGTCTTTGTGGAGGGTTCAACTCATCAGTTATTAAAAAGTCAATTGATTTAATTCAAAATATATATGTCGGGAAGCAGGTAGATGTATTAGCTATTGGAAAAAAAGGAAATGACTTATTATCAAAAGAGTATACTGTTATTGATAATAAGAGTGAAGTTTTTGATAATTTAACCTTTGATAATGTTGCTGAAATTGCTAATCATTTGATGGAATTATTTGCAGATGAAAAATATGACAAAATTGAAATTGTCTATAATACATTTAAGAATGCTGCCACTCAAATTATGACTCACGAACAATTTTTACCAATAGTTCCTGCTGCAGATACCGAAAATACAAATGCAGATTATATTTTTGAACCTTCTAAGCTAGAAATTGTACAAGAATTGATTCCTAAGTCATTAAAGACACAATTGTATAAAGCTATTAGAGACTCTTTTGCTGCCGAACATGGTGCACGTATGACAGCTATGCATAAAGCAACTGATAATGCTACAGAATTGCGTGATGATCTATTATTAACATATAATAAAGCACGTCAAGCTGCAATTACCAATGAAATTTTAGAAATTGTTGGAGGTGCGGAGGCCTTAAATAACTAAACATGTCTGTCATTCCTGCAGAAGCAGGAATCCAGAAATGGCAAAGAAAATAAATAAACACCCAAAGTTTCTTAACTTTGGGTGTTTTGTTTTAAAACCATATATGAAAGTACTTTTATTAGATAGCAATCACCCACTCCTTAAAAAAGGATTAGAGAACTTGGGTTTTCATTGTGATGAAGATTTTAGTTCTCCAAAGGAAGATATTGAAGAAAAAATTAAGAAGTATGATGGCATAGTCATAAGAAGTAGATTCTCTATTGATAACACTTTTATCAATAAAGCCTCAAACTTAAAATTTATAGCGCGTGTAGGTGCAGGGTTAGAAAATATAGACATTGCGTATGCCGAAGAAAAAGGTATTCATTTAATCGCCGCTCCTGAAGGCAATAAAAATGCTGTTGGTGAACATACCTTAGGTATGATCTTATCACTCTTTAATAAATTGAATAAAGCAGATAGAGAAGTCCGACAAGGTAAGTGGTTAAGAGAAGACAATAGAGGCATTGAACTCGATGGTAAAATAGTAGGAATTATCGGTTATGGCAATATGGGTAAGGCTTTTGCTAAAAAACTAAAAGGTTTTGACGTTGAAGTAATTTGTTACGATATAAAAGATAATGTAGATGATAAAAACGCTACACAAGTATCATTACAAGAACTAATGCTTAAAACTGATATACTTAGCTTACACACACTCGAAACCCCATTAACCATCAATATGGTCAATACTGAATTTATCAATGCTTTTACAAAATCATTTTGGATAATCAATACTGGAAGAGGGAAAAATATCGTAACAAAAGACTTAGTAAAAGCTCTAAAATCTGGTAAAATTTTAGGTGCTGGGTTGGATGTGTTAGAATATGAAAAATCATCTTTTGAAAATTTATTTAAAAATGTTGTCACATCGAGCACAGTCAAGATACCTGAAGCTTTTCAGTATTTAATTATGTCTGACAACGTATTATTATCTCCTCACGTTGCAGGATGGACAGTAGAAAGCAAGATAAAACTAGCACAAACCATGGTTGATAAAGTAAAAGAAAAATTTTGTTAACTTGCTTAAATGAAAAAGACAATTCTTGTTTTTGCTTTATTAATTGTTGCACTCGTACTTCTTTTTCAAATCAGCAAATATTCAATAATCTTAGGCAAAACATCTATAGAATTTGTTATCGCAATTATTGCAGTAGTTTTCTTTATTGTAGGTATATATATTAATAAAAAAAGTTTACATCAGCCCAAAAAAATAACTTCTGAAATCGACACTCAAATAATAAAAAAACTAGAAATAAGTAAGCGTGAATATGAAGTTTTACATCAAATCTCTTTAGGGCTTTCCAATAAAGAAATTGCAAAAAAATTATTTATATCAGAGAGTACCATAAAAACTCATGTTTCTAGTTTACTGATAAAATTAGACGCTAAACGACGTACACAAGCCATCCAAAAAGCCAAAAAATTACATATTTTAAACTAAAGTATGAGTCAATTGGTACTTTAGTATGAGTAAATATTAAATATACAGTTATAATTTTGTATAAAACTTTTAACTTTATACATTACTTATGAAAAATTCAATCTTAAAATTCGGGGGTTATGGCGCATTAATTGGTGGGCTTATTTTTATTATAAGTCATTACTTACCATGGAATATTGATCTAAGCGATCGTGAAATTTTTGGTTGGATTTCCATTTTCGCTTCCCTTTCTTTTATATTTTTCGGAATAAAACATTTTAGAGATCAAGTAAATAATGGTGTCATTACATTTGGAAAAGCTTTAGTTATAGGTCTTGCTATTTCTGCAATTGCCGGTTTAGCAATTGGAATTTTAGACATCATTTATGCGTCAATTATTAATCCGGACTTTGCAAATGAATATGTAAATCACACTCTAGATGGGCTCAAGGACACCCTCACTACTGAAGAATTTGAAATAAAAAAAGTGAAGTTATTAGAAGAGATGAAATTGTATGATAACCCTGCTTTTGCAGGTTTATTTATGTTCACATTAATATTTAGTGTTGGTATCATCGTTTCTTTAATTTCATCATTAATATTACAACGTAAACAACCTTAAAACAAATATTATGCAATACGAAGCAAAAACTGTTGACGATTATATTAATCAAATTCCAGAAGATAGAAAAGGCCCAATAAGTAAATTACGACAAGTTATTTTAGAGAATATTCCTAAAGGATTTGAAGAAGGTATTAATTATAAAATGATTGGTTATTATGTACCACATTCTAAATATCCTAATGGATATCATTGTGACCCAAAATTACCTTTACCTTTTATGAATGTAGCCTCTCAAAAGAATTTTATTGCTGTGTATCATAGTGGAATTTATGCTGATAAAAAAATAATGGATTGGTTCTTAAAAGAATACCCCAAACATAGCGGTCGTAAGTTAGATATGGGTAAAAGTTGTATTCGTTTCAAGAAAATTGATGATATTCCATATGACCTTATCGGAAAATTAGCTTCGAAAATTACAACAGACGAATGGATTGAAACCTATGAAGCAAATGTGAAAAAGAAATAATACAAATTTCTGATCCATCAGTAAACAAGTACATTAGAATTAATGCATTAAAATCGAGTATGGTAAAAAGCCACCAATTCACAAATTGTTCTCTTTAAATTGCGTAATTTTTTATTTTACTGGTGGGAAAAATTTAATGAGTATACCTTATAGGTTCTCGGAAATGACAAAACTAAACTATTTATGAAAAAAAGAGTTACAGGTATTGGCGGACTTTTCTTTAAAACAGAAGATCCAAAAGCTACAAAAAACTGGTACAAAGAGCATTTGGGCTTCAATACAGACGATTGGGGTTGTACCTTTTGGTGGAAAGATAAAGACGGCAATGATTGCTCAACACAATGGAGTCCGTTTCAAAAAGATACCAACTATTTTGAACCTTCTAAAAAGGATTTTATGTTCAATTATAGAGTTGAAAATCTTACTGAATTATTATCTGCATTAAAAAAAGAAGGTGTTACAGTAATAGATAAAACAGAAGAGTATGAATACGGTAAATTCGGATGGATAATTGACCTGGACGGAAATAAAATTGAACTATGGGAACCTAAAGATGCTGCTTTTTTATAAATCTTAGGCTGAAAGTTTAGATTTAGAGGCCATTTTTAAGGTATTTAAATTTAACATCAATTTTACCATGTCATATATTTCTGGTAATTTTTTATTAAACTCATGAGGCGTTTCGAAAAAATGTTCAACTAAAACTGATAAAAATTCGTATTTGTTTTTAAAACCATACGTTCTTAAATAACCTGAAGCAACAATTTTACGTTGCAACTTTATATCCTTCATTCTTTCTAAAAGAATATTAAAATGCTCTAAAAATAAAATAGCTGTAAAACTTTTTTCTCTTAAAAAACTAAAATGCATAGCATGTGCTAGTTCATGCAATCCCAAGTTCAAATTATTATCTTCAATATTAATTCCTTCTAAAAAATCATCCCAAGAAAAAACAATAGCACCTAATCTAGGATTTGTTTCACCCAAATGACGTTTATTGGTCACTTTTGATAAATAATTTTTAGGATAAATAATAATATTCTTAAATTGAGAAAATAGATAGCTTCTCATCCCGAAAGTAAGCATCACTGCTGTAGAAGCAATTAATAACTCCATCTTTTTAGTAATCACTAAACCTCTTCTTCCTATAAAATTATGCGAATCGATAAACTTTAAGACCCTATGTTCAAAATAGCGTTTATCAATGGTTGATAAGTTATTATAAAAAGTAAAATTATCGCTAATAATAGCCCTTTGCGCCCCGTACATATTATCGGGAAACAACACAAAACGAGTCAACTTTACAGACCCTATCATATGACTTAAAAGTTCTATCACAACGAATTGATTTAAATAGCAATTTTTTAATTATCAATTAATAGACATCAATAATTAGACCATAATTTATATTATGGTTTGCTATAATACAACTTATTCAGTTAAAAATTACAGTTTTAACTAATTATTTCCCTCATAACTAATATAAATCAACTAAATAATTCAGTAAATCTGTAGTTGTAACTATACCAACTAATTTTTCATTATCTACAACAGGTAAGGCATGAAATTCTTTTGAAGCTAATAAGGCTGCCACCTCTTTAATTGTTGAATCAGAGGGTACTTTTTCAGGATTGTTTGCCATAATCTGACTAACACTCAGCATATTATAAATAGCTGTATCTATAGACTCAGCATCACTATAAGAATCAACAAAACTAATACGTAATAGGTCTGTTAAGCTTAACATTCCGATAATTCTATCATCATCTACTACAGGAATATGTCTAATATGATGCTGCTTGAATAACCTCTCAGCATTAAACAAACTATCATCCAATGTTAATGCAATAACATCTCTTGTCATTATTTTTGATATAGGCTCTCTTTTTTTCATCATAAATTACTTTAAAATTACCATGATAAAGTTCAATAAAAGAGTTTATAAAAAATATGATAAAAATCAGTAAGACTAGTAAAATAGCAAAAATTGAATTATCTATTTATGACTTTGCCCTTCCGATAGCTATCGGGATTGAAAATCAAAAACCCACAAAAACAAAAAAGCAAGCTTTATGTTTTTGCTTGCTTTTTGATTTATTCGTGACCTCGGCAGGATTAACTTCGTTGTTCCTTTGTGCTCTCTGTTGAAAATACAAAACTTGTAAAGCTATCGCTTTTCAGTTTTTAATATTTGAGAAATGTTGAAGTGATAACTTTAAATATTTCTCAAATATTAAAAACCTGCAATAAAATTACAGATTTTGTGTTTATAGTGACCCCGACAGGATTCAAACCTGCAACCGCTGGAGCCGAAATCCAGTATTCTATTCAGTTGAA
>CAYXAZ010000137.1:0-6336 GCA_964463085.1 uncultured Flavobacteriaceae bacterium | reverse complement strand
TATGTGGTTCAAATGAAGCAGCTGTATAATTCTCGTTAACCCTAGGAATGGCGATATAGGAAATCCTTTTTTCATGGATCATTTGATAGTTTGCCAAAACAGATTCGGTATACAGAATTTCTTTAGCTTCATTTCCCGTATTTGTCAACTTAACGGTTATCAACAATGCCGACTCACCAGAATCTATCTTTTTAGAAGGCGAAGTAGCAATAGTACGTTCGCATTGTATTTCGCCATCAATATTCATATTGAAACTTGCAAAACCACTCCCGAATTCTTTTTCCGAATTGCATGCTATAGATGAATTCAATCCTGAAAGTCGATACGCTTTTTTATTGATTTTAATCGTTGCTTGACTGCTAGGGCATTTTTCCGTAGCAACATTCAATCGTCCCCAAGCTCTTCGTAAGGTATAAAAATCAAATACTCCAGAAGTATGTATAAAACTTGTAACACCATAATTCCCTATTAAAAACCAAGGGTCTTTAGGGTATGTGATTTTCTCACCATCCGAGGCATTGATTTGGTATGGAATTTTACCTGTATACTTAAAAACCGGCAAGCCTAGGTTATCAGAAGACCAATGACCGATTGGTTGCTGCCCAAAAGAATTTGATTGGGGAAAACCAATATCATCTCTTAAGTTACTTTCCATTCAATTTCTATATTAATAAAAAAATTCTTGAAACTGACTATCCTCGAGACCCGACCGACCGGCACGCCTGCCTGAACGGCACGGGCAGGGGTGGGAAGAGACATAGAGGTATTTCGCCTCCCGAAATTTCGGGATAGTGTTTTACCTCACCCGTAACTGCCAAAAAGCAGTTCCGACCTCTCCAAAGGAGAGGTAAATCGGAAACCCCGAGGCATCCCGAGTACTCGGGATAGGGGAATTCTTTTCGATTAAATATTCCAAATATCAAATTCATCTTAAAAGTGTTTTTGGTTATTGAAAATTATTTGTGATTTATTTGTATTTTGTTCCGAGTATTCGGGATTGAAATTTGTTATTTAGAATGGGTTGAAAAACTAAGAACAAAATTTATCAAAGTATAGTTTTAACTATTTTTGGAGATACTAATTTTAAAATACATTTTAATGATTGAAGAAAAGAGTGTTTCAGATGCCATTAACTACAGACGTTCTGTAAGAGTTTATGATTCTGAAAAATCCATTGATACTGAAAAGGTGAGACAATGTATCAAACAAGCTGTATTAGCTCCTAACAGTAGTAATATGCAATTATGGGAATTTCATCATATTACTTCTGATGCAATAAAAACTAAAATGATTTCATTCTGTTTTGACCAAAATGCTGCTAAAACTGCCCAACAATTGGTTGTGATAGTTGTCCGTAAAGATCTATGGAGAAAACGAGCAAAAGCAAATTTAAAGCATATTGATTCTTTGTATACACCGAAACCTAAATCTGAGCGAAGTAGTAGAGAGAAAGTAATCAGGAATTATTACGGAAAATTAATTCCGTTTACCTATGCTGATTTTTTAGGAATTTTCGGATGGTTAAAGTACTTCATGGTTACACTAATCGGATTATTCAGACCTATGTACAGAGAGGTTAGAAATAAAGATATGCGTATTGTTGCTCATAAAAGTGCAGGCTTGGCAGCACAAACTTTTATGCTAAGTATGGCTGCAATTGGTTATGACACTTGCCCAATGGAAGGTACAGATACTTCAAGAATTAAACGTTTATTGAGCTTGCCTTTTGGTGCAGAAATAAATATGGTAATTGGTTGTGGTATCAGAAAACCTGAAGGTGTTTACGGAGAACGCTTTAGAGTTCCTTTTGAGGAAGTTTGTAAGGAATGGTAATTTTTTTAAACTAAAGCTAATAAAAAACAATTCTCAATCCCGAATATTCGGGACAAATAAATTAGTTATTTGGTGCTTGTCATTTGGAATTTATTAAGATCTCCATCTTATAAAATGTGTTAATACAAACTAAAAAACACTAACCCGTTGTGTATTTTAAATAATTATATAAAGGTGGGTGTCTGTTCGAGTGATCCGCCTGAGGCGGATTGTATCGAGAACAATCTTAAAATGTAAAATTCTATTCTCGATACTAATTTTTTACATTTTCAATTTTTAAAATTCACTCGAATTGACGAATTTTACACAAAATGCACAACGGGTAACACTAATAAATATATACCTTTTAAAATTTATGTCATTAGATTCTATTATAAAAAAAATACAAGCTCATAAAAAGAGACCAAATCTTGATTTTAGCCTTAAAAGAAAAACTGAAGCCTTTACAGATAGGCTTTTTTATACGCTTTTTGATGCTAACATCTCTATCGATGAAAACATAAAACAGTTAGGGAAAGATTTTGATGAAATTACAACCATTGCTTGTTTTGATCCAGAAATTTCTTGTGAAGTTGTTTGGAAAGCATTTCTTGCTAAATTGCCTGAAATCATTGAAAAACTTAATTTAGATGCTCAAGAAATTTTAGACAATGATCCCGCAGCAAATACTATAGAAGAAGTATACTTGGCATATCCCGGTTTCTATGCCATAGCAGTGTATCGATTTAGTCATGAATTTTATCAAATCGATATGCCATTAATACCTAGGTTAATGAGTGAATATGCACATCGATTAACTGGAATTGATATCAACCCCGGCGCAAAAATTGGCAAACACTTTTTTATAGATCATGGTACAGGTATTGTGATTGGTGAAACTACTATTATTAAAAACCGTGTAAAAATTTATCAAGGAGTTACTTTGGGTGCTTTACAAGTTTCTAAGGATATGAAAAATATAAAAAGACACCCAACAGTTGAAAATAATGTTACCATCTACGCAAACGCAACTATTTTAGGAGGTGAAACTATTATTGGTGAAAACTGTACTATTGGTGGAAATGTTTGGATAACGGAATCTATTCCTAAAAATTCATTGGTATATCACACTTCTGAAACAAAATTAAAACCTAAAAACAGCTAATAGTTTTGGAAACAAAAAGTTTTTTACAATATATAGGAAATACACCTTTGATTAAAGCAAATCAGTTAATCAAAAACAAAAATATTACACTTCTACTAAAGTTAGAAGGTAACAATCCCGGTGGTAGTGTAAAAGATCGTGCGGCTTATAATATGATCAAATCTGCTATTGATAGAGGTGACATTAAAAAAGGTGATAAACTCATTGAAGCAACCAGCGGTAATACAGGTATTGCTTTAGCGATGATCGCTAATGTTTATAATATTGATATTGAACTTGTAATGCCTGAAAATTCAACTAAAGAACGTATTCAAACGATGCAAGCTTATGGA
Source organism: uncultured Flavobacteriaceae bacterium (assembly GCA_964463085.1). GTDB lineage: Bacteria > Bacteroidota > Bacteroidia > Flavobacteriales > Flavobacteriaceae > Aureibaculum. The sequence continues at coordinate 3,027 of CAYXAZ010000137.1, read as the reverse complement.
GCTAAGGTAATATTGACTTATGCTGATACCGGAATTTTAGGTTCAAGAGATTATGCTGATAAAAAAGTTGCCAAAGGTGGATATATTATGCTCAACCAATTTGCAAATGATGATAACTGGAAGGCACATTATAAAACAACAGGACCAGAAATATGGAAAGATACCGACGGCAGTATTACACATTTTGTTTCTGCTATGGGTACAACCGGCACCATCATGGGTGTTTCTACTTTTTTAAAGGAACAAAATAGTGACATACAAATTGTGGGAGCTCAACCTGCTGATAATTCAAAAATTCCCGGAATACGAAAATGGCCAACAGCATATTTGCCTAAAATTTTTGATACTTCAAAAGTAGATCAAATCATTGAAGTTAGTGAACAAGAAGCTAGAGCAATGACAAAAAGGTTAGCTAAAGAAGAAGGCATTTTTGCCGGTATGAGCAGTGGTGGTGCAGTAACAGCTGCCTTAAAATTAGCAGAAACCTTAAACAAAGGTGTATTAGTTGCTGTTATTTGTGATAGAGGCGATCGTTATTTATCTTCAGATTTGTTTGATTAATGGTTTAAAATAAAAGAACTTTCATAATCTTACTCCCCTAATACCGATAACTATCGAGACTCAAGGGGACAATTCAATCATTGACCATTCTTAGAAATATATAATAATTTCCATTTAATAACGTGAGTTCGATGTAAAAAATGCAGTTAATAATGCAAAATATTGATTATTAGCACTTTGTCTGTTCGAGCACAGTCGAGAACTATTTAAAAACCTTTCGCCTTTAGTTTATCTTGAGCGAAGACGAAAAGCTCAAGGAGACATTAAAATTTTCATTTCACAGTTAAAATACTGATTATTAGTTATTTAAAAAAATAGTTATATTGAATTCACATTAATAGGTTATTAAGGTATTTTATTAAATTGATAAATAAAACAACTGTCCCCTTGAGGGACTTCAGGGGTGTCTTTCTACCAACAATGACATAATACCTAGTCAATTTTATTAACAATTGATTGGTGAAAAGTAACGTCAATAGTATTGAATTATATTTGTTAACTCATAACATAAAGCCTATATTTGTAGCAGAACCAATTTTAATTAAAACAAAATTTATAAAATTATGGAAGGATATTGCGTAAAATGTAAATCAAAAAGAGAAATAAAAGATGGTGCTGAAGTTACTATGAAAAATGGTAGAAAAGCAATGAAAGGAAAATGCCCAACTTGCGGAACAGGTATGTTTAGAATACTTGGAAAAGCTTAATCTTAATAGATAAGAATAAATGTCCCCAAATGGGGACATTCTTTTTAGTGTTATTTCCGCTTAAACGTCATTATAATTTTCTGGATATCTTTTAGGGTACTTTCTTTCCCTTTAAAATAAGTGCCTATAAATATATAGTACCCACCATCTTCCTGAAACAAGATCACCTGATATAGCAATTCATTTTCTTTATCTAAGTTTTTAGCATACAGTTCATACCCTTTTAAGCCGTCAATTTCAATTTCATTAACTCCTTTTTTATCAATAATTTGATAATCATCAGGAAATTTCTTCAGTCTTAAAAGACAAAATTGTTTATGATCTTCAATTTCTGTTTTGTTATATGATCTATCAGCAATTAATGTTGCTTTATCATCACTTTGCGTTGGTATTTTTCCGTCACGATTGAATAAAAATCCATTTCCAATAATACTTACAAATACTAAATCACCTGAATCTTCTAAGGTATAATCTAAAGCTTCTCTAGAATTTACTTTAACTCTGTTGTCAATTACTGTAGAACTGACACTTTCTTTTATGATAATTTCGGTTTCTTTTGAGTTCTTTAAAAAGACACCATTGATTATTGTTGTTGAATTATCGTCGCCATAGATTAAAATATTTTTCGCATAGGTTAATCCGTTAGCTTCTTGTTCCAGATCAATAAGATATCCTTTAAACTCGTTAATACTAATTTCTTTTTTATTGATGAGTTTCATGCCTTTTGTTGCTAACATTTCAATAGTAAATCCTTTTGAGACCTCATTAAAAGGTCCGGGAATTTCTACGATCATTATCATTGAAGTTTGATCATCAGAGTTTTGAAAGCCTTTAAAATTTGTACTTTCAGTATAACCTTTAGGCGGAATCATATTGATATTAGTGCCTTTTACTAAAACATGATTTTTAGTGGGCTCAGAATACTCATTTATTTTTTGGCTAAAAATTGATTGTGTAAACAAACTTAATAGTAATAATAAAATTGATCTATTCATTTAGTATTTTGTTTTATTTATAGCAACGGTACAGTTGGCAACCATTAACTTTAAACGTGAGTTCGATATAACGATTATACCTGTTGCGCAAGATACAAAAAAGGGTATCTTGGTATATATGGTAAAACAATATCAAAGGAAATTATTGATGCCTTTGTTGGTGTTTTCATACTTTTATACCTCACTTTTTTCCAAGTATTATTTAAGGTTTTTTTTAATAAAATAACTCCATCCTTCAATACCGCTTTCTCTTGTGAATTCAGGGAAATTGTCAGGAAAATTTTCGACAACTGTATAGGTCAATCTTAATTTTGTTTGGTTGCCCTCCTCAATTAATTCAAAAACCACAAATGAACTGCCAGGATATCCTTCATATCGCCAATCGTAAGTTATTTTCTTCATTGGTTCTACCTCAGTCAACTCCCATAAATGTGGAAATATTCTATCTTCAACCTGAATGACAAATCGGGTTTTAAAACCTACTACAGGTTCAAAAGACGGTATATTATTAAAAAACCATTTTTTCATTTTATCAAGTACGGTTATTGCTTCCCAAACATCTTTTAAGAGTCTGTCAAAAGTTTGTTCTACAATAATAGGTTTGTCTGTTTTTTTCATGACTAATTTATTTTATAGTTAGTCTTGGATTCAGGTTAAGTTCTTTGTATGAAACACAACATTTGAGCTAAGCGCCGTTAATTTACGTTGGTTAAGCACTAAAATTAATAGAAAAGCGCAAACCATTGCGCTTTTGAGTGATTTTT
>CAYXAZ010000136.1:0-6483 GCA_964463085.1 uncultured Flavobacteriaceae bacterium | reverse complement strand
TATCAATGTCTCTACTCTCTACAAAACATTGAATTCCAGCTTCAATTTTTTTATTTGTAACTTTATGAAAACTATGCTTTTCATCCATGAAAAAATCATTTAAATAATCTTTATTTTCATTCTGAAACGCTGTAAGTGTTTTGTTTTTTTTTGCTACGTGTAATATTCGTATTACTGCATCATGAGCTTTTACTAAATCAGAAATACCATCCAATATTTTTGCTTGGTAAAAAAGATTATAATCTGTCGGGAAAGCAATTTCTTTTAATGTATGGTATACTGCTTTTTCAGGTACGACTAATACAGGGCATTTTACTTTAGTAATCAAATCACCGGTATTACTTCCGATTATCGCTTCTTTTAATCCGGTTGCTCCTTTTGTCCCCATTACGATAAGATCAATATTCTTTTCGCTTATATGATTTCTTACAGCATCTATAAAATAATCATAACTTGAGAGTGTAATAAAATTATGATTACTACTAATTTGTAGTTTTTTAATTTTCTGTACCAGTTTTTGCAACTCTAACTTAGCATGTTTTAACAATGTTTTTTCAATTGTATTGCTGGTAGGAATTATCGGAGATTCTCCACCGGCATAATTAGAAATTGATGTAACATGTAACAGATAAAAATTACAACTACTTTTTTTAAAAAAGGCTAAAGCATATTGTATAGCGTTCCATGAATTTTTTGAAAAATCTGTTGGAAGTAATATATTCTTCATGTAGGTCTATTAATAACAATTTAAGTCAAAAATAGACTGTTGACTTCTATTTATCAATGATATATATCATGTAGAAGAACTCAGATTATATGGTTTAAGAAACTCTATTTAATTTATCAATATTGATAATTTTGATATTTCTCCCTTCAATATCAATAATGCCATCTTTTTTTAACTCGGATAGTGTTCTTATAAAGGTTTCTGTCGCAATACCGGCAACACTGGCTAAATCACTTCTAGAAATTCTAATACCACTTTCAGGGTTCATTTTTATTTTTTTTACAAATTGTAAAATTGTGCTGGCTGTCTTTTTTCTAACTGAGCTATAGGCCATTTGTAGTAATTGTTCTTTTATTTCTAAGACATTATCAGTAAGGTGATCTATTAAATTTAATGTAACAGCATGATTACTCTGTAAAATAGTTTTCAATTCTTGTTTTAATAGTCTAAAAACAACTGTTTCTTCAATAGCAGAGGCTGTTTCTTGGTAAGCAATATTTTGCATAAATGACGTAAAACCAAATAGGTCATCATCCTTATATAAGGCTGTAATCAATTCCTTGCCTTGCTCATCACCCTTATAAGCTTTAACAACACCTTTGTAAATTAAAAAAACATAATTAGAATTATCACCTTCATGATAAATAGTTTCACCGGATCTGTATGAATATTCTTCAGCATTATCACTAAAATAATTTTTTAAGTGATCTAATGTCTTTAATTGATTTTCTGAATCATCAATTTCTATGTCTTTTTTTATAGATAGGTTTTCTTTAAGTATTGCTACTTTTGCCAACCGACTTTCTATTGCACTTATTAATTCTGTTTCATCAAATGGTTTCGTTAAATAATCATCTGCTCCCATATCCATCCCTTTACGGATATCTTTATGTTCAGTTTTTGCAGTTAGAAAAATAAATGGAATATGTTTGGTCGTTTTTTCTTTAGATAATATTTGTAATACACCATAACCATCTAGTTCAGGCATCATTATATCACAAATTATAATAGATGGTTTATGTTTTTTAGCTTCAACTACACCTAGTTTACCGTTTGCAGCAGTAATTACATTATAATTTGCCAACTCTAGCAACTCAGCAGTATTTTCTCTAACTACAGTATCATCTTCTATTAATAAGATTTTTTTCATTATTGTTTATTAATTGGTAATTCAATATTAAATATTGAGCCCTTATTTTCTTTGCTTGTAAAGTTAATTGAACCGCCTAAATTTTCTAAATGTCCTTTTACAATATTTAAACCAATACCAGTCCCTTGGTCATTTAATACATTTTCTGCTCTAAAATAACGATTAAATATGAATTTTTGGTCATCCTCAGGTATCCCTCTGCCTTGATCTATAATTTTTATGACGATATTTTTTTCTTTTCGAGTAATTTCTATATCAATAGCTGTATTTTCAGGAGAATATTTTATGGCATTATAGATTACGTTTGATAGTGAAAGCTCTAAAATTTTTTCATCCTGATGTAAAATATATTCATCAACATTTTGAGGAATATTAATCCTTTGCTCGCTTTTCAATAACATATTGGCATTATAAACTACTTCATTAATTACTTTACTCAAATTAAAAGTACTAAATAGATAATTCACTTTGCCGGACTCTAAGCGTTCAATTGATAAAAAATCATTTAAAATATTATTCAAATAATGTACCTTGTTTGTGATTGTTTTTAAGTGTTTATCTCTTTTATCTTGTTGATTACTTAATTTGTATTTTTCTAATAAAATAGTCGAAGTTAAAATACCACTTAGCGGTGTTTTAAATTCATGAGAGACCATAGATAAAAATTTAGTTTTAAGTTCATTCAGTTCTTTTTCTTTTTTTAAGGCAACTTTGATTTTGTTTTCAGCTTCTAACCTTCTTTTTATTTCTTTTTGAAAATTAAGATTTAAATTTTTTAATTGTTCAATAGTAGTATTTAATTCAGAAGTTCTCTCAGTTATCTTTTTTTCCAATTCAGAGTTTAGCCTTTCTATTTCTTTTTCTGTCTTTTTACGGGTAGTAATGTCAATAATTATTGCCATTACATAAGTTTTACTATAAATTGTAAAAGGATTTAAGCCAATTTCTAAAGGAAATTCTTTCTTATTTTTCTTTACTCCATATAAGTCACGACCTTTGCCTATATTTCTGCTACTACTGTTTTCCATAAAATTAATAAAATGGTCTTCATGGTTGTGGCGGTATTTAGATGGAATCAGGGTGTTTAATGATTGATTACTCAATTCACCTTCTTTATAACCAAACATTTTTTCAGCTGTTGAATTAGCAGCAACAATAAGTTGATTTTTATCAACTACGATAATACCTTCTGATACAGCTTCAAAAAGAATATTAAAAATATGTTGATCTTGTCCAAACAAAATAATAGTAATTATAGAAACAATCAAATTTCGTAAAAAAATATTTAATAATAAATTTATAAGGTTAAAATAAAGATTTAAAGGATTAGTTGTTGCTGATATTTATCATACTAATACTGACAGAAAGCTATTAGTTTTGAGGTAATTATATTGCTTTAATCTTATGTAAATGGCATTTATAGATTATTATAAAATATTGGGTATTGGTAGAAATGCATCTGAAAAAGATATAAAAAAAGCATATCGGAAATTAGCTAGAAAATACCATCCGGATTTAAATCCTAATGATAAGGTTGCAGAAAAAAAATTCAAAGAAGTTAATGAGGCCAACGAAGTGTTGAGTAATCCAAAAAATCGTAAAAAATACGATCAGTATGGAAAAGATTGGAAACACGCAGAAGAGTTTGAAAAAGCGAAACAACAGCAACAATATCAAAGAACTACACGGCAAGGTACTTCAGGTAATTTCTCAGATCAAGATCATTCAAACTTTTTTGAATCTATGTTTGGTGATGCTTCCTTTAAATCTGGACGGGACGCTATTAAATTTAGAGGTCAAGATTATAATGCTGAGTTACACCTTGACTTAAAAGATGTTTATAAAACGCATAAACGTACACTAACTATTAATGGTAAAAATATTCGTCTTACCATACCAGCAGGAGTTAAAAACGGACAAGTAATAAAAATAAAAGGACATGGTGGTAAAGGTATAAATAATGGTCCAAACGGAGATCTATATATTAAATTTTCAATTATAAACCATTCTAAATTTCAACGAGATAATGACAATCTATATATAACTATTGATCTGGATTTATATAAAGCAGTATTGGGAGGAGATATAACTATTGACACTTTTGATGGTAAGGTAAAACTAAAAATAAAACCAGAAACTCAAAACGAAACAAAGGTAAAATTAAAAGGAAAAGGTTTTCCTAAGTATAAAAAAGAAGGACAGTATGGAGATTTATATGTAAATTATCAACTAAAACTTCCGGTGAGCCTTACAACAAAAGAAAAAGAATTATTTAAAGAATTAGATAAATTAAGGTAGCAATGGAAAGAAAAGAAATAATTTCTATACAACAATTTTGTATACATTATAATATTCCTATTTCATTTATTAAGTCATTGAACGAATTTGAATTGGTTGAAATCAAAACTATTCAAAAAATTCAATATATCAATACTTCACAAATTAAGGATATTGAAAAAATGATACGTCTACATTATGAACTTCATATAAATATGGAAGGTCTAGATGTTGTCTATAATTTATTGAAGCAAGTAGAATCTTTACAAGATGAAATCATGGCACTCGATAACAGATTAAAATTTCATGAAGGTGAATGAATTTGTTACCCTCGCTAAATAACAAAGAATAGTTTATTAAACTGATGATGTTAACATTTAAAAATTTTAATATAGCAGATTGGTTTTCTTTTTATAGAATTTTTGCTGCTCCATTTTTGATAGTTTTAGTATGGTTTGAAGAACGGGAATTTTTTACATGGTTTTTGTTAATTAGTTATTCAACCGATATGATAGATGGTTATTTGGCTAGAAAATTGGAAATAACTAGTGCCAGAGGTTCTCAATTAGACTCAATGGGAGATCAAATTACATTCATAATTGGGTTAGTTGGTCTTTTAGTTTTTGAAACTGATTTTATCAATAAGAACTATATCATCATATTGATAGCTTTTGTTCCTTATATCATTCAAATGGGTATTGCCTATAAAAAATATGGTAAGGCTACAGCTTTTCATACCTATTTAGCTAAACTATCTGCACTTGTACAAGGTGTATTTATACTTTGGGTATTGTTTTTCGGACCTATATACTGGTTATTTTATACAATGCTAATTTTAGGTTTACTAGAAACGATTGAAGAAATAACGCTAATTTTTATGTATGAGGAGTGGGCTTCTGATATAAAAGGTATCTATTGGGCGCTAAAGGATAAACGACGATTAAAAAAAGAGATTAAATACTAAGGTCTTACCATGCGTACATATTCATTCTTTACTATTTTTTTTATATGTCTGCTATTATTATTGATTGATATAGCCGCTTTTTATTGGTTACAATCTATAAGTCAATTCATTACTTCTCAAATTTTAAAAAATAGTATTTATATAGTTTTTTGGGTCTTTACAATTGGATTGATTACTTCTATTATTGTATTAAAATTTAGGTTAGATACAGTAGATCCTAGAAGGAAACAACTGGTTATAACATCCTTATATGGAATTTCCATATTATCTTTTGTTCCTAAATTAATCTTTGTCATTATTATTTCTTTGCTCTATTTTACTAATTATTTGTTTTCAGAAAAAGCATCACTAATTATAGTTCCTTTTATAGGTGTTTTTTCAGGATTCTTGCCGTTTTTTGTAATCCTTTATGGAATTTTCAGAACCTTATATAGATTTAAAGTACATCATATTGAAATAAAATTTGAAGAACTTCCAAATAGTTTAATAGGCCTTAAGATTGTCCAAATATCAGACCTTCATTTAGGTAGTTTTAATTTTCGATATCATATCTTAGACAGAGTGATAAAATTAATTAATGACTTAGAACCTGATTTTATATTTTTTACCGGTGATCTGGTAAATAATTATGCATGGGAATTAAAAGGCTGGGATTCTGTTCTGAAGCAGCTATCGACTAAAAAAGGAAAGTATGCCGTGCTAGGCAATCATGATTATGGTGATTATAGTCAATGGGATTCTGCAAAATTGAAACAAGAAAATTTTGAAACTCTTAAACAATTCTATAAGAAAATTGATTTTAAACTATTGTTAAATGAAGCTGATACTATTGATATAAATGGAGAGAAATTAGCCATTATTGGTGTGGAGAATTGGGGAAAACCTCCATTTAAACAATACGGAAATTTAACAAAGGCGTTAATGGGTGTAGCAGAAATTCCATTTAAGATATTATTATCACACGATCCTTCACATTGGGATAATGAAGTAGTACAACAAACAGATATTACCCTGACGCTGTCAGGACACACCCATGGTATGCAAGCTGCAATAAATCTTAAAAATAAAGAATGGAGTCCCATTAAATATAGATACAAGCATTGGGCAGGTTTATACAAACAACAGCAACAGTATCTATATGTGAATAGGGGATTGGGCTGGCTCGGATTTCCGGGAAGATTGGGGATGCGACCTGAAATTACCTTTATCGAGCTTGAGTAACTATTATTACGTAATGATAATTATCATTTTAATTGCCATAGGAAATTTTTAATTTTAGAATAAATTTAAAAGTGAGAGATATGAAAAACTATCAATTTAATAAAGCACATGACGAATTTGGTAAAAAAGTCTTAGCAGCAATTC
>CAYXAZ010000135.1:0-6545 GCA_964463085.1 uncultured Flavobacteriaceae bacterium | reverse complement strand
CAAAAGCTGTTAAAGATGTAAAAGGTGGTAAAATTGATTTTAAAGTTGATAAAACCGGAATCATTCATGCTGCTATAGGTAAATCATCTTTTGACGCTGATAAAATTGCAGGTAATGCTGATGAATTGTTACAAACAATTATTAAGTTAAAACCTACAACAGCAAAAGGGATATATATTAAAAGTATTTACATGTCTAGTACAATGAGTCCTAGTGTAGAAGTAGATGCTAAATCAGTTGGAGCAAGTTTATAAATTATGACTAGAGAACAAAAAGCACAAGTAATAGACGATTTAACAAGCCAATTAACTGATACTAGTACTATATATCTTGCTGATATATCAGGCTTAGATGCATCAAACACATCAAAATTACGTAGAGCTTGTTTTAAAGCTGATGTAAGATTGGCAGTTGTTAAAAATACATTGCTTTCAAAGGCAATGGAAAAATCTGATAAAGATTTTGGAGAGTTACCGGAAACATTAAAAGGAAATACTTCTTTAATGATCTCTGAAATTAGTAATGCTCCAGCTAAAGTAATTAAAGAATTTCGTAAAAAATCTGATAAGCCTGTTTTAAAAGGCGCTTATATTGAAGAAGCTATTTATGTTGGCGATGACCAATTAGATACTTTGGTAAATATTAAGTCTAAAGAAGAACTTATCGGAGATATTATCAGCTTATTACAATCACCGGCTAAAAATGTTATTTCTGCATTACAGTCAGGTGGTAGTAAGTTATCCGGAATTGTTAAAACATTATCAGAAAAATAAATTGTACACACATAAACTAATAATAAAAAATTAAAACAAATTAAAATGGCAGATATTAAAAAAATGGGCGATAGTTTAGTAAGCCTAACAGTAAAAGAGGTAACTGAATTAGCAACATACCTTAAAGAAGAACACGGTATCGAACCTGCTGCTGCAGCTGTAGCTGTAGCTGGACCAGCCGCTGGTGGAGGTGAAGATGCAGGAGAAGAAAAATCAGAATTTGATGTAATTCTTAAAGCTGCAGGTGCTTCTAAATTAGCAGTTGTAAAATTAGTTAAAGAATTAACAGGTTTAGGTCTTAAAGATGCTAAAGGCTTAGTTGATAATGCTCCTTCTCCTATAAAAGAAGGTGTATCTAAAGACGAAGCTGAAGGTCTTAAAAAATCTTTAGAAGAAGCAGGAGCTGAAGTTGAGCTTAAATAAGCTTTACCCCGTTCTGAGTACTCAGGATTGGGATTAAAAAATTAAGGTTTAGGTCTTTGAACATTGTGTTCAAATGACCTAGACCATTTTGCATATATATTCGTTCTTATTAAATTTATTAGGTTTTTAATTAAAAAATTTCTCCATTGTCGACACTAAATAGTACCAAAAGAGTAAACTTCGCATCAGCAAAATTAATTACTGATTATCCAGATTTTTTAGATATTCAAGTAAAATCGTTTCAAGATTTTTTCCAATTAGAAACGAAAGCAGATGAAAGAGGTGATGAAGGTTTGTACAAAACTTTCTCAGATAATTTTCCAATTACAGACACTAGAAACCAATTTGTTTTAGAGTTTATTGATTACTTCGTTGACCCACCTAGATATTCTATTCAAGAATGTATAGAAAGAGGATTAACGCATAGTGTTCCTTTAAAAGCTAGACTAAAATTATACTGTACAGATCCTGAACATGAAGATTTTGAAACGATTGTTCAAGATGTATATTTAGGTACAATTCCTTACATGACCAATAGCGGTACTTTTGTTATCAATGGTGCAGAAAGAGTTGTAGTATCTCAATTACACCGTTCACCTGGTGTATTTTTTGGACAATCATTCCATGCAAATGGCACCAAATTATATTCTGCAAGAGTAATTCCTTTTAAAGGTTCTTGGATAGAATTTGCTACTGATATCAATCAAGTAATGTATGCTTATATTGATAGAAAGAAAAAATTACCGGTAACCACACTTTTCCGTGCTATCGGATTTGAGCGTGATAAAGATATTCTTGAAATTTTTGACCTTGCTGATGAAGTAAAAGTTTCAAAAAGTGGTCTTAAAAAAGTATTAGGTCGTAAACTAGCTGCTAGAGTTTTAAAAACCTGGCATGAAGATTTTGTTGATGAAGATACCGGAGAAGTTGTTTCCATTGAGCGTAACGAAATTGTGTTAGACAGAGATACTATTCTTGAAAAAGATAATATCGTAGAGATTCTTGAAGCTGAGGCTAAAACAATTTTATTACATAAAGAAGACAATCAAATGGGTGATTATGCAATTATCCATAATACGCTTCAAAAAGATCCGACAAACTCTGAAAAAGAGGCTGTTGAACATATTTACCGTCAATTACGTAATGCTGAACCGCCAGATTATGAAACGGCTAAAGGTATTATTCATAAATTATTCTTTTCTGAACAACGTTATAATCTTGGAGAAGTTGGACGTTATAGAATGAATAAAAAGTTAGAGCTTGATATTGATATCAATGAAAAGGTTTTAACAAAAATAGACATTATTACTATTATCAAGAATTTGATAAAACTAGTAAACTCAAAAGCTGAAGTTGATGATATTGACCACTTATCTAACCGTCGTGTACGTACTGTTGGTGAGCAATTGGCTAGTCAGTTTGGAGTAGGACTTTCTCGTATGGCTCGTACCATTCGTGAACGTATGAATGTACGTGATAATGAAGTGTTTACACCTATAGATCTGATCAATGCGAAGACTTTATCATCTGTAATCAATTCTTTCTTTGGTACAAATCAGTTATCTCAATTTATGGATCAAACCAATCCATTAGCTGAAATTACACATAAAAGAAGATTATCAGCATTAGGACCTGGAGGTTTATCTAGAGAAAGAGCCGGATTTGAGGTGCGTGATGTTCACTATACTCATTATGGGCGTTTATGCCCGATTGAAACACCGGAAGGACCAAATATTGGTTTGATCTCTTCATTGGCTGTATATGCTAAAGTGAATAACTTAGGATTTATTGAAACTCCATATAGAGAAGTTATTGATGGTCAGATTGATGTAACTAAAGAACCTATTTATTTAAGTGCTGAACAAGAAGAAGAAAAGAAAATTGCACAATCTAATTTAGAATTAGATGATAAAGGAAATATAGTATTAGAAAAAGTTGTAGCTCGTGAAGAAGGCGATTTTCCATTAGTGACTCCACAAGAAGTTAATTATATGGATGTATCTCCTAATCAAATTTCTTCTATTTCGGCTTCATTAATTCCTTTCTTAGAGCATGATGATGCGAATAGAGCTTTAATGGGATCTAATATGATGCGTCAAGCGGTACCATTAATGAGACCTGAATCTCCAATTGTAGGTACAGGCTTAGAAAGAAGAGTAGCAACTGATTCAAGAATTTTGATCAATGCAGAAGGTGATGGTGTTATAGATTATGTTGATTCTGATAAAATTACGATTACTTATAAAAGAACCGATGAGCAAAAGTTAGTTAGTTTTGAGGAAGATTCTAAAACTTATAACTTAATCAAGTTTAGAAAAACCAATCAAGGTACTTCAATAAACTTACACCCAATTGTTCAAAAAGGAGATAAAGTTACTAAAGGACAAGTTCTTTGTGAGGGCTATGCCACTGAAAAAGGAGAACTAGCACTTGGTAGAAATATGAAAGTTGCTTTTATGCCTTGGAAAGGATATAACTTTGAGGATGCAATTGTAATTTCTGAAAGAGTTGTAAGAGAAGATGTATTTACTTCAATTCATATTGATGAATATTCATTAGATGTAAGAGATACCAAATTAGGAGCTGAAGAATTGACGAATGATATTCCGAATGTTAGTGAAGAAGCTACTAAAGATTTAGATGAAAATGGAATGATCCGTATTGGTGCTGAAATTAAACCTGGAGATATCCTTATCGGAAAAATAACACCTAAAGGAGAATCAGACCCTACACCGGAAGAGAAACTGTTAAGAGCAATTTTTGGTGATAATGCAGGTGATGTAAAAGATGCTTCATTAAAAGCTTCCCCTTCATTAAAAGGAGTAGTAATTGATAAAAAACTTTTCCAGAGAACTATCAAAGACAAAGCTAAGAGAAGTCAAGATAAGGAAGATATTGCTAGATTAGAAGCTGATTTTACTATAAAATTTGAAAGTTTAAGAGGACGATTGGTTGAAAAATTATTTACTTTAATTAATGGTAAGACCTCTCAAGGTGTACAAAATGACTTAGGAGAAGTAGTTTTTCCTAAAGGTAAAAAATTCACCTTAAAAATGTTGAATGCTATCAATGATTTTGAGTATTTAACTAAAGGAATATGGACAACAGATAAGAAAATTAACAAATTAGTTAATCAGTTAATCCATAACTATAAAATTAAAGTGAATGATTTACAAGGTTCACTACGTAGAGAGAAATTTACGATATCGGTTGGTGATGAATTACCGGCAGGTATTGTAAAACTTGCTAAAGTTTATATTGCTAAAAAGCGTAAACTAAAAGTTGGTGATAAAATGGCAGGACGTCATGGTAATAAAGGTATTGTTGCGCGTATTGTACGTCAGGAAGATATGCCTTTCTTAGAAGATGGAACTCCTGTTGATATTGTATTGAATCCACTAGGTGTACCATCGCGTATGAATATTGGTCAGATCTATGAAACCGTATTAGGTTGGGCTGGTCAAAAATTAGGTCAGAAATATTCTACACCTATTTTTGATGGAGCTACAATTGATGAAATCACTGCACTAACGAATGAAGCAGGTGTTCCAGAATTTGGACATACTTACTTATATGATGGTGGTACAGGTGAGCGTTTTGATCAGGCAGCAACAGTAGGTGTAATTTATATGATTAAACTAGGTCATATGATTGAAGACAAAATGCACGCCCGTTCAATAGGTCCTTATTCATTAATTACACAACAACCATTAGGTGGTAAAGCTCAATTTGGTGGTCAGCGTTTTGGTGAAATGGAAGTTTGGGCACTTGAAGCATATGGTGCATCTAGTACATTAAGAGAGATCTTGACAGTTAAATCTGATGATGTATTAGGTAGAGCCAAAACTTATGAAGCTATCGTAAAAGGAGAGCCAATGCCTGAACCAGGTTTACCGGAATCATTTAACGTATTAATGCACGAGTTAAAAGGACTTGGCTTAGACGTTAGATTAGAAGAATAATTTTATCCCCGTGAAAACGGGGAACTGTTTAATTTTACAAGACAGTTTAACATAATATATATTTTTACATTTAATTGATTGCATTAAGACATTATGGCAAAACAAAGAGAAAAATACACTGTAAAAAAATTCAATAAAATTTCAATTGGTTTGGCTTCGCCAGAATCAATTTTAGAGAAATCTAGAGGTGAGGTTTTAAAACCGGAAACCATAAATTATCGTACACATAAACCGGAAAGAGATGGTTTGTTCTGTGAGCGTATTTTTGGTCCTATTAAAGATTTCGAATGTGCTTGTGGTAAATACAAAAGAATACGTTATAAAGGTATTATTTGTGACCGTTGTGGAGTTGAAGTTACTGAGAAAAAAGTACGTAGAGATAGAGTAGGTCATATTAATTTAGTAGTACCTGTAGCGCATATTTGGTATTTCAGATCATTGCCAAATAAAATGGGATACCTTTTAGGCTTACCATCTAAGAAATTAGATATGATTATTTACTATGAGCGTTATGTAGTAATACAACCGGGTGATGCTAAAAATGTTGAAGGAGAACCATTGCAAAAAATGGATTTCTTAACAGAAGAAGAGTATTTAGATATTTTAGAATCTCTTCCACAAGAAAATCAATATTTAGATGATACAGATCCTAATAAGTTCATTGCTAAAATGGGCGCTGAATGTCTAATTGAACTATTGGCTAGAATTGATCTGGATGCACTATCTTATGAATTAAGACATAAGGCTAATACAGAAACTTCTAAGCAACGTAAAATGGAAGCATTAAAACGCTTAAATGTTGTTGAAGCTTTAAGAGATGCTAATAAAAATAGAGAAAATAAACCTGAGTGGATGATTATGAAGGTAGTTCCGGTTATTCCACCAGAATTACGTCCATTAGTTCCACTTGATGGAGGTAGATTTGCTACTTCAGATTTAAATGATTTATACCGTAGAGTTATTATTCGTAACAATCGTTTAAAAAGATTGGTTGAGATCAAAGCTCCTGAAGTTATTTTGCGAAATGAAAAACGTATGTTACAAGAATCTGTAGATTCATTGTTTGATAATACACGTAAATCTTCAGCGGTAAAAACAGAATCTAACAGACCATTAAAATCATTATCTGATTCATTAAAAGGTAAACAAGGTCGTTTCCGTCAAAATTTATTGGGTAAACGTGTTGATTATTCTGCACGTTCGGTAATTGTTGTCGGGCCAACATTGAAATTATCTGAATGTGGATTGCCAAAAGATATGGCAGCAGAATTATACAAACCTTTTGTTATTAGAAAATTAATAGAAAGAGGTATTGTAAAAACTGTAAAATCAGCTAAAAAGATTATAGATAAAAGAGAACCTGTAGTTTGGGATATTTTAGAAAATG
>CAYXAZ010000134.1:0-6615 GCA_964463085.1 uncultured Flavobacteriaceae bacterium | reverse complement strand
GCTGTTATTTTATCAGCAATAATATTTCTAAGCTCAATAATATTAGGCATGTTTACATATTTGATATAACGTTTTAACCCCATTAACATCATACGTTGTTCATCACCTTCAGTAAAAGAAATAATTGAGTGTTTACCAGCAGTTTCAATAATATCTATTGCATGGAATAAATTTAATTTTGCCATTGCAATCTGTTCTTTAACCTTATCTTCACCTTCTTTTTTAGCCATTTTTTCAGCACGTAAAATGGCTGATTCTGCCATATATATTTGAATCAATATATTAGATGATGCCAACATTAGTTGTTGATGTTCCTCAATTTTCTCTCCATATTTTTGCAAAGCTGCACCGGCAACCATTAAAAATAACTTTTTAAGATTTTTAATAATTTGCTTTTCTTCAGCAAATAAAACTGAATAATCTGGTTTTTCAAATGAAGGAATACCTGTCAACTCACTGGCAACTGCTTTAGCAGGCCCTAATAGATCTACATGACCTTTCATTGCTTTTTTGATCAACATACCTATACTTAACATACGATTGATCTCATTAGTACCCTCATAAATTCTAGCAATACGAGCGTCACGCCAAGCAGATTCTATTGGTGTTTCTTCAGAAAAGCCCATACCACCAAAAATTTGGATACCTTCATCTGTACACTTTTGTGTGTATTCAGAAACGGCTACCTTCAAAATAGAACATTCAATAGCATATTCTTCAACACCTTTTAATTCTGCTTCCTGGTGTGTGTCTTTTCCATTATTTTGACGAAGTGTAATTCTGTCTTCAATATTTTTTGCAGCTCTATAACTAGCAGTTTCACCGACCCAACAGTTAGTTGCCATTTCAGCAAATTTTTGACGTATAGCTCCAAATTTTGCAATAGGCGTTTTAAATTGAATACGCTCATTGGCATATTTAATAGACTCTGTAATTACTCTACGTTGTGCATCTAAACAAGCTGCGGCCAATTTAATACGACCAACATTTAAAGAGTTCATGGCAATTTTAAATCCGTTACCCCTTGTAGATAACATATTTTCGACCGGCACTTTGGTTTCGCTAAAAAATACCTGACGCGTTGAAGATGCACGAATACCTAATTTATGTTCTTCTTCGCCCATGGTAATTCCGTTTTCAGGATCATTTTCTACAATAAATCCGGTAATGTATTTATCATCTTCAATACGTGCAAACACGATCATTACATTACAAAAACCTGCATTAGAGATCCACATTTTTTGTCCTGTAATGCTATAATATTTTCCGTCATCTGATAAGACAGCTTTTGTTTTACCTGAATTAGCGTCACTACCAGCACTTGGTTCTGTTAAACAATACGCACCAAACCATTCACCTGAAGCTAGTTTCGGAACATACTTTTTCTTTTGTTCTTCACTTCCATATAAGGTAATTGGCATAGTGCCAATCCCGGTATGAGCGCCAAAAGCAGTGCTAAATGAACCGGTTGCGCCTGAAATATAATCACAAACAAGCATGGTTGAAACAAAACCCATACCCATACCATCATATTCTTCAGGTACTGAAACACTTAAGAAGCCCAATTCTCCGGCTTTTTTCATGCATTCTTCGGTCAATGCAAAGTCTTTTTGTTCAAAACGAGCTTTGTGAGGCCAAATCTCTCTATCGACAAATTCTTTTACAGAATCTCTCATCATTTCTTGCTCTTCAGAAAAATCTTCTGGAGTAAAAATATCTTCACAGTCTATTTCTTTTACGAGGAACTGTCCGCCTCTAAGTAGTTCTTTGTTTGTTGTATCTGTGTTCATGGTTTTTATTTAAAAAAGAAAAGAGAGTAGAGAGAAAAGAAAAAAGACTTCATTATGATTTAGGTTTATTTATCTAATCCATTTTGAAAACTCATTGTCATTCTTTGAAACTCAGCTATTTTTTCTTCAAGTTTATTTAATATATTTTTATTAATGTATTTTCTATAATTTGCTACTAATAATTGTGTGCCTAACTCAAATGATGAGCCAAGAGAAATATCAAGAAAATGTGAAAATGATTTATTTGTTCTTGCTGAACCTTCAGCAATATTACTTGGCATAGAAACTGAACATCTACTTAATTGAGAGCATAAATCATATTTTTCATATTTAGGGAACTCTTGTAAAATATCAGAAATATCATTAGTAATCTCTAAACCTAGCTTCCAAATTTTTAAGTTCTTATAATTATGTCTAGTTTTTTTGCTCATTATAATCTCTATTCTTTTCTCTCTTCTCTCTATTCTTTTCTCTCTTCTCTCTATTCTTTTCTCTCTTCTCTCTTTTCTTTCTTAAGAAAGAAACTCATACACCCCAGCAGCACCTTGACCTGTACCGACACACATGGTCACTACTCCATATTTATTTTTTCTTCGACGCATTTCGTTAAATAATTGTACTGATAATTTTGCGCCAGTACAACCAAGTGGATGTCCAAGAGAAATTGCACCTCCGTTTACATTCACAATATCTTGATTTAAACCTAGTTCACGAATTACTGCTAATGATTGAGAAGCAAAAGCTTCGTTTAATTCAAAAAGATCAATGTCTTTTAATTTAAGTCCGGCTTGTTCTAAAGCTTTAGGAATTGCTTTTACCGGACCAATACCCATAATTCTTGGTTCAACACCTACAGCAGTATAAGAAACCATTCTTGCAATTGGCTCTAGATTTAATTCTTTGACCATTTCTTCATTCATAATCAATACAAAAGCTGCACCATCACTCATTTGAGATGAATTTCCTGCAGTTACACTTCCGCCGGCAGCGAAAACAGGACGAAGCCTAGCCAATGCTTCTTTTGATGTTCCTCTACGTGGTCCTTCATCAGATGCTACAGTATAAGATTTACTTTGTTTTTTATCGTTCTCATCAACAAATATTTGCTCTATATTAATAGGAACGATATCATCTTTAAAGGTATTGTCTTCTTGCGCTTTTAAAGACTTCATGTGAGAGTTAAACGAAAATTCATCCTGATCTTCACGAGATACTTTATATTGTTGTGCTACAGCTTCTGCTGTTAGACCCATTCCCCAATAATAATCTTCATTTCCTTGTTTGGCAACTTCATAATTTGGTACAGCTCTATAACCACCCATTGGTATATAACTCATACTTTCTACACCACCTGCTATAATACAGTTAGCCATTCCTGATTGAATTTTGGCTACACCAATACTAATGGTCTCTAAACCGGAAGCACAATATCTATTTACTGTAACGCCTGGAACGTCTTCAACTTTTAATCCCATTAAAGAAATTAATCGTCCGATGTTTAAGCCTTGTTCAGCTTCAGGCATTGCATTACCAACGATGACATCGTCAATACGTTTTTTATCTAATTGAGGTACTTGTTTTAACAAATGCTCAATAGTTTCTGCAGCTAATTCATCAGGGCGTTTAAACCTGAATACACCTCTTGGTGCTTTTCCTACTGCTGTTCTGAATCCTTGTACTATATATGCTGTTTTCATTGTTTTTAGTATTTGAGAAGTTAGTATTGAGAATTGAGATTTGCTCAGTACTTTCTTCGTGTTATAGTATTGAGAAATTAGTATTTAGTATTGAGAAATTTACATTACCACTTCTCACTACTCAACTCTATAATCTCATTACTCATTTATTTTTCTTTTTAATGATTTTATTAATGCGTAATTCATTTTTTGGACTTCTATTATTTCATCTATTATCGGTTCAACTTTTGTTTTATCTACCAAATCAAGTTTGTATGATAATATTAATTGTGTTTGTAATTCATAAGCTGATCCACTTGAAATTCCTAAAAAATTTATAAATTGTTTTTCTGTATTTCTACCGGCTCCTTCTGCAATATTTGATGGTACAGATACAGCACTCCTTCTTATTTGACTTGTCAACCCATATTTCTCTTCTTTTGGGAAATCTGCTGATAATTTATAGGTATCTATTACAACTTCCAGTGCTTTATTCCAAACTTTTAAATTTTCTAATTTGTGCATGTTAGTTAGTAGTTAGATGTTAGTATTGAGTATTGAGACATTTTTATTTATGTTGTTTTTATATTCCCTATACCTTCAAATTTAGCATGTTTTGGATGTAATAAGTTATCAATATATAAATTTTCTATAAAATTAAACTCATTGATAAGTGACTTCATATTTGGAAAACTTAAGGCATTATAAAAAATCAAAAATAATTCAGAAAAACTCATTTGTGATTGTAATATATCTGCATAATTCTTATATTTGTCTTCTATTGCTTCTACTTTTGTGCCGTTATCAGAAAGATTATTAATCTCTTTTATTTTTTCATCACTTATATATTTCAAAATATGATAGATATTTCTGAAATAATCACCCAAATAATTTTTAAAATAATCCCAAAAAATTTCATATTTGAAATTTATATCTTTTAAATGTTCATGAACTTCTTTGTTTAAAGGGTTTGAAGATTGAGAATCATATTTGTATTTATATTTTTTATGCTTTTTGTCAATATCACCTATAATTCTAGATTGAAAATTATCACCACATTCAAACTTCCATAAATCTTTAATTAATTTATTTAGTCCAATAAAAAATTCTTTTCCGACTAACGCTTTATTATAATAAAATCTATTTTCATATTTAGCACCCATTTTTATAGCCAACTTACTTCTTCTTAAATCGCAGGATATATTATGTTTTAAATCTTGATGAACTTTTAACATATTAAAGAAAGTGTTTTCAAATTGTTGTTTTGAAAATAGATCCCTATTTAACTGTAACTCTTCTTTTTGAGACTTATAAGTAAAATAGATCAAAACTGTAGCTAAAAAAGTTAACATGACACCAACGAATCCACCTATAAAATCACCAAAATGTCCAAGCTTTTCAGTATCAAGTTGAAAAAAAAGATTAATATAATTATTTATAGCATAGGCAATAAGTGTTAAGAGTATTATTACTATGCTTGATAAAGATACCAATTTAACATATCTATTAAGATTTTTTTCTATATTTCCTTTCTTACTACTCATTTAATAAAATAACTAAATCTATCTAATTACTCAATTCTAACATCTCACTACTCGCGAAACCCTAGTTGCGAAGTGGTTTCCCCGTCTTCAACATATGTTCAATTCTTTCTAATGTTTTACGTTCACCGAATAGTGAAAGAATAGCTTCACGTTCTAGATCTAATAGATATTGCTCAGTAACATATTGAGGTTCTGAAAGATCTCCACCTGCCATGATATATCCTAATTTATTAGCAATTTTCTTATCATGTTCAGAAGCGTAGCGTCCTTTTTCTAAACTATCTGTACCCACTAAGAACATACCCAATGCTTGTTGACCTAATACCTTTACTTTTTGCGGTGACGGTTGTGTATAGCCATCTTCCAACATTTGTATTGCGTAGCGTTTGGCCGTTGCTATTTGTCTGTCAGCATTGACAACAACTATATCTTTACCTTGTTGGTAATATCCTAGATCAAAAGCTTCATATGCTGAGGTACCAACTTTTGCCATTGCAATATTGATAAATGCATCACGTAATTTGTTCAGTTTCACATCATCTTTTGCCCAAAGATCTGAAACTCTTTTAGTCATTTCTTTTGAACCAGCACCTGCAGGAATGATTCCTACTCCAAACTCAACCAAACCAGTATATGTTTCGGCAGCTGCTACTACTTTATCAGCGTGCAAACTCATTTCGCAGGCACCGCCAAAGGTCATTCCTCGTGGAGTGATTAGTGTTGGGCAAGATGAATAACGCAAACGCATAACCGTGTCTTGAAATAATTTTGTTGCCATTGACAATTCGTCATATTCTTGCTCAACAGCCAACATAAATGCCATAGCCAAATTTGCTCCAACAGAGAAATTGGTAGCTTGATTACCTAAAATTACGGCTTCATATTCTTGTTCTGCTAGATCAATACCTTTATTAACAGCTTCTAAAACACCTCCGCCAATCGTATTCATTTTAGATCGGAATTCAATATTTAATACACCATCTCCAAGGTGTTGAATTGAAGCATCAGCATTAGACCAAACCTGTGTGGCTTCACGAATATTGTCTAATATGATAAATGCATCTTGACCGGGAATTTTTGCTGCTGCTTTTGCAGGAATATCATAATAATATTTAGCACCATTTTTTATAGTATAAAAAGAAGTAGTACCATTAGCAAGCATTTCGGTTACCCATTTATTTGGTGTAAATCCTTCAGCTTTCATCAATTCTATACCAGCTTCTACACCTATTGCGTCCCAAATTTGAAAAGGACCATGTTCCCATCCAAAACCAGCTTTTAAAGCATCGTCTATTCTGTACAGTTCATCTGAAATCTCAGGAATTCTATTTTGAACATAAGCAAACAATGCAGCAAATATTTTACGATAAAATTCACCTGCTTTATCTTTTCCTTTAACCAGTACTTTAAAACGATCAACAACTTTATCAATAGTTTTTGTTGCAGCTAATGTCGCAAATTTTGGTCTTTCGGCTAGGTTATATTCTAATGTATTAAGGTTTAATGCATGAATTTGTTTTTTACCTTTTTCATCCGTAACTTTTTTATAAAAACCTTGTCTGGTTTTACTTCCTAACCATTTGTTTTCCATCATTTTATTTACAT
>CAYXAZ010000133.1:0-6662 GCA_964463085.1 uncultured Flavobacteriaceae bacterium | reverse complement strand
CAAAAAAACGTGCTGTTGTAGCATTTAACAAAACAGTTCCGAGTACAATCATAAATACCAACGGAGTAATATATTCAGCGTCTTCAACGCCCATTTTTACTAATTTTAAACCAAATAATGAAGCTATACCCGCTGCTACTATTCCTCTAGGTCCTACCCAACTAATAAATAATTTTTCATTGAGTTGTAAACTTGATTTTCGAGTACTTAAAAACACTCCCAAAGGACGTATTACAAAAACTACAATTGCAAATAATATAGCCGTTTTCCAATTGTAGATTAAATATAATTCTTCCATATTTATATTCGCCGAAAGCAAAATAAATAAAATGGAAATAAGTAATACGCTTAATGATTCTTTAAAATAAAGCAGCTCTTTTAAATAGGGTGAATTAGAATTTCCTAAGACCATTCCCATTACCACAACTGCAAGTAAACCTGACTCATGTGCAAAACTATCAGACAATACAAAAACGCCCAAGACAGATGCTAAAGCAAAAACATTTAGTAAATAATGTGGAATCCATTTTTTATTAATAGAGAAATTTAATGCATGAGCGAAAGTAAATCCGAAAGTAGATCCGAATAAAACAATTTTTCCGAATTCAATCAAAGCTGTTTTGGTAAACTCTCCTCCTCCTTCAACTGAAATAAATTCAAAAACAAGTACCGCAACCAAAGCACCTATTGGGTCAATGAGAATACCTTCCCATTTTAATATTGCCGATACGTCCTTTTTTAGAGGTATATTCCTCAAAATTGGTGTAATTACAGTTGGTCCGGTAACTATAATTAATGCCGAAAACAAAAATGATATTTGCCAGCTTAAAGAAAATAAATAATGTGCCACAATGGCTGCACCAAAAAATGTAACTGCTGACCCTAAGGTAATAAGCTTCGTTATTACTACCGGACCTACATTTTTTATTTCTTTTAGTTTTAAGGTGAGTCCACCTTCAAAAAGAATAATACTTATCGCAAGAGAGACAAAATAAAACAGGCTTTCACCGGGAAAGAGTCCTTCATTTCCATTCCAAATAGGTTCAATCCACTTTGTTCCGTCTTCAGATAAAAATTCAGCAGCAATTGGTCCTACCAATAGTCCTATCAATAACAATGGTAAAATTGCAGGAATTTTAAATTTCCATGCTACCCATTGTGCTAATATTCCTAAAATAATAATACCTGCTAGTTCTAACATTTGACACCTTTTTAATAGGTCATTAAGATATTAAAAAAAATTAAATAAAAAATTTCTTGAAACCGACTATTCCCGAGGCAAGCCCAATGTCATTAAATATGAAACCCTTCCGTTCACGCTAAGGCGTGACCACCTTCCCTTTTCGGGGAAGGAGTTTTCATTCTAAAACAAATTTACACATTACTATTTTTTAAACCTATACGTTAACTCCCTACTCCCGAACGGTCGGGATTGTATTTTACCTCACCCAGAACTGCAAAAAAGCAGTTCCGACCTCTCCAAAGGAGAGGTAAACAGGAATTCTTTTCGATTAAATAATAAGGTGTCGCTGTAAAAGCGGGATTAATTCAACCATCTATTTTGAATTTATCACGCCAAGGACTTGACTTTTCAATCCCGAAGCTTCCTTTAGATTTGATTAATAGAAAAACACCTTTTGAAAATTATCAAAAGGTGTTTTAACTGCTAACTAAAGGTTTGTTAGTTTCCTGTTGAATCTTTCTTTTCAAGAATACTATTCGTTATTAAAGCTATACCACCAAACAGAAAAATCATTGAAAAATAGCCTACTTCAGAGGGTAGTGTTGTGTATTCATCAATTAAAGAGCCTATTAAAATCCCCAGTGCAACTCCTACTAAAAGCATTCCTATTTTTAAGGTCATTGCAAAGTATTTTCGTTTGGTTACAAACATTGAGGCGTCAGCTCCTTTTTCTATCATTGCCATTCGTTCTTTATTTCTTGCAGCTATAAAAACATAAAAAATGCCGAATATTCCTGCAAATAATGTTATTGGTATTATTACTTCACCTGGTCCCATATTTGTTTTTTTAAATTAATAATTAGGTTCAGTATCTATG
This sequence comes from uncultured Flavobacteriaceae bacterium, assembly GCA_964463085.1. Classification (GTDB taxonomy): domain Bacteria; phylum Bacteroidota; class Bacteroidia; order Flavobacteriales; family Flavobacteriaceae; genus Aureibaculum. The sequence goes on along the minus strand of CAYXAZ010000133.1, from coordinate 4,602 downwards.
ACGTGAAGATTTTAATATTGGTTACAGATAAATCAAACAAGTTAAATTCGTATTTTTGTTTTCTATGAAATTTTTTACAGCCATCTTTTTGTTTTTTCAATTTCTTTTTGTCAATGCACAAGAAATTCAAATCGAGTTTCTAAAAGATCTTCCGCTTAACGTAGATGAATTTATTGGAGTGGATAGTTTTGAGAATTATTATTATATGAAAAATAATACGCTGTATAAAAAAACAAGTCAGCAAACTTATACATATACCAATACTCAATTAGGAAAAATAACATCAGTTGATATTACAAACCCTTTAAAGGTTATACTTTTTTACAGAGATTTTAACACGGTGCTGTTTTTAGACAATAGGTTGAATGAATTAACAACATCTATTAATTTTACTTCTGAATCTTTTCCGCAACAGATAACTTTTGTTAATATCTCTTCAAATAATAACTTGTGGTTGTACAGTTTAGATGACAATGTATTACAACTCTGGAATTATCAAACTAAAAAGGTACAATTCACCTCTCAACCACTTTCATCATTTAGTAATGATTTTAAGATTATTCAACAATTGAGTTCTTATAAAAATTGCTGGTTAATTGGAAAAAATGTAATTTTAAAGTTTAATGAATATGGTATTTTTTTAGAAGCTACTACAATTGACGATCATATTTATTTAAAACCATTTCAAAAAGGATATATGTATCTGAAAGATAATAAACTATATTATCAGGAATCTTCAACAAATTTTCAACAAATACATACAGAAATAGAAGGAATTATTAAAAGTTATTCTATAAATACAAAACATATTTATATTTTTGACGGAACTAAAATTTTTGTGTTTAAAATCTTAAAAAAATAAGTAACTTTAAACACTCTTATAAAAATCTAAAACCAAAAAGATGCACGTTGCTATTGCCGGAAATATTGGCGCAGGAAAAACTACGTTAACTAAATTATTAGCGAAACATTATAAGTGGAGTCCACATTACGAATCTGTTGAAGAAAATCCTTATTTAGATGATTTTTATGGTGAAATGGAACGCTGGTCTTTTAATCTTCAAGTATTTTTCTTGAATAGTAGATTTCGCCAAATTTTAGAAATCCACGAAAGTGGTAAAAACATTATTCAAGATAGAACTATCTATGAAGATGCTCATATTTTTGCACCTAACTTGCATGCTATGGGTTTGATGACCAATCGCGATTATAGCAATTACTCTTCTTTGTTTGAATTGATGGAAAAATTAGTTTCTCCGCCAGATCTATTGATCTACTTACGTGCTAACATTCAAACCTTAGTTGGGCAAATTCATAAACGCGGTCGTGATTATGAAAATACAATTAGTATTGATTATTTAAGTAGATTGAATGAACGTTATGAAGCATGGATCTCAACATATACCAAAGGAAAATTATTAATCATTGATGTTGACAATCTTGATATTGTTGAAAATCCTGAAGATCTAGGTTCTATTATTGATAGAATTGATGCGCAGATACATGGGTTGTTTTAAGGGCATCTTTAAAAACTCCTTTCTTTCAAAAAACAAAAATAATGAATAAGATGCAAGACACATTTTTTTTGTAATAGCCTTCGCTATTCCAAAAAAAAATGCCGAAGCAGATTGTTTATTATCTTTGTTCCTATAGGGTTTTCAGAGCTTTCCAAGTACTGCTTCAAAATTTATCACATTATCTCGATAGTGTTTCAAAATTTTTCATTGCCTTTGAAAAGCTCTGAAAATTTTGATGCAAAGGAGTTTTTAAAGATGCCCTTAATTGAATATTACTATCTGAAAAATAAAAAATGCGAACTAAAAAGTTCGCATTTTTTATTTACTTTATTTGAAAATATCTTTATTCTTCGTGGTTGGCAATTAAGGTATCAACTTCATCACCTTCAATTGTTTCAACAGTAACTTCTTTTTTACCATTAACTTCAGTAGTTGTTATAACTGTTGCATTTTTCTCGCCATTTTCTTTCTTAACCAAAACTTTCATTTCTTTGGTCTCGTTAGTTTCATGTAATTCTATTGTTGTAGCATCATCATTATTATAAGCTGTAATACTATCTGTACTCAATGCAATACTTGGTGCAATTACCAAAGCAACAACCGACATTAGTTTTAATAAGATATTCAATGAAGGTCCAGAAGTATCTTTAAACGGATCTCCAACAGTATCACCAACAACAGCAGCCTTATGAATTTCAGTTCCTTTACGACCATCTTCTTCAATAGTTTTCTTAGCATTATCCCAAGCACCACCTGCGTTAGACTGGAATATCGCCATTAATACACCACAAGTTGTTACGCCTGCCAATAAACCACCTAACATTTCAGCTCCACCAATAAACCCTACGGCTACAGGAACCACTATTGCTAATAGACCCGGTAATACCATTTCTTTAATAGATGCTTTTGTTGAAATGTCAATACATTTTCCATAATCTGCAACTCCGTCTGCTTCATCAAATATTTTTCTATCTTCATCAGAAGCTTTAGACATATCAGAATCATACTTACGCATCACTGCTAAAGCAGCCTTTAATTGAGGAATATCTCTAAATTGACGACGAACTTCTTCAATCATTGCCATGGCAGCGCGACCTACAGCATTCATAGACAATGCTGAAAATACAAATGGTAACATACCTCCTACTAATAAACCTGCCATAATGTTTGGTTTAGACACATCAATAGAAGTTACATGAGCAGTTTTCATAAAGGCAGCAAATAAAGCTAATGCCGTTAATGCAGCAGAAGCAATCGCAAATCCTTTACCAACAGCTGCAGTTGTATTACCTACTGCATCTAATTTATCAGTACGCTCACGTACTTCACTTGGTAATTCAGCCATTTCGGCAATACCACCTGCATTATCACAAATGGGTCCGTAGGCATCAACCGCTAACTGGATACCTGTATTTGCTAACATACCAACAGCAGCAATTGCAATACCATATAAGCCTGCAAAGTGATGAGATACCATAATTGCAGCAGCAATTAATAAAATAGGAATCATTGTTGACATCATACCAACACCTAAACCAGCAATAATATTTGTTGCTGCTCCTGTTTCAGATTGTTTTACAATTGACATAACAGGTTTTTTACCTGTAGCTGTATAGTATTCAGTTACCTTACCAACTAATAATCCTGCTACTAAACCAGCAATCGTTGCCCAGAATACACCCATAGATGTATATGTTATTCCACCATCAACCCAAGTTTCCGGTAGCATTTCAATAATTATAAAATAAGATGCAACTAACATTAACCCTGCTGAACCAAATTCACCAATATTTAATGCTGTTTGTGGGTTTCCGCCATCTTTTACTCTAACAAAAAATGTTCCTAATATAGACATTACAATTCCTACTGCAGCCAATACCAAAGGTAAATATACAGCTCCTAATCCGTCAAAAGCACCTTGAAATTCAGGTAATGTAGCATAAATTGCGCCTAGTACCATAGTACCGATAATTGATCCTACATATGATTCAAATAAATCAGCTCCCATTCCGGCAACATCTCCAACATTATCACCAACATTATCAGCAATTGTAGCCGGATTCAATGGATGATCTTCAGGAATTCCTGCTTCAACTTTACCCACTAAATCTGCACCAACATCAGCAGCTTTGGTATATATACCTCCACCAACACGTGCAAATAATGCAATAGATGAGGCTCCTAATGAGAATCCAGAAAGTACATTTAATATTTCACCTATTTCCCATCCTTGACCACTATATATCATAAATAATCCGCTCAATCCTAAAACACCTAATCCAACAACACCTAATCCCATTACGGCACCTCCTGCAAAAGCAACTTCTAATGCTTTACCTAAAGAAGTTCTTGCGGCTTGTGTAGTTCTTACATTTGCTTTGGTGGCAACTTTCATTCCGATAAAACCTGCTAAAGCTGAACAAAAAGCACCCACAATAAATGATACTGCAACCATTCCGTTAGAACCTGCTTCAGAAGCCCCCTTAAAATATAATAAAACAGCTACAGCTACAACAAAAATTGCCAGCACTTTGTATTCAGCTTTTAGAAATGACATTGCACCTTCGGCAATATTCTTAGCAATTCTTGACATTTTAGCATTTCCTTCTTCTTGTTTTGAAACCCAAATATTTTTAATAAATACAAATACAAGAGCTAGAATACCAAATGCAGGTAAATAATTTACAATAAATTCCATTTTTTATTTCTTTGATTTAATTAATTTTCAGATGCGCAAAAATAGTAAAATATAGTAAATAAAAAAAACCATCCTTAAATTTAAAAATGGTTTGATTTATAAGTAGTTACTATATTTATTATATAGTAAATGTTCTCTTCTTTTTATGATCACTTGAATCATATCTTTCTGTACATTTTTCCAGTATATCATATGCTTCATTTACATCGCCCCATCCACCAACATCAACTTTCTTTTTTTCTAGATCTTTATACACTTGAAAAAAATGTTCAATCTCTTTTACTTGGTGAGGATTCATATCTGAAATATCATTTAATTGATTCCATATCGGGTCAGAAATAGGAACACAAATTAATTTTTCATCAGGACCTTTCTCATCAGTCATAT
>CAYXAZ010000132.1:0-6806 GCA_964463085.1 uncultured Flavobacteriaceae bacterium | reverse complement strand
CAATAACATTTACAGAACAACAAGATACTTTTATAAAAAGCTTAATAGAACAAGGGTTTTACACTAACGATAGTGAATATATAAGAGATGTTATACGTAAAGACCAAGAAAGCAGAAAATATATAGTTGATTTACAAGAAGCTTTAATTAATGGCATAGAAAGTGGACCTTCTGATGCAACAATCTCTAGTATATGGGATGAAGCGATAAAAGAATATGAGCAAAAAAAATAAGTACATATTAAGTGTACGCTCGAAAGAAGATCTAAGGGGTATTGCTTTATATACCATTGAAAAATTTGGGGTTGAACAATCTAAAAAATACGCTATAGGATTGGCAAAAGAGTTAGACTTCTTAAGTGAAAATCCTAATCATGGTAAAAGATATCTTTCTACTAGTAAGAAAATGTTATTTAGATATAGATATATTTCGCATATGATTTTTTACTACCCTACTGAATCGGGAATTTTTATTGTAAGAGTACTGGGAGGAAGAATGAGTTTTTTGAGACATATATAATGAAATGCAGAGCATTCATGAACTCCAATTTATAAAATAGGAGCGAAGTGACCTCGAGTACTAGGGGAAGAATAGTTAAATGTATAAACGACAATTGTTAAGTACTATGTTGTATTTTTAATGACAAATGCTTTTCTGAATCTTTATTTTTTCTAATGTATTCCAAATAACATTATCAAATTCTTTGGGTGAAAATCTGAATAAAATAATCGTTTTGTTATTTTGTTCGCAATTTTGTTTTTCTACTCGAACGTTTAATAATAAAGGTCTTTTGGTAACAAAAGAATCATAAATATTTACAGTTCCAGAAAACTTGGAAATACCATTTGAGTTTTCCTTCGTGAGCAACAAGAATAGAACCATTGAAACCTTCGTAACCTGAATATAAACTTACGAGTTTGTCTATTTTATCGCTTTTGGTTTGATTACTAATCTTGTTTTGTCCACAAGAAATATTTAATATGCTAAATAGCAAGAATATTATAAGGAAACTAGACCTGCTTATATAATTATATATTTTTGTTTTCATGAACTCAATTCTCTTTTAGTTTTTTTATCTGTTTATATTTTGATTCCATTTCACTTATTTCATTAGCTCTGTCTTTTTTTCTTTTTAGAATATTAAGAGCTTTGTTAACTTCATCAAATGCATCATCATAAAGCTTTAAAATTTCATAAATTTCAATTTTTATTCTGCTAACCCATTCGCTATCATTATCAAGTTCTTTAGCTTTATCAGCTAATATCAATGCTTGTGCTAAATAAACTCCTCTAAAAGATAGATAAGCAGCAGCTCCTGCATAATTGTCAAATAATTTGTTTTTTTCTGTTAGTAATTCTTCTTTAATCAGTTTTTCAATTTCTGTATTAGTGGATGTTTTAATATCAAAACTCACTTGAATGTTCGTCCACGAAATGTACATTTTAGCATTATGCTGATTTAATTCCATATCGAAATTTAAGGTCTCATAAAACCGATTTGACACTTCAGGAATTACAATAAACCTTGCAATATCTTTTTTATAATCATAATCGTAGCTACCATACAAAGTTGTATCCTTGTTGAGTATTATAATCCATTCTTTTGGATTTGGTATTGTGAATATTGAATAATTTCCAGCAGGAATTTTTTGACTACCAATTTCAACATCTTTGTTAAATCGAATTTTAGAGCAGTTTCCTGCTCCAGTTCTCCAAATCTTATTCCAAGGAACTAAACTGCCAAAGATTTGTCTTTTTCGAGCTGATGGCCTTTCGTATTCAACTTCAATTAGTGTGTTTCCAACAATTTGAGAAATGTTTCCTTTTGGGCTAAAAGGAGGGAATAGAAATTCTGTTTCCTGACCTTTAACGTGTATAATTACTAAAAGGAATAGTATTAATAGAATGTTTTTCATACGTTTTTATTTCTTATTAGCACTTCGGATCTATAAATTTCATCACACCATTTTTATAAGATATCGCAAAAGGTATTTCCTCTAAAGAACAACGTGGTTCAATAGTAAATCTAACTCTTCCAAACACTTCAAAATTTTCATTAGTCTTAATGTTTAAGAGTTGTTTATAGGTTGTGTTTACACGAACCCAATTTACAGTACCTCTTACAAAAGGATGCTCATCAACTTCTTCTACAGAACGAGGTGTTTCTATAATATTTCCATCGAAAGAGATATTTTTATAACTTCCTAAATCCATAAAGAATTTACCTTTAAAATCCCGTTTAGCATAAGGAGAAATAAAATGAGAACCGTTTTTAAGTTTCATATCAAAAACTAAATACTGTTTGTTGTCTGATGTTTCAATTCTTATTTGAAGCGTGTAGAGTTCATCATTTATAGTTAAAACTTCGTTTGTGATGCTTGCCTTTGGTTTTTCCAATTTGGCAATGTCTTTAGAAGTGTTAGATTGTTGTTTGTAATTAGCATAACTAAAATTTAATAGTAATAGGAGTATTGTTATTGATTTGTTCATTTTCTGACTGTTTTTAAAATTATTTTTCTATTAAATTAATGGTAAAATTCTTTACTGCATCTACTTTATTCAAATAGTCATCGATACTTTGAGTAACATAAAAATCAGGTAAAATCCCAACCTCATCTGGAAGCGATGTAACTGTAAGTTTAGCTGTTGCATTAGCAACATTAAATTTTAGTTTTGTATTTGAAAGTCTTAATATTGTTTGTCCTGCAGTACAGAATTGATTAGAACCTAACTCTTCTCCTATAATAGTTCCTAATTTTAAATCTTTAACTAGTGCCATAAAATGACCTGTCGTAGATTTTCCATTTCCATCTATTATAAAATAGAGTTTTCCTTTAAAAGTGTTTTCAAATGGGTTTTGAATTTCATCGCTCTCTAAATAATAGGTAAAAGGTTTTTTAACTAAATACCTTAATAAATGAATGCTGGATTCGGGAGAACCGCCTCCATTAAAACGAAGATCAATTATCAAATTTTCAATACCTTTTTCGTTGATTTCTTTGAAACTATTATCTATAAATTGTTTAAAAAAAGAAAGATTATTCCAAGGATAATAATTAAATGAAGAAATGGTTAATACAGCATTTTTATTTGTGTCTAAAAATTCTAAACATAAGTTATCATCACATTGCTTTTTGAATGGACTATTGAAAGTATTTTTAACTGTTTTTGCTTTGTTTAAAACAATAATGCCTTCTTTTCCTTTTATTTTAATTTTATAAGTATTAGGAAAACTTAACGAGTAAGGAATCATACTTGTTGCCCAAGTATTGAAAGTATGTCTTTTTGCTGTTTTAATATAGCCTTGCGATGGAATGTGTTTGTAAATATCATCTATCAATTCTGAAACAACAATTCCATTTATGCTTACTATTTCATCTTTAACAGCAACTTTGTTTTTGTTGTTTATAGGATCTATTATAAATAATTGATTGTTGATCCATCGTGTTTGTATTGGAAACCTTAATGATACTGGCAATATATCTGCTTCTTGAAAAGAATGACTCATTGATGTGTGCGAGCAATTAATACTGGCAATTATTTCACTACAAAACCAGTAAAATTCACTGTATGTAGTATTGTCTGTAATCAGAGTTTTCTTTTCTTCAATTAGTTTCCAGAAATCTTTTTTAGCAATAAACTTTAATGCATTTGGATGTACCTCAATTAATTTTTTTCCCAATTGATCCAAATCGTCTTTATACTCTTTTGCCGAATAAACTTTAGCAAACTTATCGGCAAATGTCTCTGGTATTTTTTCTGGGTATTTAATGCGTTCAATCTGGTCTTCTGCGTTAAAGTTATCAGGATTTAGTTCTAGTGATTTTTCATAGTTGGCTATTGCTAACTCGTTATTCCCATTCACCATATATCCTTCACCTAAACTATCATAAGGATTTGACGAATTAGGGAATTGAGATACTATTAATTTAAATATTTCTATGGCTTCTGTCACTTCATTGCTCCAGAGGTATGAATAACCATACATAGTTAGTTCATCTTCATTTTCAAAATTATACGCATTAGGACTTTCTTTTTTTAATTTAAGGTAAAGAGCAATTTGTTCTTTAATTGGTAGATGATTATTTTCTTTAAGAGTTTGTGAAATAGATAGCTTTTCTTGTTTTATTGCACTCACTTTTAAATCAGTAGATGAAGATGAATTACCTTTAGTATTAACACAACTGAAAATTGTAATTAAAACGATAATCATTAATTTAATGCCCTTTATTGTTTTCATGTGTATATATTTATTGTTTTGCAAAGGCCACATGCTGTTCGCTATTTTTTAACATGCTCGTTTCATATTTTTAATTTGATAGTAAAACTAAATCAACTAAAGGCTAAAAGTGTCAAAAAAATGTAAAAGAAGTGTCAACAGTTGTAAAAAGTCATAAAATTGTAGGTTATTTACGGTAATTATGAGCAGAATACCTATTTATTCAGTTGTTGGTTTGATCGTCATTTTATTTTTTATTTGGATTTTTTCAGATTCAAGTGAGAAAAATGAAGCGTTTTCTGAAAGAGTAAAAGTCTCATTACGCGATGTTGGACATCAATTATTGCTTACTAATCAAGATTCTACCTCTTTGGTGTTGCCAATTATTGCAATAGACAAATCGAAGTATGAATTGTCATTTCAAAACCAACTCTCGTTTGAACCTGAAAATTTGGTTGCTATTGTTAAACGTAGTTTTGAAAAGGCAAATCTTCCTAACAATTATCGTGTTGAAGTTATTAATTGTACAGATAAAGAAGTAGCCTATAGCTATGAAATGAGTGCTGAAGATGAAAGCACTATTATTCCTTGTAGAGGTCGCTATTTACCAGAATACTGTTATACAATAGAGGTAAAGTTTACTTATAGAACAGCTTTTTACTTTAGTAAACAAACGCTTTTATATATTCTGACTTTTATTGTTTTCTTGGTATTACAATTCGTTTTTTACAAAATAAAACGTACTACTATTGCTGAAGAAAGTAATTCAGTTCATACTTTAATTGGTAGTTTTCAGTTTTATCCAGAGCAAAATAAATTGGTAAAAGAAGCCATAGAAATCAGTCTTTCAAAAAAAGAATGCGAGTTATTAGCCATTTTTGTTGCCAACCCAAATCAAATTATTAAACGAGATGAATTGACAAAAAAGGTTTGGGAAGACAATGGTGTTTTTGTTGGTAGAAGTTTAGACACCTATATTTCTAAACTTCGCAAAAAATTAAAAGACGATGATTCTATTAAATTAATCAATATTCATGGTATTGGCTATAAGTTGGAGATTAATTAGTTAGAAATAGTATTATCTATTAATTCTTATTTTTTCTAAAATGTTTCTTTACAATATTAATAGAACACCCCCTTCGTACCGACGATAGGAGAGTAGCATAATGCCGTGCCTGCGGCAGGCAGGTGTATGAAATGGCTTTTCTAAAATAATATTAATTTTTTGTAATGCTGATTAATTATCGTAAATTTGTTTATCATGGATTTAAAAAAATCTTTAAATAAGTATATAAGTGTATCTCCTGAGATACTTGGTGGTACACCAGTTTTTAAAAACACTCGTGTTCCAATAAAAATACTTTTTGATTATATCAAAGGTGGTGAAAATATACAAGAGTTTTTAGATAATTACCCTTCAGTCAATAAGACGATTCCACAACGTATTGTTTCTTTGCTTTCAAATTATTTAATAGAATTAGAAACTACTAATGAAAGTATTGCTTGACGAAAATATTCCTCGAAAGTTAAAATATAGATTTAGTGAACAACATGAAGTATTAACAGTTCCTGATATGGGTTGGACTGGAATAAAAAATGATGATTTATTAAAACGTATGAAGACAAAAGGTTTTCGTGTATTACTCAGTTTAGATAAAAATATGAGTCATCAACAAAATTTGGAAAAGCTTAATATTAGTTTGATTGTTTTAGATACAAAAGATTCACTTTATTCAACTGTATTAGAGTTAGTTCCTAAAATTGAAGAATTACTTACCGAACATTTACCTTCTGGACTTATTATTATTGAATAACTTATTTATTGCTAAGTAAAATATTTATATATAATAACTTTGCTTTGGTAAAAACGAAGATCTTACCTCAAATCTTCTTTGATTTTTTTCTTTCTATAAGTTTCTTTAAAATACCCTTTGCCCGAAGCTAGCCTGTCCTGAGTGCAGTCGAAGGGATAGGAGAGTAGCATAAATGCCGTGCTTGTGGCAGGCAGGTGTATGAAATGATTTATTTTAATGATTTTATAAACTATTATAGAATTCAAGATGCAAAAAAAATGCTTTTAGATGAAGATAATAAAAACTACACTATATCTTCCATTGCTTTTGATACAGGTTTTAGTAGTTTATCATCATTTAATAGTGCCTTTAAAAAAATTGAAGGCAAAACGCCTTCTTCTTACAGGAAAAATAGTATAATCTAAAATAAAAACACAATCAAAAATGTTTCTGGGATATTTTACACCCCGAGTACGGGGGAGGGTAGTGGAATGTGTGTGGAATGGAATAATACAAGGATTAACAGGTTAAGTAAGAGAGTATAAAAACTTCTTTAATTATTTGTTTTTGGTGCATTTATGATGTATATTTACACCAATTAAATATAAAATTATGGCTAGACAAAGTATAACATTCTCTAAACCTAATGATGAATGGTTAAAATCGCAAATTGAAAGTGAAGAATATATGAGTAAGAGTGAATTGGTTAATGATCTAATTCGTCAAGCTAGAGAACAACAAATTGAAGTAGATTATATACGTGCAAAGATTGAAAGAGGCCTGAAAAGTGGATT
>CAYXAZ010000131.1:0-6830 GCA_964463085.1 uncultured Flavobacteriaceae bacterium | reverse complement strand
CCCATTAAATACCAATTTGCATCAAAACCATATCTATCAATAACTTCCATACCTGTTTTGGCGCTAAAAATATGTGCTAATGAAAATGCCATCGTATATAATGCCATGTACAAGCCTTCCTTTCCTTTAACTGCTCTTGTCATTGCAAAAGCATTTGTAAACGGAAATGCCAACATTTCAGCAACAGTTATAATAATCATACTAATTATTAGTATACTTATTCCAACAGAAACATTGAGCACAAAAAAACTCGCTGCAAACAATAAAAGCGCAAAAAGAATAATCTGAATTCTATTTATTGAAGATTCTTCTAATTTATGTATTATAGGCATTTCGGTTAAAAAGATAATTATACCGTTCATAGACATTAACAAACCTATTTCAACTTCAGTCAAACTATAAACATCTACATAATATAAAGGCATCGTAGAAAATAGTTGCATAAAAGTAAAACTCATTAAAAATACAATTACTAGAAAGATCCAATACGGTTTGTCATTAAAAATAGAGTTGTTAACGCTAATTTCTTCTACTTCTTTTTCCTTTCTTACTAACGCCTTATTTTTTAATACAATTTTAAACAATATGATAGCCAAAATACAAGTTAATCCATCTATCCAAAATAGTCCTTTATAACTTAATCCGGCAATAATCAAACCTCCAATAAAAGGTCCAAATGAAAACCCTAAATTAATAGCCAATCGAATTAGCGTAAGCGAACGTGTTTGATTTTCAGGCTTACTATAAGCATTTAATGATACAAACATTGCCGGTCTAAAAGTATCAGCAACAGTCATAATTATAAATATGGCAATCATAAAACCCCAAAAGCTTGTAACGTATTGTAAGCCTATAAACAGAAATCCTGTCAATAATAAACTCCAAAACATTATTTTATAATATCCGACTTTATCGGTAAGCTTCCCTCCAATCCAAGAGCCTAAAAATGAACCCACACCAAAAGCACTCATTATCCAACCTACTTGTGGTAATGAAAACTCTAAATCTTTAGTTAAATACAATGACAAAAACGGAATTATCATTGTTCCTGCTCTATTAATAAAGGTGATAAGTGCCAACCACCATATTTCTGGTGATAAGCCCGTAAATGAGTCTTTATATAATTTTAATGTTCGTTTTACCATAATTTGGTTTCGTTTTATAAAACTAAAAAACCCGGCGTTAAGCCGGGTTCAATTTGTATTGTTATTCTTTATAGTTAGATAGTTACAACAAATATACATACCGGTTTTGATCTGAATAAATAGATCTTAGTTGGACACGTGTTTTTGTTGAATACATTATTGTTCTTTATTTTAATTTCCACTTTCGCAGGAATGACAATTTAATATGAAATCCTGTTGCGAGCAACAGGAAATCTCTTTTCAAAACCAAAACTACAAAATATTTTTAAATAAAAAATTAGTCCCTGTTGGTGTTTTTTACCAACAGTTAAAGTTTGTTGGTGAAAAACACCAACAAAGGCAGGAATTCTTATCTTCGTTTTAAATTTTGAATTTATGCAAAAAATTAACCTTTTATTAATTTTATTGACCTTCTTAGGAGGATGCTCTCAAAAAAAAGAAATATTTGATGATTACACTGCTTCTATAAAAAACTTTCAATATAAATTGAATGTAGAGTTTTCTGATACTAAAATTTCCCCTTTAACAAAAAAGGATCTTAAGAAGTTTAAATCTTTGGATTTCTTCCCGATAGATTCAACTTACAGAGTCATTGCAAAATTTGAATTGAATGAAAATCCAATATTTTTTGAAATGCCAACCTCAACAGATAGAAGGCCTATTTATAAAACATACGGTACTGCAACATTTACACTTAATGGAAAAGAATTAAAACTGCATATCTATCAAAATCAAAACCTTATCAAAGAGCCTGATTACAAAAATTATTTGTTTATTCCTTTTACTGATTTGACCAATAGTAACGGAAGCTACGGCGGTGGTAGATATATCGATCTTGAAATTCCAGAAGGTGATACTATGGTAATTGATTTTAATAGAGCTTACAATCCGTATTGTGCTTATAACGAAAAATACTCATGCCCTATTCCACCACGTGAAAATGATTTACCCGTAAAAATTAAAGCCGGAGTGAAAGATTACCTTAAATAAATTCCAATCCCGAATTATTGGGACAAATAACAAATTCCAAAATCAATTTATCAATATCTTGAGATTTGTATCTTTAAGGTTTGAATAATTTAATCAAATGAATATCAAAAAAGATATCATACAAAGTCATCAACGAATCTTACCATATATACATCGTACACCTGTCCTTACATCACAAATGATCAATGAGGTTGCAGGAGCATCATTATTTTTTAAATGTGAGAACTTTCAAAAAATGGGTGCTTTTAAAATGCGTGGCGCTACCAATGCGATCTTGCAATTAAGTGATACCCAAAAAAGAAAAGGTGTTGTTACGCATTCGTCCGGTAATTTTGCACAAGCATTGTCATTAGCAGCTAAAAACTTAAATATTAATGCTTACATAGTAATGCCTAGTAATGCTCCTGAAGTAAAGAAAAAAGCTGTTCGTGAATATGGTGGTATTATTACAGAATGTAAACCTACATTGGAAGCCAGAGAAACAACAGCAAATCAAATTCAACAAGAAAAAGGTGCAATCTTTGTACATCCTTTTAATAATTTTAATGTGATCTTAGGTAATGCTTCTGTAGGAAAAGAATTATTAGAAGATAAACCTGACTTGGATACTATTGTTGTACCCGTTGGTGGTGGTGGTTTGATTTCCGGGATTGCTTTAAGTGCTATTGTATTTGGCAATAATTGCAAAGTGATTGGGGCAGAACCTTTTGCTGTTGATGATGCTTATCGTTCCTTAGAAAGTGGTAAAATAGAATATAATTTAACTACTGATACTATTGCTGACGGACTCAAAACTTCATTGGGTGATATTACTTTTAATATCATCAATAATCATGTGGAGAAAATTATCAGGGTTACCGAAGAAGAAATTATAGATGCTATGCAACTCATTTGGGAGCGTATAAAAGTTATTATAGAACCTTCAAGTGCTGTTACATTGGCTGCAATTCTAAATTCAAAGCAGTATTTTATAAATAAAAAAGTAGGCTTGATATTGTCTGGTGGTAATGTAGATTTTCGTAAATTACCTTTTTAATCGATACTGTAATAATAAATACTATGGCAGCATTGATACCTTACCTTGTTTTTTCAGGAAACTGTAGAGAAGCTTTAGAATTTTATGCAACTGTCTTTAAAGGCGAAGTTGTATCTATACAAACATTCGGCGAAGCACCAATAGATTTTCCTGACGAATCGAAAGATCGAATTTTTGACTCAGAATTTAAAGCCGGAAACATTCATTTTAAAGCATCTGATGATTTTCCGCCAAACCAAACTGTTACTAAAGGAAGTAATTTTTCTCTTTTTGTATATTTTTCAGATACTCAATTCAAGAAAGAAGCTTTCAATGAATTGTCTAAAGATGGAAATGTTTGATTTCCTTTAGATGAAAATTTCGGAATGTTAAAAGATAAATATGGAATGCAATGGATGTTTGCTAATGAAGAATAAGCTTATTGCGAAGTATTTACAATAAAAAAATTCTTAAAACCGACTATCTCCGACACAAAGCGTCTAGGAATTCTTTAGGTTAAACGCAACCATTTTAAAACACAAGCATCTTTATTATAAAATTAAGATGATTATGAAAAAAGTATATTTCCTTTTAATTTCAGTTTTTATATTAAGCTGTTCACAAAGTGATGATGCTGGTAAAAAAGACATCTTATTAAGAGTAAAAAATATCAGTCAGTTTGAATTTAAAGATGTTCTGGTAAATACAAGTGGTGGTGAACAGAGTTTTGGTAACATTGATATAAGTCAGGATTCTGATTATAAATCTTTTGATTTTGCTTACCGTTATGCATTTATTGAATTGAAAATTGATGGTAATACTTATACTATACAGCCTATTGATTATGTTGGTGAGACCAAGTTAGATAATGGAAAATATACGTATGAAGTTAATGCTGTTGATAGTGGAAATCAGTATTCAAGATTAACGGTAACTTTAATAAAAGATTAATTATGAAACGACGATTAATAGATTTTAAAATTACATTTTCAAAAGGGAATGCTTGATTCCGTAGTCTCGGGATTAATGTGAGAGCGAAGCGGTTCCATATGTGCAAAAATTTTGGAATAGCTTTATTTACAACTAATTACAAAATTTTAAACGTATGAAAAAAGTAGCCATTTTATTAATCTGTTTAGTTCTTCTAATCAACTGTAAGAGTGATGATACAATGTCAACCAATGATACATGGAATCTAGTTAACATAAGTGGTGGTTTTGCCGGAATTGATAAAAATTTTAATGTTGGTGAAATTATCTGGACTTTTAACGAGCAAAATTCAACTTTAATCATTGAAAAAAATACGCAAGAACCTTTTATTGGTATTGATGAAGGAACTTATTCTTATACTATTGAAAATATCAATAGCACTACCTATTTAAACCTCGACAATATTGAAAAAGGGAGTTATACTGTTTCTCAAGATCAAATAATAATAGACGAAAATATAACATCAACCGGGTCAGGTGCTGATCGTTATGTATTTAAACTTGAAAAGTAAACATTTTCATAATACTTTTACTAAATACAATCCTAAGAATACAGCCGCAAAACCTACAATAATACTTGCTAATGTATAGAGAGCCAATTGCATCAGATCTCCTGATTTTAAAAATAAATGGTTTTCATAAGTAAAAGCAGAAAACGTGGTAAATCCGCCACAAAACCCTGTTGCCAATAATAATGTTTGATTTTGGCTTAAAGCTTCATTTTTTAATGCAAATCCTAAAATGACACCTATAAATAAACTTCCAAGTATATTTACTAAAAATGTACCATAAGGTATTCCTGATTCCGGACTGTTCAAATATTTAGTCAAGATATATCTCGCCATACTACCGAAACCTCCGCCTACAAATACAAATAGTAATTGCTTCATTTCTTAATGTTTATTTGTTAATACGTTTATTAATGTAATTGTAATAAACGGACAACCATTTTACAACTTTACGTTGTCAGCATCATTTGCATTCCATTTACCTGTAATGGTTCCTTTATTTAAAGTTACAAAACCCGGATTAGCTCTAATGATGGTTTTTAATGTTGTTTCATCGCAAAATAACAAGTCGAAATCTAGCTTAAATTCGGTTTTAATCTTTTCAAAATCTTCTTGGTTTGATGCAGAAAATGCATACACATCATATCCATCTTGCATCGCCTTGGTAGTCATTTCTTTAACTTTAGAGAATGCATTTTTATCTGCCTTTGCTAAATCATACATTACAACCAACATTAATTTTTCTTTCTGCATTAAAAACTCTGTAAAGTCAACACCTTCTTTTTCCATAGTAAAATCATGAATAGGAGGCTCATATCCTTTTTCAATCAGTTTTGTTTTTCTATCTACAAAAGTAGCGCCTTCAATGTCCCACGGTTTTTCTTCGGTAGTATATTCTTTATCTTCTCCATTGACTTTATAAATCCAAGTATCTTTATAAACTGCTTTTTTTGCGTCTTCAGGATAAACCATTCCTTCAGGTATATTTTTACCTACAGCATAAGCTCTAAAATCGATAACCGGTAAATGTACCAACACATAATAGGTAATAAATAAAAATGCGAAAAGTGATGCGAATGAAATCCATTTGGCTAAATTTTTACTAAAAATGGGATTGATATGTTTTGTATTGAATAATAAGAACACAATCAAAACCACTAAAAAAATATTTTTATAAAAGGTTTCCCAAGGTGTTAAGGTAATGGCATCGCCAAAACATCCACAGTCAGTAACTTTATTATAATATGCCGAATACCATGTTAAAAACAAAAATATTACGATCATAATCAACAAGCTCCAAACAGTAATTTTGGGTTTAAAACCTACTAGGAGCATTACGCCTAACATAATTTCGGCTAGGATTAAAAATATAGAAAATGGTAAAGCATACGGAATTAAAAATTCTAAATTCAATACATCAGCACCAAAATATTCTTGGAATTTATAAGCTGATCCTAAGGGGTCAACTAGTTTAACAAATCCTGAAAAAATAAAGGTTGCTGCAACTAATAATCGTGCTATTTGTGTTAGAAATTTCATATTTTATTCTCATTCATTAGAATCAATGCAAAAATTGCATAGTTGATCATATCTTGATAATTAGCATCAATACCTTCAGAAACCAATGTTTTTCCTTTATTATCTTCAATTTGTTTTACTCTCAATAGTTTTTGCAAAATCAAATCGGTCAATGAATTGACACGCATTTCGCGCCAAGCTTCTCCATAATCATGATTTTTATCTTCCATTAATGACTTTGTAATTTCTATATGCTTATCATACAGTTGTGTTGCTTCTTCTACATTCAAATCAGGTTCATCTGCAACCCCTTTTTCTAATTGAATCAATGCCATTAATGAATAATTGATAATACCTATAAATTCAGGTATTTCATTTTCATCTACTTTTTGAACTTCATTTTCTTGTAATTGTCTAATACGCTGCGCCTTGATAAAAATCTGATCTGTTAATGAAGGTAATCGTAAAATACGCCACGCACTGCCATAATCTTTCATCTTATTGATAAAAAGTTCACGACATTCTGTAATTATAGCATCATATTGCTTAGAAGTTCTTTGCATATAATCTGTCAAAGGTTATTTTTATTTTCATCCTGATAGTTATCGGGACGAAAATATAAAAAAACTTAGTAAATAATCTCAATCGTTTGTTTATTTTTACA
>CAYXAZ010000130.1:0-6893 GCA_964463085.1 uncultured Flavobacteriaceae bacterium | reverse complement strand
ATGCATCATCAACTCTATCTTTCTTTTCTTTCATTTCAACTTCAGAAGCAGCACCTACATATAATACAGCAACACCACCAGCCAATTTAGCCAAACGTTCTTGCAATTTTTCTTTGTCATAATCAGAAGTGGTAGTTTCTATTTGCGATTTAATTTGATTTACTCTACCTGTGATGTCAGCTTTTTTACCTGCACCGTTTACAACAGTAGTATTGTCTTTATCAATAGTTATTTTTTCTGCTGTACCCAACATATCTATTGTTGTATTTTCCATCGTAAATCCTCTTTCTTCAGCAATTACAGTTCCTCCGGTAAGGATAGCAATGTCTTCAAGCATCGCTTTTCGTCTGTCACCAAAACCGGGAGCTTTTACAGCGGCTATTTTTAATGAACCGCGTAATTTGTTTACTACTAAGGTAGCTAATGCTTCACCCTCAACATCTTCAGCAATAATTAATAGTGGTTTTCCTGTTTGAGCAACTGGTTCTAAAACCGGTAGTAGATCTTTCATTGATGATATTTTTTTATCGTACAATAAAATATAAGGATTCTCTAGATCGGTAATCATCTTTTCAGAATCAGTTACAAAATATGGAGATAAATATCCTCTGTCAAATTGCATACCTTCAACAATATCTACATAAGTATCAGTACCTTTAGCTTCTTCTACAGTTATTACACCTTCTTTACCAACTTTTTCAAAAGCTTCTGCAATTAAATCACCAATGCTTGTGTCATTATTTGAAGAAATAGAAGCTACTTGTTTTATTTTATCAATTTTATTACCAACAACTTGTGATTGTTTTTGTAGATCAGTTACAATAGCTTGTACAGCTTTGTCAATCCCTCTTTTGAGATCCATAGGGTTTGCACCGGCAGCAACATTTTTTAATCCCTCTTTTACGATAGCTTGAGCTAAAACAGTAGCGGTTGTTGTACCGTCACCAGCTAGATCATTCGTTTTAGAAGCTACTTCTTTTACCATTTGAGCTCCCATATTTTCTAAAGCATCATCTAACTCAATTTCTCTAGCAACAGTAACACCATCTTTCGTTATTTGCGGTCCTCCAAATGCTTTACCTATAATTACATTTCGACCTTTAGGTCCTAATGTCACTTTTACTGCATTTGCCAATGCATCTACGCCACGTTTTAATCCGTCACGAGCTTCTACATCAAATTTAATATCTTTTGCCATAATGAAAATTTATTTAAAATTTTTTAACTCTCAATTTTCAACTCTCAAATTCCAGTTTTGGAACTGATAATTTACTCTGAAAGTAGTTGGAATTTATTTTTTTTATTAATTGGAATTTGTATTTTGAGGTTTGATTTTTGTAATCATTACATGATTGCTAGTATATCGCTTTCTCTCATGATTATATAATCACCACTATCTAGTTTAAGTTCAGTTCCGGCATATTTTCCATAAAGAACAGTATTACCTACTTTTACAGTAGTAGGTTCGTCTTTAGTACCTTTACCAACAGCAACAACTTTACCTTGTTGAGGTTTTTCTTTGGCTGAATCTGGTATATAAATACCTGAAGCTGTTTTAGTTTCTGCAGCAAGAGGCTCAATAACTACTCTGTCTGCTAGAGGTTTGATGTTTATTTTACTCATTTTATAATTTTTTAGTTAATTAAATTGAAATAATGTATAGTCGAAAAATGTGCCAATTCAATATATATGACAGATAGACATTTTATGTAAAACTTTAGTTCTCTAAACTCAAATATTTAAGTAAAAAAAATGCCAACGTGTCATTTTCGTTGGCATTTATTTTTAATTCAAAATTAAATTTGAATTAGTTTGTTGAATCTTGAACTGTAGTCGTTTGATTATCTATGCCAACCGGAACTTCATTAGAAACTTCTCTATTATTGATAGTTTCTTCTAATTGAGATCTTGTATCAACAGTATCTCTTTCAATCGCAAAGTTTGATAACAATATTAAAGCCAAAAGTGCTATGGCTAGTGTCCAAGTACTTCTGTCTAAAAAGTTAGTAGTGTTTTGTACACCACCTAAGCTTTGAGAACCTTGACCTCCAAACGAAGAAGATAAACCACCACCTTTAGGGTTTTGTACCATTATGATTAATATAAGCAATACTGCAACAATACCAATCAAGATTAAAAAAAATGTATAAGACATGATTTATGAATTATTTTTTTGTAAAAATTTTATTGCTTTAATTCGGTCTGCAAAGAAACTACTTTTTTCTGGATATTTCAAACTTAAGATCTTAAAAGCTTGCATGGCTTTATTGTATTGTTTTTGTTCTAAATATACACGTGCTAATGTTTCTGTCATTAGGCTTTCATTCTCGGTAATACTCTCAATAGCAATGTCTATATTATCATTTGATGATAGCGGTTTTATTTTTGGTTTGTCTTTAATAAATTGCTCAATTAAATCGAATCTATCATCTTGTTCTTTTCGTATTTTGGGAGGTTTAACTTCTTCTCGCGTGATTGGCTTTAATGAAGTTACCTGTAACCATTCATTAAATGAATGCATTTCAGAAATATCAAAAACCAAAGGTTTACCAATTTCTAATTTTTGTTCAGCAGTTTGAACTTTTTCTGGCTTGGTATTAGCTACCAATACCGGGCTACTTATTAGGGGTCTTTTGACAACTTCTAGATCAATAATTTCGCTATCAGTAATAAACTGTTGTTCTTTTTCTAAATTATTAGAAGCGTCAAGTGTATTAACTGTTATAAAATCAAATAAAATGGTTCGGTTAGTAGTATAGGCTGCAGTTGTTTTTAAAGCATTATTATATTTATAACTATGTTGATTTTTTAGTCCTTTTAAATGGATGATTCTTGCAGCCTGAAAATAAGGGTAGTTATCTAATATATCTTCAATAGCAGTAGTTTGCTCTTTTGAGACTGAATTAGGGTGTTGTAATAATGATGTAAATTCTGTGATATTCATATTACCATTTTGCTACTGAAGCATTAAAAATATCTTGTGTTATACGTTCAAAGATCTCATTAAGCGCATCTTCTAAAGCTGATCCTGTTAATTGTTGATTGGCATCAAAATCAGAAAAGAAAGAAAATGTTTTTTCAAAATCATCATCTTCAACCAATTTATTATAAAACCGAACTCTAACAGAAATACTAAGCCTATTTTGTGCAGCAGTTTGCTCTGCAGTAGCACTAATAGGAATAATTTTATAGTCTGTAATTTCACCTTCAAAATGTAGATCACCTCCAGATGAAGTTGAACTTAAATTTGTCTGACTTATAAATAGATCTTGTAACGCAACAGTGAATTTTTGACTCACTATTGGCTCAACCAAAGCTGCATTATTTGGAAAATAATCAATCTGTATTGTTTTAGCATCACCTGTACTACCTCCGGTAAATGAATAGACACCACAGCTTTGAACGGTGAAAAGTAATACAATTAAGGTCGATAACACTATTTTATTCATTTTTTCAAAGTTAAAATATTTCAGCGATTACACAAATAACAAATTAACAACAATCTATAAATCGTATTGTTTGATTTTTCGATATAGTGTACGTTCAGAAATTCCTAATTCTTTGGCAGCTAATTTTCGCTTGTTATTGTTCCTTTCTAAAGATTTTTTTATCATTTCAAATTCTTTTTCTTGTAATGAGATGGTTTCTTCAACTGTTTCAGCCTCTTGAAAACTTTCTTGAAAACTTGTTGGTGTCGATTGGTACACTTCTGTTTTTTGTGGCGAAATAATTTCTACTAAATTATCTTCTTCATTAGAAGTATCACCATAAATTTTTTGAATTAATTGCTGTGTGTTTTCTTTTGAACTGGTATTAGTACCGCTATCCATAAGCTCAAGCGTTAGTTTTTTTAAATCGGTAATATCATTACGCATATCAAACAATACTTTGTATAGTATTTCACGTTCGTTTGCAAAATCACTACCGTTAGATTGTTTATTTATTAATGCTGGAAAATTAGAATTGTAATCCGGTAAATAACTTTTAAGCATTTCAGCTGAGATACTCCTGTTTTTCTCAATAACTGATATTTGTTCGGTTATATTTCTTAACTGACGAATATTTCCTCTCCAAGAATAATTTATCAAAATAGTTAATGCATCGGGTTCTAATCTGATTGTTGGCATATTATATTTTTGAGCAAAATCTGATGCGAATTTTCTAAATAATAAATGAATATCATCTTTACGTTTACGCAATGCAGGAAGGTGAATTTCTACAGTACTTAGACGATAGTATAGATCTTCACGAAACTTTCCTTTTTGGATGGCTTCCATCATATTGAGATTACTGGCAGCAACAATTCTGATGTCAGTTTTTTGAACTTTGGAAGAACCTACCTTAATGAACTCTCCGTTTTCTAATACACGTAATAATCGTACCTGAGTGGTGAGTGGTAACTCACCCACTTCATCTAAAAAAATGGTACCACCATCGGCAACTTCAAAATAGCCGCTTCTAGTTTGTGTGGCACCTGTAAAAGAACCTTTTTCATGACCAAATAACTCACTATCAATGGTTCCTTCCGGTATGGCACCACAGTTTATGGCAATATACTTTGCATGTTTTCTATGTGATAGTTGATGAATTATTTTTGGGATACTTTCTTTCCCAACTCCACTTTCACCGGTTACCAACACAGAAATATCTGTAGGCGCAACTCTAATGGATTTTTCTAAGGCTCTGTTTAAATGCATATCGTTTCCGATAATACCAAAGCGTTGTTTTATGGTTTGTAAGTTTTCCATAAGCCCCTTTTAATTCCCCAAAGGGAAAAATTTAAATTTAATTATTTTCAACTAATTTCACTAATTTTCCTCTCGTAAAGCAACAAAATTTGTAGCATTACTTTATACTTTATTTTTCTCTATTCTCAGATTTATACCTAACAAGGTTTTCAAGACCTTACAGGAAACTTCCGTCTCCTGTCTTCTGACTTTTAATTGTTTTCAGAAACTCCAACAGCTTTTCCAATAAGTGTAGCTGAAGTACAATCTTCAATTTTTATATTTACAAAATCACCTAGGTTGTAATTTTCTTTAGGGAAAACCACAACGGTATTTTGAGTATTTCTACCTTTCCAATGTGTGTCAGATTTTTTTGAAGTACCTTCAATTAATACTTCTTCAACCTTACCAACATGTTGTTTGGTTCTATAATGTGAATGTTCTTGCTGCAATGCTATGATTTCTGCCAAACGTCTTTTTTTAATAGCTAATGGTATATCATCTTCCATTTTTTTAGCAGCTAATGTTCCCGGTCTTTCTGAATAGGCAAACATAAATCCGAAATCATATTTTATATATTCCATTAAGGATAATGTCTCTTGATGATCTTCTTCGGTTTCACCACAAAATCCTGTGATCATATCCTGAGAAAAAGCACAGTCTGGAATTATTTTAATGATATTGTCAATTAATTTAATATATTCTTCACGGGTATGTTGACGATTCATACTTTGTAATATTCTGGTGCTTCCCGATTGAACCGGTAAGTGAATGTATTTACAAATATTTTTATGTTTAGCCATTGCATGTATCACCTCTAAACTCATATCTTGAGGGTTAGAAGTTGCAAAGCGAAAACGTGCTTTTGGAAACTCAGTAGCGCACAAATCTAATAACTGTGCAAAACCTACTGCAGTTGCTTTTGCAATTTCAGAAGCTTTTTTAAAATCTTTTTTGAGTCCACCTCCATACCATAAATAACTATCTACATTTTGCCCCAATAATGTAACTTCCTTATAATTTTTATCAACCAGTTCTTGTATTTCTTTTAAGATACTTTGCGGATCTCGACTCCGTTCTCTACCTCTAGTAAAAGGTACTACACAAAAAGTACACATATTATCGCATCCACGAGTAATAGAAACAAAAGCAGAAACTCCATTTGAATTTAATCGGACTGGTGAAACATCTGCATAGGTTTCATCTTTAGAAAGAATTACATTAACAGCATCTCTACCTGCTTCAACTTCTTCAACCAAATTAGGCAGATCTCTATAAGCATCAGGACCAACAACTAGATCAACCATTTTTTCTTCTTCTAAAAATTTGGTTTTAAGTCGCTCAGCCATACATCCCAACACGCCAATTTTCATATTTTTATTAGCATCTTTTTTTACCGCATTATATTTTTGTAAACGTTTGCGAATGGTCAGTTCTGCTTTCTCACGAATAGAACAGGTATTTACTAACACTAAATCGGCCTCTTCTAATATTTGTGTAGTATTAAAACCTTGGTTGGTCAAAATAGAAGCTACAATTTCGCTGTCATTTAAATTCATCTGACAACCATAACTTTCTATAAATAGTTTCTTGCTGTTACCTTTTATATGTTCAGTAACTAGGGCTTGACCTTGTTTTTTTTCTTCTATGACTTTTTCAGTACTCATTAATATATGAAAAATTGGATTGCAAAGATACAACCAAAATATAAATTACATGACATATTGTCATCTTAAATTTAGCGCAACCTTTTTGAAAGTTGAGTATCTATATTGTAAAGTATTTATAAACATAAAATTATGAGAACAAAATTAGTTTTAACCCTAGTAGTTTTATTTTTCACATTGCAATCATGTGATAACGAAAATGACTCCATTTTAGTAAATGTTGTTACACCGAAAATCATGACCTTAGAAATTTTTAGGTCATCAGTAGAAATTACCTTACCAGTACCAATTATTGAATCAGGAAAAATATATGTGTATACTGACTTGGTATTGGTAAATGATATTGATAAAGGTATACATATTATTGATAATTCAAACCCTGCAAGTCCGGAAAAAATAGCCTTTATTAAGATTAATGCAAATAAAGATATGGAGATTAAAGGCGATTATCTGTATGCTGATAGTTTAATGGATTTAGTTGTTTTTGATATTTCTGACA
>CAYXAZ010000129.1:0-7067 GCA_964463085.1 uncultured Flavobacteriaceae bacterium | reverse complement strand
ATAGTATAATAGTGGCTACTTCATTCCAAATACGTAATTGTTTAGAAGAATATTTTATAATATCATTTTGTAGTTGCGTATAAATTTTATGACAAGCAAGGTGATAAATATAAAGTAGTGTTACAAAACCTAATTTAACTTGCATCCAAGGCATTTCGAAGTATAAAGGGTTTTGATAGAGCATCCAAAAAGCAAAGACACTAGTTATAATTGCAGAAGGCCAAGTAATGATTAACCAAAGGCGTTTGCTCATTAACTTGTATTGTGTCTGTAATATTTCCTTTTCAGGTTCTGTTTTGTGCTCGGCTTCGGCATGATAAATAAATAAACGAACAATATAGAAAAGACCTGCAAACCAGGTAATCACAAAAATAATATGTAATGCTTTTAGATTTAGAAAATCCATATGAATTCGATTTCAGTTTTATTGATATAATTATTCAATTGTCATTCAGAGTATAGCACAACCCCGAGCACTTGGGGTTCATCCTTCTGAATGACAGCATATTTTAAATTATAACTGTTTTTTCTTTATGCCATTCTTCAATCCATTTTACCATTACATCAACCCAATCATCATTGTCATTTAGACAGGGAATGTGTTTGTAATCTTCACCACCGGCATTTAAAAAATCTTCTTTTCCCCTTATTGCGATTTCTTCTAATGTTTCTAAACAGTCGGCTACAAATGCTGGTGTAATTACCGCTAATTTTTTCACTCCATCTTTAGGAAATTTCACCAATTCAAAATCTGTAAAAGGTTGTAACCAAGGACTTTTTAACATTCTCGATTGAAATGAGTCGCTATATGTACCTTCTTTTAGATCCAACGTTTTTACGATTGCTTTAGTAGTTTCAAAACATTGATGCCTGTAGCAGGTACGATGCGCTTTTGAACCCGTATTACAACAAGTACCATCTATTTTACAATGTGACTTTGTGGTGTCAGATTTTAAGATATGGCGTTCAGGAATTCCATGATATGAAAATAGAATATGGTCATAATCAAAACCTTCTAAATGCTGTTTTAAATTGGCACTCATTGCCTTGATGTAGTCAGTGTTATTATAGAACACAGGTAATACATCCATTTTAATGGTAGGAAAGGATTTTCGATTTATTTCTTTAGCCTTTTCAACAACGGTTTCATAAGATGACATCGCATAATGTGGATATAATGGAACCAATAAAATTTCTTCAACCCCTTTCTCTACTAATTCCTGTATGGCTTTTTCAATAGTCATCGAACCATAACGCATACCTAAAGCTACAGGAATATGTAATTTTTCTTCAACTTTTTTTGCGAAACGTTCAGAAATTACAACTAATGGTGAACCTTCTTTCCACCATATTTCTTTATATGCTTTAGCTGATTTTCTTGGTCTTGTATTTAAGATAATACCTTTGATGAGTAAAGTACGTTTCCAATGTGGGATGTCTATGACCCGTTCGTCCATTAAAAATTCATCTAAATATTTTCGTACATCCTTTGTTTTAGTACTGTCCGGTGAGCCCAGATTAACCAGTAATATTCCTTTGTTCATTAATTAGATATGGTTGATTGTATATATTTTTTTGGTGTTGTGCCAAACTTCTTTTTAAAGGCAGCAATAAAATGACTAGCTGTACTATAGCCCACTTTATGTCCTACTTCATTTACATTGTGCTGATTTGTTTCCAGTAGTTTTCGGGCAATTTCCATTTTATAATCAAATAAAAAACTATAAACAGAATCGCCATAAATTTGTTTGAAGCCATCTTTTAATTTTTTTAAAGACAATCCAACTTCATTTGCTAATTCTTGTAAGCCGGGCGGCTCAGCCATTCTTGAAATAATAATATTTTTTGCTTTTCTAATTTTTAATACATTTTGTTCATCGACTAAAAAAGGACATTGTTCAATATCGGCATCTTCTGTTCTGTTGAAATACAAGCTTAATAATTCGTAACTTTTTGCTTTTAGATATAATTTTTCAATTGAAGAATGAATATTAAAATTCATCATCTGATTCAATATTACGGTCTTTGCAGGCGAAATAGGCTTACTATCATAATACTTTTTTTCTTTATTATCATCACTTAAAAAGTGGATATAATCAGCCTCCTGAGAAAATAAAGAATGAAATTTTTTTATGGATATCAAAAGAGATATCATTTTTGAATTTGCTTGTAATTCTAAATTTATCGGTAGATCTCTTTGCGGATTATATAATAATAATGAATGTTCTGAAGATACATCAAAAGCATAATTTCCATTATTAAAATTAAATTTGGCAGCCCCGTTAATACAAAAATGGAATTGTATAAAACAACTATCTATTTTTCTTATAATGCATTGACTTTCATTCGTTTCATTATGAAGCTTTAAGATAAAAAAACCATCTTCAATTTTAGTATCTTCAATTGAACCTACAGCGACATTTTTTGATGTTGATATATTTGCCAAAATATAAATTATTATTTAGATTTATTCTAAATAGAGAGCTGTTAAGAAACTCTATTTACTACAAAAGTAAACATTTTGTTAATTTTAACTCTTAAAACTATGTAAAAAAACGTGTAGCGATATAAATAACCCTTTCAGCGTTATTTTTTTTAACGAACTAACAATAATTTTGCTATCAATTCTTTAAAATGAATTCAATAAATGAAGCAACATTATATTTCTAAACCTAGTACACTTTACTGTATCGGATTGAGCTATAAAAAAGCAAATGCAGAAATTAGAGGTAAATTTAGTTTAGATGGAAATTCTAAAAAGAAAGTACTTGAACAAGCTTCGTCTGATGGTATTGAAGGAATAGTTACCATATCTACTTGCAATAGAACAGAAATTTATGGTTTTGCCCAACATCCGTTTCAACTCATAAAATTATTATGCGATAATTCAAATGGTACTGTTGAAGAGTTTCAACAAGTTGCTGATGTATATAAAAATAATGAGGCAATACACCATTTATTTAGAGTTGGTACGGGTTTAGAGAGTCAGATCTTAGGTGATTTTGAAATTATCAGTCAACTTAAAAAGGGGTTCAATCTTTCCAAAAAATATAAATTAATCAATACATTTTTTGAACGCTTATTCAATGCAGTAATTCAAACGAGTAAACGAATTAAAAACGAGACAGAACTTTCTTCCGGAGCGACTTCTGTTGCTTTTGCATCGGTACAATATATTATGAAAACGGTTAAAAATATTTCTGATAAAAATATATTGCTGTTTGGTACCGGTAAAATTGGTAGAAATACCTGTGATAATCTAATCAAGCATACTCATAATAAACATATTACATTGATCAATCGCACAAAAGAGAATGCAGAAAAGGTTGCTGGCAAGTTTGACGTAAAGGTTAAAGAATTTACAAATTTACAAACTGAGATTTCCAAAACAGACATTTTAATTGTAGCAACTGGTGCGCAACTGCCTACAGTTCCTAAAGAATTAATTCCTACAGATAAAGAATTGCTGATATTAGATTTGTCAATACCTAAGAATGTGTCAATAGATGTAAAGGAATTACCAAATGTTAATTTGATTCATTTAGATGATCTCTCTCAAATTACTGACGAAACTATTGAACGTCGTAAAGACCAGATTCCTAAAGCTGAAGCAATTATTGACGAGGTTAAAAGTGAATTTATGACTTGGTTAGAAAACCGTAAATTTGCTCCTGCAATTAAAGCTTTAAAACATAAATTAGAGGAGATCAAATCTGAAGAAATCGATTTTCAACGTAAAAAAACAGTTGGTTTTAATGAAGACCAAGCTGAAATTTTGTCTGATAGAATCATTCAAAAAATAACCAAACATTTTGCGAATCATTTAAAAGAAAATAATACTTCATCAGACGAAAGCATTGAACTTATCTCTAAAGTTTTTCAGTTAGAAAACATTACTTAATGGATATTATTAAAATTGGAACGCGTGATAGTGAATTGGCACTTTGGCAAGCGAATACTGTAAAACGTCAACTAGAAGCATTAGGGTATCAAACTAAGTTAGTCCCAATAAAATCTACCGGAGATCTGGTTTTAAACAAACCATTATATGAACTTGGTATAACAGGTATTTTTACAAGAAACCTTGATATCGCATTGCTAAATAATGAAATTGACATTGCTGTACATTCATTAAAAGATGTTCCTACCATTTTACCTAAAGGGATTGTACAGGCAGCAGTTCTAAAACGTGGCAATAGTAATGATATGTTGGTTTTTAAAGGCAATGAAGAATTTATGTCACGTGAGAATGCCATTATAGCAACTGGTAGTTTACGACGTAAAGCACAATGGTTACATCGGTATCCAACACATACCGTTGTTGACTTACGAGGTAATGTAAATACACGTTTAAAAAAGATTGAAGAAAATGAGGATTGGAATGGTGCTATTTTCGCTGCTGCGGGATTAAATCGTATTCAATTGACACCTGAAAATAGTGTCAATTTAAATTGGATGATTCCTGCGCCGGCACAAGGCGCAATAATGATCTGCTCTTTAGAAGAAAATATCTATGCTTATGAAGCTACAGCTAAATTAAATCATGAAGAAAGTGAGATTTGCACTACAATAGAACGTGATTTTTTAAACGCTTTAGAAGGAGGTTGTACTGCTCCGATTGGTGCTTTGGCTTATATTAAAGATGAGAAGGTTTATTTTAAAGGTGCTTTATTTAGTAAAGATGGGAAACAAAAAGTGGAGGTTTCTAAAGTTTCTAAACTTAGTGAAGCCCATACAATTGCAAAATACTGTGCCGGCACAATCATCCAAAAAGGAGGGAAGCGCATTATGCTTGACGATATAGAAGTTGGAGATACGGCAAAAAAGAATGCTGTTTTTTCAACAAAGAAACTATCTGATTCTCAAGCGGAATTATTTCATGAAGATATTGCCGTTGAGGATAGCGATTTTATTAAAATCCGTTTTAATAGGATTCCTCCTAAAGAGGTGAAAAATGAAATTGAAAATGTAATTATTACTAGTAAAAATGCAGTAGAATCATTATTGATGAGTTTCTCTGCTGCTGAATTAAAGTTTAAGAATATTTATTGTGTTGGTAGAAGAACAAAGCGGTTGATTGAAAAACGAATTGGGAAAGTAAATCATTCAGAAAAAAATGCTAAAAAATTAGCAGAATATTTAGTTGAGAATTTAAAAAAGGAAGCAGAAGTGACTTTTTTCTGTAGTGATATTCGCTTAGATGAATTGCCGGAAATATTAGCGAAAAATAGTATTATTTTACATGAGGTACAGGCTTATAAGACTATTAATAGTCCTATGAAAGTTGCTGAAAATGTTGGAGGAGTATTGTTTTATAGCCCTTCAACAGTACAGAGTTATTTATTGGAGAATGAAGTTAACAATATTGCTTTTTGTATTGGAGAAACAACAGCTAGTGAAGCAAAAAAACATTTTAAAGATGTAAAGGTTGCAAAACTACCCACGGTAGAAAGTGTAATTGAATTGGTGAATTTACATTTTATAAAGAAGTAGTGTCGTTAAATTAAATAATTGTCCCCTTGAGGATTATCGAGATGAAAATATATTTTCATTGAAGATACAGAGTGTAGCTCTTTAGGGGTGTTTATCCAAAGTGATAAACATCCAAAAATAAAAACTAAATGGAGACCTGACAGGTTTTCAAAACCTGCCAGGTCTAAAAAGTAGATATGTTTAGAACAAGAAGACTTAGAAAAACAGAAAACATCAGACGCTTAGTTAGAGAAACAAAGCTCTCAGTTGATGATTTGATCTATCCTTTATTTATAGAAGAAGGAAAAGATATAGAAACAGAAATTGTTTCCATGCCCGGGATTAAACGCTTTTCGTTGGATAGAATCTCCAAAGAATTAGATGAGGTAGTTGCTTTAAATATTCCGGCAGTATTGTTATTTGGTATTCCGTCAAAAAAGGATGATGAAGGTTCTGAAACATGGAATGATAACGGAATCATCCAACAAGCGATTCGATTTATCAAGAAAAATTATTCAAGTTTATATGTCATTACTGATGTATGTTTTTGTGAATATACCTCTCATGGTCATTGTGGAATTATACATGAAAATGATGTAGATAATGATGCAACTTTGGTAAATATTGCAAAGCAATCTATTTCTCATGTTAAAGCAGGAGCAGATATGATTGCACCTTCAGGAATGATGGACGGTACTATTGCTATGATACGAGAAGCTTTAGATAATACCAGATTTACAGATATTCCTATTATGGCATATTCAGTAAAATATGCTTCAGCATTTTACGGGCCATTTCGTGATGCTGCAGATTCTGCGCCAAGTTTTGGAGATAGAAGAACCTATCAAATGGATGCTGCCAATAGAGATGAAGCAATGCGAAAAGCAACGTTTGATGATGCTGAAGGAGCAGATATATTAATGGTAAAACCAGCCTTATCGTATTTGGATATTATCAGAGATTTAAAAAATAATTTTGACCGACCTATTGCTTGTTATAATGTAAGTGGAGAATATGCAATGATAAAAGCAGCAGCAGAAAAAGGATGGATAGATGGTGAAAAAGTAATGCTTGAAAGCTTATTGTCTATGAAACGAGCAGGAGCAGATATTATCATTACTTATTTTGCAAAGGAAGTAGCTAAACTGTTGTTGAACCGTTGATGTGTCTGTCATTCTTGCGAAAGCAGGAATCCATAAACTAAATGAAAATGAAAATAGAAGGATTTGCTAATTTTATAAGAGAGATTCCTTATAAAAATCATGCATTAGTGAATCCGTGGCAAACAAACAATTACCCGATTCAACAAATAAACAAATGAACATGAACTTCAAAAATTCAGAAAAACTATACAAAAAAGGATTAAAACACCTTGTAGGAGCCGTTAATTCTCCGGTAAGAGCATTTACTTCAGTAGGAGGGAATCCGTTATTTATAAAAAAAGCAAAAGGTAGTAAGATCACAGACGTTGATGGTAATACCTATGTAGATTATGTTTTGTCTTATGGTCCGATGATCTTAGGTCATCGACATAAAAAAGTACAAAAAGCCATTAAAAAAGCATTAAAAAAAGGATATACTTTTGGAGCGTCAAC
>CAYXAZ010000128.1:0-7100 GCA_964463085.1 uncultured Flavobacteriaceae bacterium | reverse complement strand
TGTATTCGTTTTGAAGAAGCGAAAACACGCCCTATGGGAAGAAATGCTTCCGGAGTTAGAGGAATTCGTTTAAAAGATGACAAAGATGAAGTAATAGGAATGGTTTCCGTAAATGATGAAGAAAGTAATATATTAGTAGTTTCAGAAAACGGGTATGGTAAACGCTCTAAATTAGAAGACTATAGAATTACCAACAGAGGAGGCAAAGGAGTCAAAACCATTAACGTTACTGAAAAAACTGGTAACTTGGTAGCCATAAAAAATGTAACTGATGAAGATGATTTAATGATTATCAATAGATCAGGGATTACCATTAGAATGGCTGTTGCTGATTTGCGCGTAATGGGTAGAGCAACACAGGGTGTACGTTTGATAAATATTAAAGACAATGATTCAATTGCTGCTGTGGCAAAAGTAATGCATGAAGAAGAAAGTGATGATATCGAAAATGAAGATGGCACGGAAATTGAAAATAATGATTCTGAAGAAACAACAAACAATCAAGAATAATTAATAATTTTAAACAAAATGAACTTTTCAAAGAAAAATCAGAGCTTGTCCACCTTTGGTGCGAAACTCCATAAAATCAATAGATATTTGGTGAATAAAAAACAATTATTATTAGTATTGGCAATTTTTATTGGATTATCAACTTATGCACAAAAAGATGAATTAAAAGCTACAGAAAAGGCTCTAAAAAGTGGAGACGTAGCTGCCGCTAAATCAGCGGTTGATAAAGCCGAGGGCTTAATTGCGAATGCCGATGCAAAATCTAAAGCTAAATTTTACTTTTTAAAAGCAAAAACGTATTATGACATTGCAAAAAAGAATCCTGCATTAGATGCAAATGCTTATGCAACTGCGGCAAAATCTTTTCAAGACCTATTAAGTTTTGAAAAAGAAACAGGCAAGGCTAAATATACAAAAGAAGCTGAACCTTTATTGGCTGCTTTGGTTGGAGACGTCTCTAATCAGGGAATCAAGCAATATCAAGATAAAGATTATAAAAATGCGAAAAAGACGCTGTATCAAACGTATTTATTGAGTAAAAAAGATACTGCATTTTTAGAATATGCTGCTAATGCTGCTTATTTAGATAAAGATTTTGATAATGCTTTGGTGTATTTTAAAAGTTTGAAAGAATTAGGTTATACAGGTATAGCAACTACGTATATGGCTACTAACATTGAAAGTGGTGAGAAAGAAAATTTCGGTTCTAAGTCACAAATGGACTTGATGATTAAAACTAAACAGTATAAAGAACCAAAGGTAGAAGTTTCTAAGTCTAAAACCGGATCAATTATTAAAAATATAGCTTTTATTTTGGTTGAAAAAGGTGAGGTTAAAAATGCTATTGCTGCAGTACAGGAAGCTAGAAAAATTGATCCTAAAGATATTAATATATTACTTACAGAGGCTAATTTACTGCTAAAATTAGATAAAAAAGATGAGTTTGCCGTCTTGATGAAAGAAGCTATCAAACAAGATCCAACCAATGCAAATCTATATTTTAATGTAGGTGTTATTAGTCAAGAACAAGGTAATAGTGAAGAGGCATTAAAATATTATAATAAAGCAATAGAGTTAGACCCTGAATATGCAGATGCTTATGTTAATTTAGGTGCTCTTAAATTGGAAAAAGATAAGGAATTGGTTGAAGAAATGAATAATAGCTTGAGTAATTTTAAAAAGTATGATGCTATAAAAGCAAAACAAATGGAATTATATAAAGAAGTATTGCCAATATATGAAAAAGCACGTACTCTTAAAAAAGAAAAGAATAAAGAAGAAGATTTAGACTTGGTAAGAACATTAATGAGTATGTATGAAAATCTGGAGATGGATGATAAATTCAAAGAGATGAAAGTTATTTGGGATGCTTCTAAAGAATAATTGATTAATAAAATATAATCTAATTGTAATCCTGATAGGTTTTCAAAACCTGTCAGGATTTTTTTGGTAGTAATTTTAAAATATTTTTTTAATAACTCTCAATTTATGAGTGTGCTTTCTTAACTCCGCGTTATAGATTCCACTTTGATCAAGCCTATCTATCCGTACTTTGCCGCTTGCATGTATAATATAATTATTAGCTAAAATAATACCGGCATGTATAATATTCCCTTCATCATTATCAAAAAAAGCAAGATCACCGGGTTCAGATTCTTCAATAAAACTCAATACTTCACCTTGAGTAGCTTGTTGAGCAGCATCTCTTAATAACTTATGACCATTAATTTTATATACCATTTGTGTAAACCCAGAACAATCAATACCAAAAGGCGTTTTACCACCCCATAAATGAGGCGTGTTTAGATACATAAAGGCAATTTTTACAATACTTTCTTTGGAGGATATGTTTCCTGAAATGTTACCTTCAAATGAATATTCTTTCCCGCTAAGTTCAAAAGATTTTTTTGTGTAAAACGGAAGACGACTACCTAAAAGAATTGATATTAGCTCTCTGGTATTTTTATTTTCAACAAAATCAACCAATTCGTTAGAAACGACAATAGGAGAGTTATCAAGTTTATCGTAATGTTTTTTAGTTATTTTAAGAGTTTGTTTATTATCAATCCATCCTTGATAATCATCAAAAGCTAATTTAATTTTCAACCATTTTTTTGATTTTTTTAAGACTTCGAAATGATCTCCAAAAAGTACTTGCGAAACCATTTCACTTCTATCGTCAGGTTCAATTCTTAAAGGAATATTACTTAAATTACAAAGTCCGTAATTCATCAATAAAATATTAATTATTTTCGATTATGATGGCACTTGCACCACCACCACCATTACATATTCCGGCTGCACCTAGTTTACCGTTATTTTGTTTTAAAACGTTTATTAGCGTTACAACAATTCGTGCACCAGAACAACCCAGCGGATGTCCTAAGGAGACAGCACCACCGTTTACATTTACTTTTTCAGCATCTAATTCTAATAGCTTTGTATTCGCTAAACCAACAACAGAAAAAGCTTCGTTAAATTCAAAATAATCTACGGCATCAATTGTGGTATCTGCTTTTGCTAATGCCTTTGGTATAGCCTTTGCCGGAGCAATAGTAAACCATTCTGGTTCTAAAGCAGCGTCTGCATATCCTTTTATAGTTGCCAATGGGGTCAAGTCTAATTCATTTGCTTTTTCTTTACTCATTAATACTAATGCAGCTGCTCCGTCATTTAGAGTAGAGGCATTAGCTGCTGTAACAGAACCGTCTTTATTAAATGTGGGTCTTAGTGTAGAAATTTTCTCCATTTTCACATTCTTATATTCTTCATCTTCAATAACAAGAATAGGATCTCCTTTTCGCTGAGGTATTTCAACAGGAATGACTTCATTATCAAATTTACCGGTTTGCCAAGCTTTAGCTGATCTATTATAAGATTCTATTGCGAAAGCATCTTGCTCTTCTCTAGAAAAATTATGTTCAGTTGCACATAGATCTCCACATGTACCCATGTGTTTACCATCATAAACATTTGTCAAACCATCTTTTAACATACCGTCAACTAGATTGATGTTTCCAAACTTTTGTCCTGACCGTCCGTTCAAATAATGAGGTACAGATGACATATTTTCCATTCCGCCTGCAACAATAATATCAGCATCACCACATTTAATAGCTTGAGCGCCTTGCATAATTGCTTTCATGCCAGAAGCACAGACTTTATTCACAGTTGTACAAGGAACGGTATCTGGTATTCCGGCAAAAATAGCTGCTTGCCTAGCTGGAGCTTGCCCTAAATTAGCTTGTAACACACTGCCCATTAAAACTTCATCAACATTATCGGGATCTAATTTTATTTTTTCTAAAGCGGCTTTAATTGCAATCGCACCTAATTTAGTTGCAGATACACTTGATAGAGCACCTAAAAAACTTCCAATAGGTGTTCTTACTGCTGACACTATAACTACTTCGTTTTTCATTTTTAAGAAATTTGAAATCTGCTGCAAATTTAGGTATTTTTCTACAATATACTCATAGAACTCACCTATAGTCTACTAATTTTTTTTACATTGCAGGTAAGTTTATAAAAGTTCAATTAATGAAAAAGTTCAATTTGAAAAAGGTTTTAAATAAGTTATATCAAAACCATGCCTTGATATATAAAATTTTCCTCTTTATTTTGACGGTTGTGGTCATTGTTTATCTATTTCCGAAAGGAGGGCATTTTAAATATGAATTTCAAAAAGGAAAGCCTTGGCAATACGAGAACTTATATGCTCCTTTTGATTTTGCTATTCAAAAACCTGATGATAAAATTGATAAAGAAAAACAGCAGATTGAAATAACTAAAAAGTTATACTTTACTTACAACGAGAGTATCAGAACAAGAGTTAAAGAAAATTTTAATAATAAAGTATCTCAAACTTTACATGACACTATACTTAAAGGATACCGAAAGAGAAGTGTAATTAATTTTGCAACTAAATTTATTGACAATATTTATAAAAATGGATATTTAGAAAGAAACGATAGAAATAAAGCCGAAAACAAGCAATTTGTAGCCATTAGAAAAGGAAATATTATTACTGAAGTGGTTTTTGATAAATTGTCAACTGCAAATGATTTGCAAAGTGATATTAAAAAATATTTTAGAAATACAAATTATAAGTTTTTAGAAAAATATTTTACAAACGTGTTTTTAGAAGTATTAGAGCCTAATGTTTTTTTTGATGATACATTGACACAAAAAATAGTACAAGATGAATTGAATAAGATTTCTTATACAGAGGGTTTAATTACAGAAAATGAAAGAATTATTTCTAAAGGAGATGTAGTAGAAGGTAGAAAATTTCAGATATTAAATTCTTTAAAGAAAGAATTCCAATCACAATTATGGAGTAAGTCAAGTTATAATTGGATTGTATTAGGGTATACAATTTTAGTTGCGCTCGCCTTATTAATGTTACTCTTATTCTTAAAAAAATACAGAAATAATATATTCGAAAATAATACAAAAGTTACCTTTATTTTTTTTAACATATTACTGATGGTATTATTAGTGACATTAGTTGTTAAATACCGTGTTGAGTATCTTTATGTAGTTCCATTAATAATTTTACCAATACTGATCAAAGCCTTTTTTGATGCTCGGTTAGGATTGTTTACACATGTATTAACTGTATTGCTTTTAGGTTTTATTGTCCCTAATAGTTTTGAGTTTATTTTCTTACAAATTATTGCCGGTATAGTTACTATTTTAACAGTTTCTGAACTGTATAAACGAGCAAATCTGTTTATATCAATTAGTCAGATTACATTCATTTATATGGTGGCGTATTTTGCCTTTTCAATTATTCAGGAAGGGAACACGCAAAAAATAAATTGGGAATATTTTGCAATGTTTGCCTTAAATGGCGTATTGTCATTTTTATCATTATTCTTAATATTGATTTACGAAAAGATATTTGGCTTAGTATCTGATGTTTCATTATTAGAGCTGTCAAATACCAATTCAAAATTATTGAGAGAATTGGCCGAAAAAGCCCCAGGTACTTTTCAACATTCAATGCAAGTAGCAAATTTAGCAGAAGCATCAGCGAATGAGGTTGGTGCTAATGCAATGTTGGTCAGAACCGGCGCATTATATCATGATATTGGTAAGATGTTGAATCCAATGTATTTTATTGAAAACCAAACTACAAGTGTAAACCCACACAATGAATTAACACCAAAAGATAGTGCTAAAATCATTGTAAACCATGTTATTGATGGTATAGAACTAGCAAAGAAAAACGGTTTACCCGATAGGATTATTGATTTTATAAGAACTCATCATGGCACATCAGTTGTTTACTATTTTTATAAAAAACAAGAGGAGTTAAATGCTGAGTTTCTTGACAAAAAAGACTTTTCATATAAAGGACCTATTCCGTTTTCAAAAGAAACAGCTATTTTAATGATGTGTGATGCTGCTGAAGCTGCATCAAAAAGTTTAAAAGAACCAAGTGCGCAGTTAATTGATAATTTGATTGAAAAAATTGTAGCTAGTCAAATGGCTAACGGACAATTTATGAATGCTGATATAACTTTTAAGGAAATTCAAACCATTAAGAAAGTAATTAAAAAGAAACTGAATAATATTTATCATTTACGGATTGAATATCCTGAATAATACAATGAAAATAGCATTTATCATTAATCATACTTTTTGCTTTAAGTAATTATGATAGGATTAATTTTGCTGATCCTAACAGCACTCCGTACTGAGAATCAAAAAAACAATCACTTCATTTTGAAACTCGCTTGTAATTGAACTTTCTTTTGATTCATTTGTGATCGCGATAGGATTGCATATCCTAATAACGTTCTCCTCTGCAAATATAAAACTTGCAAAGTTACCGCTTTACAGTTTTTGCAATCTTCCAAAGACTTAAAGCTATGCTTTGGTCTTTTCCAAATTGCAAAAACCTGCAATATAATTACAGGTTTTATGCTTGTAGTGATCGCGACAGGATTCGAACCTGTGACCGTCTGCTTAGAAGGCAGATGCTCTATCCAGCTGAGCTACGCGACCATTAGGATTAGCTTTCGCTGATCCTGAATATGATTTGTTGCAAATTAAAGCTTTTCATTTTCTTAAGAAAGTGAACTTTCTATGAAAACTCACAGCTTTAGTTTGTCGGGGTGGCAGGATTAATTAAATTTCTGTAACCCACTATATTATAATGTTTTAAACACTTTTAACCGTATGTTGTTCACCGAATTGCACACTAAAGTCAAAAAGAACTATTTAAAAACAAATTGTATTTGTCTTTGCGGTTGCAAATATACAATTTCTATTAAAAAAGCATAAATAAAATGTTACTTTTTTAGTGGAGTTGGTGTAAGTATAGAAATACCCTTTATGCTCTGAAAAATCGCTTCGCGATTATTCTTATTTGAATAGCTATGACTTAAGTTTTTGCGCAGTCTGACGGTGTGTGTAAGATTTCGTTGCGTGAAATTAGCGATAAACTTCGCAAGTACAAAACCAACTTGAAAATCCGATAGGATTTTCCTAAGTAAGCTAAAACCTAGCAATGAATTTTACACGGCTTAAGTTTACAATCTATTAATTTTATAGTATAAATCAGAAAGAACAAAAGAGAG